>NZ_JBQPOM010000065.1:0-87385 GCF_052220145.1 Vagococcus sp. WN89Y | reverse complement strand
TCAAATCCCCGCTGATAATCCGCGCGGTACCGGCGTTGGCGACAAAGGTCAGCGTCTGGCTCTGACTGCTGCCGTTGATTGTTGCGGTGACCCTGCTGGCTCCGGCTTTTTTGCTGGTCAGCGTCACGATGACCGAACCGTCGCTGCCGGTGGTACCGCTGGCGGCGATGCTTGCGCTGTTGTCCGCGGTGAAACTCACCTTCTGACCGGACAGAATATTACCGTGCTCGTCGCGCACCGTGGCTTTCACGCTGTTGCTGGCGCTGCCGTTGGCCAGTGCATTATTGCTGACCACCAGCAGATCCCCGCTGATAATCCGCGCGGTACCGGCGTTGGCGACAAAGCTCAGCGTCTGGCTCTGACTGCTGCCGTTGATCGTCGCGGTGACCTTGCTGGCTCCGGCTTTTTTACTGGTCAGCGTCACGGTGACCGAACCATCGCTGCCCGTGGTGCCACTGGCAGCGATGGTTGCGCTGTTGTCTGCGTGGAAGCTCACCCTTTGACCGGGTAAGAGATTGCCGTGTACATCTGTTACCGTCGCTTTCACGCTGTTCGCATCAACACCGTTGGCCTTCGCCGTGTCTTTTATTACCACCAGATCCCCGGCAGCAATTTGTGCTGTCGCATCGTCAGCCACAAAGCTCAACGTTTGGCGCTGCGTGCTGGTATCAACCGTTGCGGTAACGGTACTCTGCCCGGCCTTCGTACTGGTGATAACCATGATCACTTCGCCCGAAGCATCCGTTGTGCCCGTTGCCGCCACCGTACCGCTGTTATCTGCCGAGAAATCCACCGGAAAATTTGCGACCCGGTTGCCGTAGCCATCCGTCACCGTCGCTTTAACCGTGTTGGTATCAATACCGTTCGCCCTGGCACTGTCTGTGACCACCACCAGATCGCCACTGGCAATCTGCGCCGTTGAACTGTCTGCGTCAAAGGTCAGCATCTGATGCTGCACACTACCGTTAACGGTCGCTATAACACTACTTTGCCCGGCGGAGGTATTAGTGAGTGTCACGGTGACACTGCCGTCACTGCCGGTCGTGCCGCTGGCGGTAATGGTTGCGCCATTGTCTGCGCTAAAACGTACCACCTGGCCCGCAAGAGGATTACCCTCGGCATCCGTCACCGTCGCTTTTACGCTGTTCTCATCAACACCGTTCGCCTTCGCGTTATCTTTTATAACCACCAGATGGCCGCTCGCTATCTGCGCCGTCG
Organism: Vagococcus sp. WN89Y; assembly: GCF_052220145.1. Classification (NCBI taxonomy): domain Bacteria; kingdom Bacillati; phylum Bacillota; class Bacilli; order Lactobacillales; family Enterococcaceae; genus Vagococcus; species Vagococcus sp. WN89Y. The sequence goes on along the minus strand of NZ_JBQPOM010000065.1, from coordinate 86,167 downwards.
CACTGTCGGCGACAAAGGTCAGCGCCTGGTGCTGTGTGTGAGTATTCACAGTCGCCGTGATGTTACTTTGCCCGGCGGTGGTATTGGTAAGCGTGGCGGTGACGCTGCCATCGTCCCCGGTTGTGCCGCTGCTGATAATCGTCGCGCCATTATCAGCGCTGAAACTTACCGTTTGATCCGCCAGGACGTTGCCGTGAATATCTGTCACCGTTGCCTTGATGCTATTCGTGTCGATACCATCGGCTTTTGCATTGTCCTTAACGACGATCAGATCGCTTTTGCGGATCCGCGCGCTGGCGTTATCTTCGGTCAGGATGATATTTGCCGCTGCAAAGCGTCTGTTGCGGGCGAACGGAGTCAGCGTAAAGTTTTCAGGGCGCGTGCCTGCCGTCAGCGTGGCGACGTACTCGCCGGGTGCGCGGCGGGTGAAGGAACTGATCGTTGAGGTGATGTTGCCCCGTAATTTGGCGACTTTTTCGATACTGATATCTTCTTCAGGGATATCGACAGGTTTACCCAGGCTATCATTCACTTTCAGCACCAGCTGTAGCTGCGTCTTGCCATCTGCCAGCAACTGGCTGTGCGCAGGGATAAAGAGACTCGTTGTCGTATTGATGGTGCCCTGGACTACCGTCACCTGGGTTTCTGCCGCAGGGGAAGTGTTGCCCTGTTTGTCCACCGCCACACTGCGCAGAGTGTAGGTATTGCTGCTGCCGGGTTCGGTTTGATAATCCGGCAGAATAACGCTGTAATCGGCAGCGCTTTTCTGCACGATTTCCCCGCCTGCCGCCACCAGCGCCGCAGCCGACCAGTTAATTTTATCCAGCCCGTACTGGCTGTTTACCACCACACCGAGCGGTTTTTCCTCACCCGCATAGCCGGTGACCAGGGGAGCGGCTTGCAGGCGAATCACCACTTTTTTACGGTAATTGAGCACTATCTGGTTGTTACGCTCAATCAGCGCGTGCCGGTCTGCTGCCAGGCTGTGCATCTGCTGAGCGGCAGCGGGGTCGGTCTGATGCCGCCAGGTTTCGTTCGGCTGATAACGCAACTGAATGCCTACACGCGTGTCGCCGCGCCCGGATGCTCCCAGGCTTCGTGCCGCGTTGAGCGTCAGCAAAGGGAAGGGGGTGTAATTAACCCCGACGGTGATAGCGTGCGGATTGCGCTGGTGGTTGTCCTTGCTAAAGAGCGCGACCTGTTGACCGTAGTATTGTTCGTAAATAAGTTCTCCGCCCAGTTGCGGCAGCGCAGGCAGCCATGCCTGAGCACGGATATCCCAGCCGTTAGCCGGACGCTCTGTGTAATCTTGCCTGTCGGGCGAGTTTTGCCAGTTGCTCAGGCGCAGGTAGCTGTTTGCGCCGAACTTCAGATAGTCGCGCCAGTATTCAATGCCTGTTCCCATACGCTTATGGCCGCGCGACAGGTCGTAATCAAAAAAGGTGTTGCCCCCGACCATCCAGGTGTTATGGAATGCGCGATAACCAAAACCTACGTTCCCCTGGGTGCGATCGTCGGTACGGTGGAGGCTTTGTTGGGAAAAAAACAGCCGGTCTTCGCGCTCTGACAGAGGAATAAGCATATCGAACTGTGAGTTCGTTAACCCGGACTCTTTGTTGAGCGCGAGCTGTATTTGCGCCGTGCCAACCTGCTCAAGCCAGCGCTGGATCTGTTCGCTGACTTCATTACTGGCGAGGCTAAAAACCGTGGATGTCATGGCTTCGTGGTCACGGGCGCTGGCCACGCGCGAAACCAGCCCGGCCGCCGTTTGCAGCGTCGTTGATGGTGAAGATGGCGGGAGCATATCGTGCGGGGTGCTGGCTGTCGTGCGGGGAACATCCAGCTCGTCACCGGCTTGCAGGTTATCGAAACCGCGCGCAAACGTGCGTAGCTGGTTTAACTCACGCAGCGACTGCACGCTCAGGTGGTGTTTCTCAGCCACGGAGGCGACAGTTTCCCCCGTTCGTAATGTGTACACCGTGGTGGGTTGCGCCACCGCGTGCGTTTTGGCGTGTCCGGTAACCGGGTTAACTATGGGGGCCACGGGAAGGGCTATTTGCAGAAAAATATGCATCCCGGCAATGATTTTTGTTTTAAACGGTGTAAACCACGACTGAGTGTTTTTCATTTGATTTCATTACGTCCTGTATCACTATCGACGCCAACCTGCATGGCTCTTTTCCCTGGGGTTTTGATCAATAAAAAAACAGCCGCCTTTTCTGCCAATAATGAAAAACAGAAAACTTCGGGTGGTTATTTTTTAAGCGAATCAATGAGCTGAAGATTAAATCTGTTGTTATAAGTAATACGTCGGTAGACGGCGGGAGATACTGAAAGGGGCAGAGGAAAAATAAACAATTTATAAAATTAATTTTTTTAAGAGTTAATAAATCAATAAAAAATCAAACCGGGCGGGGCGTTTGTTATTGCGCTGAAAGATATTTTTCTATGCTGGCGCCTGCGATCCTTTTTTTCCTGTATTGTGCTGCGATAATTACAGCATAGGCTGGTTGCATGCTGGCATGAGGAAGGGTTTATGGATTACGAATTTTTGCGTGATGTCACCGGTGTGGTGAAGGTGCGGATGTCGATGGGGCATGAAGCGCTTGGGCACTGGTTTAACGAAGAAGTCAAAGAGAACCTGGCCTTGCTCGACGAAGTGGAGCAGGCGGCAAAAACCGTGAAAGGCAGCGAGCGCTCATGGCAGCGCGCCGGGCATGAATACACCTTGTGGCTGGATGGCGAAGAAGTGATGGTGCGCGCTAATCAGCTGGCATTTTCCGGCGACGAGATGGAAGAAGGCATGAGTTACTACGATGAAGAGAGCCTGTCGCTGTGTGGCGTCGAGGATTTTCTGCAAGTCGTGAATGCCTATCGCGAATTTCTCAAACAGCGTTAATCAGGGAGCCTCCTTGCTCCCTGTCGGTTACACGGCCGGAATATTGCGGCCGTAGTAAATCTCGCGCATCTCTTTCCACAGCGCAGCGGTTATCTCTTCACGCTCCTGTGGCGTTAAATCTTCCGGTTTGGTATGGAACATGTAGTGCTTAAGGTCGAACTCTTTAAGCAGCATTTTGGTGTGGAAAATATTTTCCTGATAAACATTCACATCCATCATGTCATACAAGGATTTCATATCATCAGACATAAAATTCTGGATCGAATTGATTTCGTGATCGATGAAATGTTTCATCCCGTTGACGTCGCGGGTAAAGCCACGCACGCGATAATCCACGGTAACGATATCCGACTCCAGCTGATGGATAAGGTAATTCAGCGCTTTCAGCGGAGAGATAACCCCGCAGGTTGAGACTTCAATGTCGGCGCGGAAAGTACACAGGCCGCCTTCCGGGTGGCTTTCCGGATAGGTGTGTACGCAGATATGGCTTTTATCCAGGTGCGCCACAACGGTTTCGGGCAGCGGGCCGGGATGCTCGGTGTTGTCGATAAGGTGCGGGTCGACAGGTTCTTCACTGACCAGAATGGTGACGCTTGCGCCTTGCGGCTCATAATCCTGGCGGGCGATATTCAGAATATTGGCGCCAATGATATTGCAGGTTTCCGTGAGGATCTCTGTTAAACGATTGGCGTTATATAGCTCATCAATATAGGCGATATAGCCGTCGCGCTCTTCGGGAGTTTTGGCGTAACAGATATCGTAGATACAAAAACTCAGGCTTTTCGTCAGGTTGTTAAAGCCATGTAGTTTAAGCTTTTTCAATTAGCTCACCTCCTTAGGGGTCAGGGCGTCCTGTAAATATTGCGGCAAAGCAAATGCTGCCGTATGAATGGCCGGATTGTAATAACGGCAGCTCAGCGCAGCGTTATGGAAACGGGCGGCGATAATTTCAGTCGAGAGCGTGCGCAGCGCCGGGTTATCGGTCGCCCAGGCGAATGTCATGATGCCGCCATAGTAAGTTGGCACCGCAGCCTGGTAAAAACTGACATCATCAAAGTAGTGGTTCAGCTTACGATAGCTGTCGACCGCTTCGTCCTGTTGCAGGAAACAGACACCATTTTGCGCGACAAAAATGCCGCCCGCGTTCAGGCAACGTTTACAGCCGGCGTAAAAGTCCGAGGTAAACAGGCTCGCGCCGGGGCCGACCGGGTCAGTGCAGTCTGAAATAATCACATCAAACGTTTGCGTCGTGCTGTTAACAAACTTGACGCCATCATCAATGACGAGGTTGAAACGCGGGTCGTCATACGCGCCAGCGTTATGTTTGGGTAAGTACTGGCGGCAAAAAGAGACCACGCCCTGGTCGATTTCAACCATCGTGATGGTTTCGATATTTTTGTGGCGGGTGACTTCGCGCAACATAGCGCCATCGCCGCCGCCGATAATCAGCACATGTTTCGCATGCCCGTGCGCCAGCAGTGGGACGTGGGTCATCATTTCGTGATAGATAAACTCATCGCGCTCGGTCGTTTGTACCACACCGTCCAGCGCCATCACGCGGCCAAAAGCAGCGTTCTCAAAGATTATCAGATCCTGATGATCGGTTTTCTCATGATAAAGCACGTTATCAACGGCAAAATATTGACCAAACTGATCGTGCAGCGTTTCTTGCCATACCGGGGTTTTAGCCATTGGCAGCTCCTTTGTTAACATCCGCGAAAAGCAAGCGCAACATCATAGCCCGGTCTGCGCGATGATGCACGACCAGCGTCAACCACGCCAGGTACGGATACGTTGCGGCTTAATTGCTAAAGGACAGGGAAGGGGTTATTTCACGTAGGCGAGAAGGCTTAAGGAATCACGCGCCAGAGCTTTGCATTTTTTTGCCGTGGGAATACCGATGCCACTGAGGTCGCGATAACTCTCTTCGCCCAATGATTTCATATCCCATGAGTCATAATTGCTAAGATCCCACTGATTCTGCTGGGCAAAAAACACCAGCGCACGACGAATCTGCCCATTGGGTAAGTCATTGTAGCCGCAATCATTTTTCAGAAAAACGAAGACTGCAGTGAGATCGGCCATATCTTCAGCTTCGGATTCACTCAGCGCATAACTGTTAACGGAGACAGCCAGCAGGCTGCCAAGGATTACGGTTTTGAAAAACGTCTTCATTCTCTCTACCACAGGATGACGGAATTTAAACGTTAGCACACTCGTGAATGGGCGACGATATTTATTATTCCTGGTTTGCTTGACCTTCCGGCAGGGGAAAGGTTTAAGCTGAAAAGAACCTGCAACGAATAAGGAAATACCCATGCAACGTCGAGAGTTTTTAAAATATTCCGCCGCCCTTACCGTGGCGAGCGCGCTACCGCTGTGGAGCCGCTCGCTGTTTGCCGCACAGCGCCCCGCGCTGCCTGTTCCGCCTCTTTTGGCTCCGGACGCGCAAAGCCGCATACGGCTGGTGGTGCAGGCGGGTGAAACCACTTTTGCCGGCAAAAAGGCCGCGACCTGGGGGTATAACGGCGCGTTGCTGGGACCGGCACTGCAGCTGTCGCAGGGGAAAGAGGTGAATGTCGAGATCTATAACCGGCTCTCTGAAGAAACCACCGTGCACTGGCACGGCCTTGAAGTGCCCGGCGAGGTGGACGGCGGCCCGCAGGGGATTATCAAAGCGGGCGGCAGCCGTGCGGTGAGTTTTACCCCGACGCAGCAGGCCGCAACCTGCTGGTTTCACCCGCATCAGCATGGCAAAACCGGGCGCCAGGTCGCGATGGGGCTGGCGGGGCTGGTACTGATTGAGGACGCGAACAGTCGCCTGCTGCGTCTGCCAAAACAGTGGGGCATCGATGATGTGCCGGTTATCGTGCAGGACAAAAAATTTACCCCGCGGGGGGAAATCGACTATCAATTAGATGTGATGAGTGCCGCCGTGGGCTGGTTTGGCGATACGCTGCTCACTAACGGTGCAATCTATCCGCAGCACGCTGCGCCACGCGGCTGGCTGCGTTTGCGCCTGTTAAACGGCTGTAACGCGCGCTCGCTCAATTTTGCCGCCAGCGATAAACGCCCTTTATATGTGGTGGCGAGCGATGGCGGTCTGTTGAGTGAGCCGGTTAAAGTGAGCGAGCTGCCGATGCTCATGGGCGAGCGTTTTGAGGTGCTGGTGGACACGCGCGATGGCAAACCGTTCGATATCGTAACGCTGCCGGTAAAACAGATGGGCATGACCGTTGCGCCATTCGACAAGCCGCATCCTGTGCTGCATATCCAGCCGCTGCAAGTCGCCGCCTCCGGCACGCTGCCGGACACGCTGGCCTCTCTGCCGCCGCTGCCTGCGCTGGACGGGTTAACACAGCGCACGCTGCAACTCTCTATGGATCCAATGCTGGATATGATGGGCATGCAGGCGCTGAGGGAAAAATATGGCGAAGGCGCGATGGCCGGTATGTCGATGCAGCACGGGCAGATGGACCATCAACAAATGGATCACGGCCAAATGAACCACGGCCAAATGGGTCATGGCAGCAAGGGGTTCGATTTCCATAATGCCAACCGTATTAATGGTAAAGCATTTGATATGAATACCCCGGCGTTTGCGGCGCAAAAAGGGCAGTATGAGCGCTGGGTGATTTCCGGTGAAGGAGACATGATGCTGCATCCTTTCCATATTCACGGCACCCAGTTCCGCATTCTTTCAGAGAACGGTAAACCGCCAGCGGCGCATCGCACAGGCTGGAAAGATACGGTGAATGTGTATGGTGCGCGTAGCGAAGTGCTGGTGCGTTTTGCTCACGACGCGCCGAAAGCGTATCCGTATATGGCGCACTGCCATCTGCTGGAGCATGAGGATACCGGCATGATGTTAGGGTTTACGGTTTAACCAAAAAAAATCCCCCCAGCCTTACGGTCGGGGGGATTTTTTGTCCTCTTTTCAGGAAGCGGAGAGGAGATTACTTCTCGTCATCCGGCAGTGCATAAGCCACAATATAGTCGCCCATTTTAGTACCGAACGAACCGTGACCGCCTGCTGAAACAACCACATACTGCTTGCCGTTGGCTTCATAGGTCATCGGTGTTGCCTGACCACCCGCAGGCAGACGTCCCTGCCACAGTTTTTCACCATTGCGCATATCATAAGCGCGCAGGTAGTTATCTGCGGTCGCTGCGATAAACAGCACGTTGCCAGCGGTAGAAATCGGGCCACCCAGCATTGGCATACCCATATTGAACGGCACCGGAACAGGCATCGGGAACGGCATGCTGTCCTGCGGTGTACCGATACGTTTTTTCCACACTACCTGATTGGTTTTCAGATCCAGCGCAGAGATATAGCCCCATGCCGGCTGTTTACACGGCAGACCAAACGGCGACAGGAACGGGTTCAGGGTGACGCCATACGGCACGCCATACTGCGGCTGAACGCCGGATTCAGAACCTGTGCCTTTTGCATCTTTCGGCGGCTCCATCGGGTTGCCCGGTCCGCGTGGGATCAGTTTCGACACAAACGGCAGCGCCATCGGGTTGGCAATCGCTACCTGACGGTTTGGATCGACGGAGATACCGCCCCATTCAAACATGCCGAGGTTACCCGGGAACACCAGCGTACCCTGCTCAGATGGCGGGGTGAAGATCCCTTCATAACGCAACTGGTGGAACATGACGCGGCACACTAGCTGGTCAAACATGGTGGCGCCCCACATATCCGCACCGCTCAGATCTTTCGTCGGACGGAAGCTCAAATCAGAGAACGGCTGGGTTTTGGTGACGTAGTCGCCTTTTGCCGCGCCCTGCGGTACCGGTTTTTCCGGCGCCGGTACGACCAGCTCACCATTACGGCGATCGAGTACGAAGATGTTACCGGTTTTCGCCGGTGCATAAATCACCGGAATGGTTTTACCGTCTACCGTGATATCCGCCAGCGTCGGCTGCGACGGCATATCCATATCCCACAGATCGTGGTGAACGGTCTGGTAGCTCCATGCCAGTTTACCGGTGGTTGCATTCAGCGCGACGATGGAGCTGGCAAAACGTTCCTGCTCCGGCGTGCGGTTACCGCCCCAGATATCCGGCGTGGTCACGCCCATCGGTAAATAGACTAAATCGAGCTTCGCATCATACGCCGCAGGCGCCCAGGAGTTTGGCGAGTTAGGCGTAAAGTGATGCTCATCAGACGGGATAGCATTTGGATCTTTTGCACCCGGATCGAAGGCCCACAGCAGCTCGCCGGTGTTCACATCGAATCCACGGATAACGCCAGACGGTTCGCGGGTAGAGAAGTTATCGGTTACCGCACCGGCAATCACGATAACTTTATTCGTCACGATCGGCGGCGACGTCGGTTCGTACATGCCCGGTGTTGTCACCGGCATATTGGTTTGCAGGTTAAGGATACCTTTATTCGCAAAGGATTCGCACAGCTTGCCGTTGTCGGCATTGACTGCAAACAGGCGGCCATCATTCACCGGCAGAATAATGCGACGCGGGCAGTCGGCAACGACATCCGGGTTGGCATTGTCAGCTGTGGCTTCATGATAAGAAACCCCACGGCACGTGACGTGCTGGAAAGTCGGGTTGGCATTCAGCTGCGGATCGAAGTGCCACTTCTCTTTACCGGTTGTGGCGTCAAGGGCAAACAGACGCTGGTGCGCAGTACACAGGAACAGGGTGTTGCCGACTTTGATGGGGGTGACTTCGTTGGTGATTTCACCCGGATCGTTTGGCAGCTTCAGGTCGCCGGTGCGGAATACCCAGGCTTCTTTCAGCTTATGTACGTTGTCAGCATTGATTTGCTTGAGCGGTGAATAACGCTGGCCCTCCTGGTTGCGGCCATAGGCCGGCCAGTCGCCGTCAGCGATTTCAGAGATAGGCTGCGCTGGCGTGGCATCGGCGCTCAGCGTACCGTTAACCTCTTGCGGATCGTTAAAACCCGCCCACGTCAGGATGCCGCCGCTAATCAGCAGGGCAACCACCAGCGCGGCCACCGCGCCACGGGAGGGCACAAGCAGCCGCCGCCAGACGAAAGGCAGGATTAGCCAGATACCAAAGAACACCAGAATATCGCTGCGTGGCGTCAGCGCCCAGAAGTCAAAGCCGACTTCCCACACGCCCCAAATCATGGTCGCCAGCAGCAACGCTGCATACAGCCACAGGGCCGCACGCTTGCGTTTCCACAACAGCCAGCTCACGCCGAGCATCACCACGCCCGCAATGGGGTAGTACCAGGAGCCGCCAATGGCAACCAGCCAGCCTCCGCCAATTAAAAGATACAACCCGCAGAGGGCTGCAAATAGCGTGGTTAGCGTCACCAGAAGACGCGGTTGTTGATAATTTGTTTCTGCCATAAAGAAAACTCATTGTTTCGTTAAAATTATGATGGTTATTTATTATAGAAGTTAACAAGTGTGAGCGTCATCACAAAACGGGCTTTCCCTGGTAATAACCCGCACAAAACGTTTTACTGGTATAATAGTGCCTTGCGTTTCAATCACCGGTACTTATCGTCGGTATTGAATGATTTGCTATTTAAATCATATGGTTAGTTAAAATGAAACACACTGTTGAAGTGATGATCCCGGAAGACGAGATCAAAGCGCGTATCGCGGAACTGGGTCGTCAAATCACTGAGCGTTACAAAGATAGCGGCAGCGAAATGGTGCTGGTGGGGCTGTTGCGCGGCTCATTTATGTTTATGGCCGACCTGTGCCGTGAAGTTCAGGTCTCCCATGAAGTCGATTTTATGACCGCTTCCAGCTACGGTAGCGGTATGTCCACCACCCGCGATGTGAAAATCATTAAAGATTTGGATGAAGATATTCGCGGCAAAGATGTACTGATTGTCGAAGATATCATTGACTCTGGAAATACCCTGTCAAAAGTGCGGGAAATTTTAAGTCTGCGCGCGCCAAAATCGCTGGCGATTTGCACCCTGCTGGATAAACCTTCCCGGCGTGAAGTTGACGTGCCGGTGGATTTCGTCGGGTTTGCTATCCCGGATGAGTTTGTGGTGGGCTACGGTATTGATTATGCGCAGCGCTATCGCCATCTGCCTTATGTGGGCAAAGTGGTGCTGCTGGACGAGTAAAAATTTCGGGGCCGATGGCCCCGATAATTATTTGTGATTAATGTGCTTAACGCGCAGGCCAGAGATGCCTTTGCGGTAACCCTGTTCGAGGGTATCGCGGTTGGTCGCGGTGACATCCAGATCGCGCAGCAGGCCGTCGTGAATACCGTAGGCCCAGCCGTGGATGGTCACGTTCTGGCCACGCTTCCATGCGGATTGCATAATCGTTGAGTGGCCCAGGTTGTAGACCTGCTCCATCACGTTGAGTTCGCAAAGCGTATCAAGGCGGCGCTCCTGCGGCATTTCTTCGAGCAGCGCGTTATGTTTAAACCAAATGTCGCGAATGTGCAGTAACCAGTTGTTGATAAGCCCCAGTTCCGGGTTCTCAACCGCCGCCTGTACACCGCCGCAGCCGTAGTGGCCGCAAATGATAATGTGCTCAACTTCCAGGACATCAACCGCGTATTGCACAACGGACAGGCAGTTGAGATCGGTGTGGATAACCAGGTTTGCAACGTTGCGGTGGACAAACAGCTCGCCGGGTTCGAGGCCAGTCAACCGTTCTGCGGGAACGCGGCTGTCTGAGCAGCCAATCCACAAAAAGCGCGGCTTTTGCGCCTGCGCCAGCGTTTCAAAAAAACCAGGATCTTCTTCCACCAGCATTTTTGACCATAGTGCATTATTGCTGATGAGTGTATCTATGTCTTTCATGGAGGTTAACGACCTGTAAACAAATAAGTGCGTTGCGCTAATATAGGTCAACTCATCTTTTTTTTAAACCACACATCGAGTGTAAGAAATAAAGGTAAATGATAATTCATGACCATTGCACTGGAGCTTGAGCAGCTTAAAAAAACCTATCCGGGCGGCGTTCAGGCGCTGCGCGGTATTGATTTACAAGTAGAAGCTGGCGACTTCTACGCACTTCTGGGGCCAAACGGTGCGGGTAAATCAACCACCATTGGCATTATCAGTTCACTGGTAAATAAATCCTCCGGGCGCGTCAGCGTGTTTGGCTACGACCTGGAAAAAGACGTGGTTAACGCCAAGCGTCAGCTTGGTCTGGTGCCACAGGAGTTTAACTTTAACCCGTTCGAAACCGTTCAGCAGATAGTCGTCAACCAGGCCGGTTACTACGGCGTTGATCGAAAAGAAGCGCTTAAACGCAGCGAAAAATACCTCAATCAGCTCGATTTGTGGGGAAAACGCAACGAACGTGCGCGTATGCTTTCTGGCGGTATGAAGCGTCGCCTGATGATTGCCCGCGCTTTAATGCACGAACCGAAGCTGCTTATCCTCGACGAGCCTACCGCAGGCGTTGATATTGAGCTGCGCCGTTCCATGTGGGGCTTTTTGAAGGATCTGAATGATAAAGGCACCACCATTATTCTGACCACCCACTATCTTGAAGAAGCCGAGATGCTGTGCCGCAACATTGGCATCATTCAGCGTGGTGAATTGATTGAGAATACCTCAATGAAGTCGCTGCTCTCCAAGCTGAAATCTGAAACGTTTATCCTTGATTTAGCAGCAAAATCGCCGCTGCCGAAGCTGGAAGGGTATCAGTATCGTCTGATGGACACCTCGACGCTGGAAGTCGAAGTGCTGCGTGAACAAGGCATCAACAGCGTCTTCAGTCAGCTTAGCGCGCAGGGAATTCAGGTATTAAGTATGCGTAACAAAGCCAACCGCCTTGAGGAGCTGTTCGTCACGCTGGTGAATGACAGAAGAGGAGAGAGCGCATGATGCAGCTGTTTTGGGTGGCGCTGAAGAGTATCTGGTACAAAGAGATCCAGCGTTTTATGCGGATCTGGGTGCAGACGTTAGTGCCGCCTGTGATCACCATGACGCTGTATTTTATCATTTTCGGTAATCTGATTGGCTCGCGTATTGGCGAAATGCATGGTTTTACCTATATGCAGTTTATCGTACCGGGGCTGATTATGATGGCGGTTATCACTAATGCATACGCGAACGTGGCCTCGTCGTTCTTTAGCGCGAAATTTCAGCGCAATATTGAAGAGCTGCTGGTTGCGCCGGTGCCGACCCACGTCATTATCGCTGGCTATGTTGGCGGCGGCGTGGCGCGCGCGCTGTGCGTGGGCATTCTGGTGACGGCGGTTTCGCTGTTCTTTGTGCCTTTCCAGGTGCATTCGTGGGTGTTTGTTGGTTTGACGCTGCTGCTGACCGCGGTGCTGTTCTCACTGGCCGGGCTTTTGAACGCGGTCTTCGCCAAGACCTTCGATGATATCAGCCTGATCCCGACCTTTGTGCTGACGCCGCTTACCTATCTGGGCGGGGTGTTCTACTCCCTGACGCTGCTGCCGCCTTTCTGGCAGGCCGCATCTCACCTGAACCCTATCGTCTATATGATTAGCGGCTTCCGCTTTGGTTTCCTGGGGATTACGGATGTGCCGCTGTTCACCACCGTGGGTGTGCTGGTGGTGTTTATCGTCGCGTTTTACCTGCTCTGCTGGTATTTGATTAACCGCGGGCGCGGGCTGCGCAGCTAACGGCTTGCTTTGGCTCTCATCTTCGGGTGAGAGCCGGGCGGCAAAATCAGACCGTTTTAGGGTGATGATCCTGCCATTAAAGCGCCTTTGCTTTGCTACACTACGCGCAATTCCACTACTCGGTTCGTTTCATGTCTCGTTTGCTTTCCCTGTTGTTACTGCTGGTTACGTGCAGTGTTTCTGCCGGTCTTGTCAGTGGGCCGCCGGTTCCTGCGCGCTATATGCAGGTCACAGAAGATGCTGATATCTGGGCGCAGGTGGGCGATCGTGTCATCACTGTCGGTAATATTCGCGCCGGGCAAATTATCGCGGTCATACCGGGTGATAAAGATTACGATACTTTCCGTTTCGGCTTTGGTAGCGGTTTTATTGATAAGGGGCACCTGGGCGCTGTCACGGGTAAACAGCGGGTGGAAGATAGCCTGGGCGACCTGAATAAGCCGCTGAGTAACCAGAACCTTCTCACCTGGCAGGATACGCCGCTCTATAATGCGCCGGACAAAAACAGCGAACAGTTTGGTACGCTTGCCCAAAACCTGCGTTACCCGATTATCGATAAGCTCAAAGATCGTCTGAATCAGACCTGGTTTCAGATCCGTATCGGCAACCGCCTGGCCTGGGTGAGCAGCCTCGATGCGCAGCAAGACAACGGTATCCCGGTATTGACGTATCACCACATTCTGCGCGATGAAGAAAACACGCGCTTTCGCCATACCTCGACGACGACTTCGGTGCGTGCTTTCACTAACCAGATGACCTGGCTTAGGGATCAGGGTTACACCACTTTATCGATGGCACAGCTGGAAGGCTATGTCCGTAACCGTATGAACCTGCCGGGGCGTGCGGTGGTGGTGACTTTTGACGACGGTTTGAAATCGGTCAGCCGCTACGCTTACCCGGTGCTGCGGCAATATGGTTTCAAAGCGACCGCGTTTATTATTACCTCGCGCATTAAGCGCCATCCACAGACGTGGGACCCGAAAACGCTGCAATTTATGAGTGTGTCGGAGCTGAACAGCATCAGCGATGTGTTTGATTTCCAGTCGCATACGCACTTTTTGCATCGGGTCGATGGCAAGAGACAGCCGATTTTACTCGGCAACACTTATCATAATATTTTGTTTGATTTTGAACGCTCACGCCGCGCGCTGGCGCAATTCAACCCGCACGTGCTCTATCTGTCGTATCCGTTTGGCGGGTATAATGATAAGGCGGTGAAAGCCGCGAATGAGGCCGGGTTTCATCTGGCGGTGACCACGGTGCGCGGGAAAGTGAAGCCGGGAGATAACCCGTTTTTACTCAGACGATTGTATGTATTAAGGACGGATTCGCTGGAAACCATGTCGCGGCTGATCAGTAATCAGCCGCAGGGGTAGGGGTCAGGCAACCTGAACCGGCACCGCTTTGGCAGTGCGTTTCATTTCGTTGTCGCCATCAAAGTAGGCCACTTTCGGCTGCCAGTTGCGGGCAACGTCATCAGGCACATTAACATAACTGGCGATGATAAGAATGTCGCCAACGTCTGCGCAGTGTGCGGCCGCGCCGTTGACCGAAATGATTCTGGAGCCGCGCTCGCCGGCAATCGCATAGGTTGAGAAGCGCTTGCCGTTGGTGACGTTATAGATATCTATAGCTTCGTATTCCAGAATACCTGCCGCCTCAAGGAAATCCTGGTCAATGGCGCAGGAGCCTTCGTAATGCAGGTCAGCCTGCGTCACTTTGACGCGGTGCAGCTTGCCTTGCAGCATCGTGCGAATCATAAATTAAACCTTCGTTACTGATAATTAACCCAAAATAAGGGCTGCTCCATGCCTGTCCTCGCGCGGTCTCCCGATAGATACATCACCGCCCGGAATGGAGTATAGCCCGGTTTTAGTTGCCTGCGTGGCGTGCCAGCTCGACAACTTTATTATCGATAAGCCGCGCCTGACCAAGCCAGGCGGCCATCAAAATCACCGCGCGCTGGCTGTTTTGCCCCAGCGGCTGTAGCGTATCTGCATCACGAATCTGAATATCATCCGCGCGTAATCCCGCATCATTAAGCTCTTGTGCGGCAATAGCGACAATCTCTTCTTCATGGCGCCCGCCTGCCAGCAATTTTTCGGCGGCGGCGTGCATCACGTTGCTCAGCACCGGCGCGATTTTACGCTGTTCCGGGGTGAGATAACCATTACGCGAGCTGAGCGCCAGGCCATCTTTTGCCCGCACGGTCGGCACACCAACGATCTCGATGTCATAACCCATATCGGCAACCATTTTGCGGATCAGTTGCAGCTGCTGGTAATCCTTCTCGCCAAAGCAGGCAATATCCGGCTGGACCAGGTTAAACAGCTTGCTGACAATGGTCGATACGCCGCGAAAATGCCCCGGACGGCTGGCGCCTTCAAGCATGGTCGAGATGCCCGGTACTTCAACGTAGGTTTGCGTTTCGGTGCCCTGCGGGTAGATGTCTTCCGGGGCGGGTGCAAAAACGATATCCACTTTACGCTTGTTCAGCTTTTCGCAATCATCCTGCAACGTGCGCGGATAACGCACCAGATCGTCGGGTCTGTCGAACTGCATCGGATTGACGAAAATAGTGACCACCACTGCGTCGGCGCGCGCTTTCGCTTCGTCCACCAGTTTCATATGACCGTCGTGCAGGTTGCCCATGGTGGGCACCAGCGCAATGCGTTTGCCGTCCTGGCGTAGTCTGCGGATATGCTGGCGCAGCAGCGGGAGAGTTTCGAGAATCAACACAACAAGGCTCCTTAATGGAAACTGTGTTCTTCGCCCGGATAGTGCCCGGACTCGACTTCGGCAACATACTGCCTGACCGCAGCACGGATGTCGCCTGCTTCAGCAAGGAAATTTTTGGCAAATTTTGGAATGTGCCCACCGGTAATACCAAAAGCATCGTGCATCACCAGAATTTGACCGTCTGTGACATTGCCCGCGCCAATACCAATAACCGGAATATGCAGCGCATCGGTAATACGTCGCGCCAGCTCAACCGGTACGCATTCCAGCACCAGCAGTTGCGCACCGGCGGCTTCCAGCGCCAGCGCATCATCAAACAGCACCTGAGCGGCGTCGCCGCGCCCCTGGACTTTGTAACCGCCAAAGATATTCACCGATTGCGGCGTCAGGCCAAGATGGCCACATACCGGAACTGCGCGCTCGGTGAGCATTTTCACGGTCGGCACCAGCCAGTGCCCGCCTTCGATTTTGACCATATTCGCCCCGGCGCGCATCACGGTCGCGGCGTTTTCACAGGCCTGCTCCGGCGTGGCGTAAGTCATAAACGGTAAATCGGCAAGCAACAGGCATGCTGGCGCGCCGCGGCGCACGGCCTGGGTGCACCAGGCAATATCGGCTACGGTGACCGGAAGCGTAGAGTCGTGGCCTTGCACCGTCATCCCTAACGAATCGCCCACTAACATGACGTTGATCCCTTCTTCGGCAAACAGTTTTGCGAAGCTGTAATCATAAGCAGTAATGGTGGCGAAGCGCTTTTTATCCTGTTTGCGTTGATGCAACCAGGAGAGGGTTGTGGGTTTCATAGCGGTTCCTGTTAGAGCTAATATTTTCGCATTCTAGCAGCAACCGCCAACGGGACAATGCCTTTAGCGTTCCCAGAGGTCGGGTTTTGGGACGTTCAGCGCGCGAAGCACATCACGCAAAGCCACGCCGTCAGGAAAGCGCAGCTCGGGGGCGATTTCAAACAGTGGCCACAGCATAAAACCACGGTTTTTCATATCGTAATGAGGAACGGTCAGGCGCGGCGTATCAATGGTGAGATTGCCAAAAAGCATAATGTCCAGATCGAGGGTTCGCGGCCCCCAGCGTTCGGCCTTACGCACGCGGCCCTGTTGCAGCTCAATGCGTTGCGTGCAATCGAGCAGCGCCTCAGGCGCAAGATCTGTTTCCAGCGCTACGGCAGCATTGAGGTAATCGGGCTGATCCGGCGGCCCCAGCGGCGGGGTGCGGTAGAGCGAGGAGACGGCCACAATATGGCTGTGCGGGATCTCGCCCAGCGCCGCAAGGGCAGCATTCACCTGGTCAAGGGGAGAGGCCAGGTTACTGCCCAGCGCGATATAAACACGCGTCACGCATTGTTCTCACGGCGCGGGGAACGCCTGCGCGGGCGACGATGGCGGCGACGCTCTGAGGTGTCTTCGCCTAAATTGTCCAGCATCTCTTTCTGCTCCGGTGGTGCAGAAACCTGGAACTCGCCCCACCATTTCGCCAGACGCTGCAACTCGGCGTTTTTTTCCACCTCGGCACGCAGCGCCAGCAGATCGTATGACGCGCGGAACTTCGGATGCTCCATCAGCTTCCAGGCACGTTTACCCTGGCGGCGGGACATTCGCAGCTGAAGCTGCCAGATATCACGAATCAGCGTGGTAATGCGTTTTGGAATCGCCAGCGAGCGGCAGGCTTCGTCCAGCACATCATTCATCGACAACGCAAAGGCATCAAACCAGGCCAGTCCGCCTTCCTGAGCGATACGCTGGGCGTTCTCCAGCAGCGGATACCAGAACATGGCGGCAAATAAAAACGCCGGGTTGACGCGCATATCGTTACGGATGCGGTTATCGGTATTTTTCAGCACCTGATCAATGATGCGTTCCATCGGCGAGTCGCCATTTTCGGTGAAATAGCGGGTAATACTCGGGAACAGAGGCTGGAAAAGACCGTATTCGCGCAACAGTTTGTAGGTGTCGTAACCATAGCCTGCCTGCAAGAGTTTTAGCGACTCTTCAAACAGGCGCGCGGGCGGAACATCATTGATTAAGGTCGCCAGACGCGGAATTGGCTCGGCGGTCTCTTCGCTGATACGCATGCCCAGCTTTGCCGCAAAACGCACGGCCCGCAGCATCCGCACAGGATCTTCGCGATAGCGCGTTTCCGGGTTGCCAATCAGGCGAATGATACCGTCCTGCAGATCGCGCATCCCGCCAACGTAATCACGCACGGTAAAGTCCGCAACGCTGTAATAGAGGCTGTTGATGGTGAAATCGCGGCGCTGGGCGTCTTCTTCGATAGAACCAAAGATATTGTCGCGCAGCAGCATACCGTTTTGCCCGCGCTGGGAGATAGTGCGATCGGTTTGCTGATCGTCGTGGTGCCCACGGAAAGTGGCGACCTCAATGATTTCCGGCCCGAACATCACGTGCGCCAGGCGAAAACGCCTGCCGACCAGACGACAGTTGCGGAACAGTTTACGCACCTGATCCGGCGTGGCATTGGTGGTCACGTCAAAATCTTTTGGTTTTTTGCCCAGCAATAAGTCGCGCACACCGCCGCCTACCAGGTAAGCGTCATAGCCCGCTTTATTCAGACGATAGAGCACTTTGAGCGCGTTTTCACTGATATCTTTGCGGGAAATAGCGTGCTGCTCACGCGGAATAACCGCCATCTGCGGTTGGGCCATTGCCTCAACGGCCATGCTCTCTTCGCGGCTTAGCACCTTACGGCAAAAATTAGCGACTCGGGTAAAAATAGTACACCTCGGTAGTGTCAGACATCATCAGGACAAAAAAATAGCGGCTAATCATAGCTCAGCGCGAAGCATTTGAGAATGCTGTATTCGCACCTGATGCTGCTGGCACGCGGGAAAGCGTCCAGTTTGCCACAGCCCTTTTTAAAATTTCTTCAGTGCAGAGATCTTGCCATCCCTTTGTTACATGCTGGTTCAGGAATTGTAAAGCCCTGATTATTATGGGGCGCGGATCGCCCTCAGGCAAGGCGGGCGCATGGTTTTGCTTTGAGAGCTTATTCCCCTGCGCGTTGAGCGCCAGCGGCAGATGAATATACCCAGGCGTTTGCCAGCCGAAATGCTGATAGAGCGAAATTTGCCGCACCGTCGGCTCAATTAAATCTGCGCCACGCACGATTTCCGTCACGCCCTGAAAATGATCGTCAACCACCACCGCCAGGTTATAGGCAAAAAGACCATCCCGGCGATGAATAATAAAATCTTCCTGCGCAAGCTGAGGATTTGCGGTAATACGCCCGCGCAGCGTGTCGTCAAACCACAGCACCGGCTGTTGCTGGCGCAGACGCAAAGCGGCATTTTCCGGGCCGTTATGACGCGTGCGGCAATAGCCATCATAGATGCCGCCGACGCTCTGAATCCGTGCCCGCGTACAGGTGCAGTAGTAGCTTAACCCCTGCTGTTGCAGCGTGGCGAGCGCCTCGCGGTAAGCCTCATGCCGTGAAGATTGCCACAGCACTTCGCCATCCCAGTGCAGGCCGTAATGTTCAAGCTGACGTAAAATCGTGCTGGCAGCGCCCGGTACTTCGCGGGGCGGATCGATATCTTCGATACGTACCAGCCAGACGCCCTGATGTGCGCGGGCTTGCAGGTAGCTGCCAAGGGCAGCGATCAATGAGCCAAAATGGAGCTCACCGGATGGAGACGGCGCAAAGCGCCCGATATAGTGTGATTCAGGCATATCCACAGGCAAGAAAATATAGGGCGGGATATTTCCCGCCGTATAAGGCACCGCCGCGTATGGGAAGTGCCGTCGGTGACAGAGAGGGGTTAGCCCGCCATCTGCTTTTCGCGGATCTCCGCCAGCGTTTTACAGTCGATGCACAGATCGGCTGTCGGGCGCGCTTCCAGACGACGGATACCAATTTCAACACCGCAGGACTCGCAAAAGCCGAAATCTTCGTCTTCTACTTTTTTCAGTGTTTTTTCGATCTTTTTGATCAGCTTGCGTTCGCGATCACGGTTACGCAGTTCGAGGCTGAACTCTTCTTCCTGAGCGGCACGATCAACCGGGTCGGGGAAGTTAGCTGCTTCGTCCTGCATATGCGTGACGGTGCGATCGACTTCATCCCTAAGTTGATTACGCCATGCTTCAAGAATGCGCTTGAAGTGCGCCAGCTGGGCTTCATTCATATACTCTTCGCCCGGCTTCTCTTGATACGGCTCCACCCCAGCGATGGCGAGAATACTCAGGGACGATGTTTTACGGTTTTGCCCTTCTTGCATGTTGCTTCTCCTTAACACGCACTATCGATCCCCATGTTGGGGGAAAAATCAGGCCGCTATAAATAGCAGATGCTTTTACAGATGGCAAATAACTAAACCTAACACTTGACAAGCCTGTGAAGAAAAGCGTATTTGCGCACGCGACCAGAATAACTTATTAGTCATACGCTTGCCTTTATATGGTGCAGGGCAGCGGCAGTCTAAGACTAATATTATCGGCAGAAAGTTCAGCTTTATAAGCGATAACTTCTACGCCCTGGCTCTGCGCCTCTTTCAACAACCGTGCGTATTCCGCGTCAATATGGCGAGCGGGGGAAAAATGTTCAACGTCCGAGTGTAAAACGGCAAACAGAATCACTGCGCGATCGCCACTGGCCGCAACGCTCATTAATTCCCGTAAATGCTTCTGACCTCGCAAGGTGACGGCGTCCGGGAAGTAGCCCGATTGCTGCTCGGCAAGCGTCACCGATTTCACTTCAATATAGCAGTCACGTCGACCCTGTGCCTGTAACAAAAAATCAATTCTGCTACCTTCCGCACCATATTTCACTTCACTTCTCAGCGCGTCGTACATCGCGAATTCTGGCAGGCGTTTGGCAAGTATTGCTTCTTTTGTCAGCATATTTGCCCGCAATGTATTGACGCAAATAAATGCCCCCTGTTGCGTTTGAGATATTTCCCAGGTGTGGGGATATTTGCGTGCAGCACTTTCTGATGTGGAATACCACACCGTGTCGCCAGGCGTTGCGCAACCGGTCATCGCGCCGGTATTTGGGCAATGAATGGTCAGGGTTTCGCCCTCGGGCGTCACCACATCGGCGAGAAAACGTTTATAACGCTTAATCAGCGTGGCGGGTTTTAGCGGCGGGGAAAACTGCATGGTAATCCTTATTGTTCGGTCTTTAACGGCCAGCGGTTGAGCGGCGTATAGCGCGTACGGCCATTAAGAAATTGCGACTCATAAAGTACAAACTCCTGCACCGGGAACGACCAGCGAAACCCCGGCGGCGGGATGTTCACCGCATGGCTTGCATCACGCAGCAAGGTAATATGCGGGTGGAACGGCTGCGGGCTTTGGTAGCAACCGCTGCGCGATGCCTGGGCGCGAAGCATATCGGCTAATTGCAGCAGCCCACGCGGCGGCTGGCGCGAGCCAAGCCACACCACGCGTGAGCGCAGCCACTGCCCGGCATCATCCAGCGTAAGCGTAAAGCCCGGCTGGCGAATTCGCCCGGCGAGCTGCTCCAGCGCCCGCTGCTTTTTGCCGCTGACATTGCCTAAAAAAGCCAGCGTCAGGTGCAGGTTGGCGGCGGCAAGCGGGCGCCCGGCGTCCGCAGAGAAGTGCTGCGCGCGCCAGTAGACTATCTGGGCGCGGATCTCTTCCGGTAACGCGATGGCAAAAAACAGCCTTTTTGATTCAGACATGGGGCATCCGCGAATGGCTCGGTAAAGGGTTTGGGCGATGGTATACTATGCCCGTCGTTTTATGTTAACCCTCAGGAGCGTTTGTGTCCTCACTGCCGGTCGCCGCTGTTCTGCCCGACATCCTTTCCGCCTTGCAACATGCGCCTCAGGTGCTGCTCAGTGCGCCCACCGGTGCCGGGAAATCCACCTGGCTGCCGTTGCAGCTATTGCAGCAGGGCAATATTCAGGGGCGTATCCTGCTGCTCGAACCGCGCCGTCTGGCTGCGCGCAACGTCGCGCAACGGCTGGCGGAACAGCTCGGCGAGCAGCCTGGCGAAACCGTGGGCTACCGTATGCGCGCGGAAACCTGTGTCGGGCCATCAACACGCCTGGAAGTGGTGACCGAAGGGATTATGACGCGGCTTATCCAGCACGATCCTGAGCTGAGCGGCGTCGGGCTGGTTATCCTTGATGAATTCCATGAGCGCAGCTTGCAGGCCGATCTTGCGCTGGCGTTGCTGTTAGATGTGCAGCAAGGGCTTCGTGAGGATCTCAAACTGCTGGTGATGTCGGCAACGCTGGATAACGAACGTTTGCAGGCGTTGCTGCCTGATGCGCCGGTGGTGGTTTCTGCCGGGCGGGCGTTTCCCGTCGAACAGCGCTATCAGGCGCTGCCTGCGCATCAACGCTTTGATGAAGCCGTGGCGCAAGCGACGGCGGAGCTGCTGCGTCGCGAAAGCGGTTCTTTGCTGTTATTTCTGCCCGGCGTGAGCGAAATCCAGCGCGTCCAGCAGCAGCTGGCGACCAGGGTGAGCAGCGATGTGCTGCTCTGCCCGCTGTATGGCGCGCTGTCGCTTGCTGAGCAGCGCAAAGCGATTTTGCCCGCGCCCGCCGGGCAGCGCAAAGTGGTGCTGGCGACCAATATCGCCGAAACCAGCCTGACCATTGAGGGCATCCGGTTAGTGGTGGACAGCGCCCAGGAGCGGGTCGCACGCTTTGATGTGCGCAGCGGCCTGACCCGGCTTTTGACGCAGCGTATCAGCCAGGCTTCCATGACCCAGCGCGCCGGGCGTGCCGGGCGGCTGGAGCCAGGCATTTGCCTGCACCTGCTCGGCAAAGATCAGGCGGAGCGTGCCGCTGCCCAGAGCACCCCGGAGATCCTGCAAAGCGATCTCGCCGGATTACTGTTGGAGCTCTTGCTCTGGGGCTGCCAGGATCCTGCCCAGCTTACCTGGCTGGATGCGCCACCGGCGGTAAACCTGGCGGCGGCGCGCAAGCTGCTTAGCCAACTGGGCGCGCTGAAAGACGGCAAGCTGACCGCTTTCGGCCAGAAAATGGCGGCGCTCGGTAACGAACCACGGCTGGCCGCCATGCTGGCTGGTGCCCAAAGCGCGGATGAAATTGCCACCGCGGCGAAGCTTGCCGCCATTCTCGAAGAGCCGCCCCGCACGGGGAGCAGTGACCTGATCACGCTATTTTCACGCAATCAACCGAACTGGCAGCAGCGCGCCCGCCAGTTAGGGCGGCGTCTGAAAAGTACAACCGGCGCGCCGGACAGCAGCATGTTGGCTACACTACTGGGCCGGGCGTTTGCCGATCGTATTGCGCGCCGCCGTGGTCAGCAGGGGCGGTATCAGCTGGCGAACGGTATGGGGGCTACCCTGGATGCTGACGATGCGCTGAATCGCTACGAGTGGCTGATTGCGCCACTGCTGTTGCAGGGCAGCCAGTCACCGGATGCGCGCATTCTGTTGGCGCAGCCGCTGGATATCAACGCACTCACAGGGGCGTGCCCGCAGCTACTTACGCAATCAGACACCATCGAGTGGGACGATGCGCAAGGGACGCTGAAAGCCTTTCGGCGCAGCCAGATTGGTCAATTAACGGTGAACGTGCAGCCGCTGGCCAAACCCTCGGAAGAAGAGCTGCACCAGGCGATGCTTAATGGTATACGTGACAAAGGGTTACGGGTACTTAACTGGACGCCTGAAGCCGAGCAGCTACGTTTGCGGTTACACTGTGCGGCAAAATGGCTGCCGGACGCGTCATGGCCTGCGGTCGATGAGGCTTCGCTGCTGGAGAATCTTGAGCAGTGGCTGTTGCCGCAAATGGGCGGCATCCGTTCGCTGCGCGATCTGAAGGCGCTGAATGTGGCGCAGGCATTACAAAGCGCGCTGCCGTGGTCATTACGTCAGCGGCTGGATAGTGAGCTGCCTGCGCATTACACTGTGCCGACGGGAAGCAAAATCGCCATCCGTTACCATGAAGATAACCCACCGGCGCTGGCCGTGCGGATTCAGGAGATGTTTGGCGAAGCGGCAACGCCGACTATTGCGCAGGGGCGTGTCGCGCTGGTGCTGGAGCTGCTGTCTCCGGCGCAACGACCGCTGCAAATCACCCGTGATTTAAGCGCCTTCTGGGCGGGAGCCTGGCGTGAAGTGCAAAAAGAGATGAAAGGGCGCTACCCGAAGCATGTCTGGCCCGACGATCCGGCGAATACGCTGCCTACGCGGCGCACAAAGAAATATTCCCCGGAGCGGTAAGTGGCGGGCACATTTGAGAGATTTCTTCTTCTGTCCAGGGGCGGAAGAACTGAGAATCAGGCTATCGCGCCTGAACGTTGCGGAGAGTAAAGCATGGCGGGGAATGACCGCGAGCCAATTGGACGCAAGGGCAAACCGGCGCGTCCGGCAAAAGAAAAGATTAGCCGTCGCCGACTCCGGGAAGAGGAGTACGACGAGTACGATGATGACGATGAGGAAAGCGAACCGATGCCGCGAAAAGCGAAAGGCAAAGGCAGGAAGCCCCGCGGCAAACGCGGCTGGTTCTGGCTACTGTTAAAAATTTGTATTGTTTTGGCGGTGCTGTGCGCCATCTACGGGGTGTATCTGGATCAGAAGATCCGCAGCCGTATCGACGGTAAAGTCTGGCAGTTACCAGCGGCGGTCTATGGTCGCATGGTCAACCTTGAGCCGGACATGGCAATCAGTAAAAACGAGATGGTAAAACTGCTGGAAGCAACGCAGTACCGTCAGGTGACGAAGATGACGCGCCCTGGCGAGTTTACCGTGCAGGCGAAAACCATCGAGATGATCCGCCGTCCGTTTGATTTCCCGGACAGTAAAGAAGGGCAGGTGCGCGCGCGTCTGACCTTTGACGGCGATCGGCTGGAAACCATCGAGAACATGGAAAATGACCGGCAGTTCGGCTTCTTCCGCCTCGATCCGCGCCTGATAACCATGCTCTCGTCCCCGAACGGCGAGCAGCGCTTGTTTGTACCGCGCAGCGGCTTCCCGGACTTGCTGGTCGATACGTTGCTGGCCACCGAAGACCGTCATTTCTACGAGCATGACGGCATCAGCTTCTACTCTATTGGCCGCGCGATGCTGGCTAACCTGACCGCGGGCCGCACCGTGCAGGGGGCGAGTACGCTGACGCAACAGCTGGTGAAAAACCTGTTTTTGAGCAGCGAGCGTTCCTACTGGCGTAAAGCGAACGAAGCGTATATGGCGCTGATTATGGATGCCCGCTACAGCAAGGATCGCATCCTTGAGCTTTATATGAACGAGGTGTATCTCGGTCAGAGCGGCGACAACGAAATCCGCGGCTTCCCGCTGGCGAGCCTGTACTATTTTGGCCGCCCGGTCGAGGAACTCAGCCTCGATCAGCAGGCGCTGCTGGTCGGCATGGTGAAAGGCGCGTCCATTTATAACCCGTGGCGCAACCCGAAACTGGCGCTGGAGCGCCGCAACCTGGTGCTGCGTCTGCTGCAACAACAGCAGGTTATCGATCAGGAGTTGTACGACATGCTGAGCGCGCGTCCGCTGGGTGTGCAGCCGCGCGGCGGCGTGATCTCCCCGCAGCCTGCGTTTATGCAGATGGTGCGCCAGGAGCTGCAGGCGAAGCTTGGCGATAAAGTCAAAGATCTCTCCGGCGTGAAGATTTTCACCACCTTTGATTCTGTGGCGCAGGACGCGGCAGAAAAAGCGGCGGTGGAAGGTATTCCGGCGTTGATCAAACAGCGCAAGCTGTCCGATCTTGAGACCGCGATGGTGGTGGTCGATCGCTTTAGCGGTGAAGTGCGCGCGATGGTGGGCGGGGCGAACCCGCAGTTTGCCGGGTATAACCGTGCGATGCAGGCGCGCCGTTCTATCGGTTCGCTGGCGAAACCGGCCACTTACCTGACAGCGCTGAGCCAGCCAAATAGCTATCGCCTGAATACCTGGATTGCCGATGCGCCCATTTCGCTGCGCCTGCCAAACGGCCAGGTGTGGTCGCCGCAGAACGACGATCGCCGCTTTAGCGGTCAGGTGATGCTGGTGGATGCGCTCACCCGTTCCATGAACGTCCCGACGGTGAATCTGGGGATGGCGGTCGGCCTTCCGGCGGTAACGGAGACCTGGTTGAAGCTCGGCGCGCCGAAAAATCAGCTGACCGGCATGCCTTCGATGCTGTTGGGGGCGCTGAACCTGACGCCGATTGAAGTGGCGCAGGCTTTCCAGACTATCGCCAGCGGCGGGAACCGCGCGCCGCTCTCTGCGTTGCGTTCGGTCATTGCCGAAGACGGCACGGTGCTTTACCAGAGCTTCCCGCAGGCGGAGCGAGCAGTTCCGGCGCAGGCTGCGTATCTCACGTTGTGGACGATGCAGCAGGTCATTCAGCGTGGTACCGGTCGCCAGCTTGGTGCGAAGTATCCGGGCCTGCATCTGGCGGGTAAAACCGGCACCACGAACAATAATGTGGACACCTGGTTTGCCGGTATCGACGGGCGCGAAGTAACCATCACTTGGGTTGGGCGCGATAATAACCAGCCTACTAAGCTGTATGGCGCCAGCGGTGCGATGGCGATTTACCAGCGTTATCTGGCAAATCAGTCGCCTATTCCGCTTGATTTGACGCCGCCGGAAGATATCACCACCCTGGGCGTGGATGATATGGGCAACTTTGTCTGCGGCGGTGGCGGCGTGCGTATGCTGCCAGTCTGGACGACCAACCCGGATGTGCTGTGCCAGCAAAGCCAGCCGCAGCCGCAAAACGGCAACCCGTTCGATCAATCCTCTCCGACGCAGCAGCAGCCTGGGCAGCAGCAACCGCCGCAAGAGGAGAAAAGCGACGGTGTAGCGGGCTGGATAAAAGATATGTTCGGCAGTAATTAAGCCTGAAAACCCCTGGTCAGTGAACCGGGGGTTTTTCTTTTTACGCTCGCGGAAAACATTGCGTTAACCCGACGCGCCATTTTCTGTAACTACCCACTTTTTCTCTGGTTATTTCTTAGTCCATCAACCTGCCGCGCGCGGCATTCTGCTTGCTATGCGTACAATGCTTCGCATATTATTGCGGCATAATAATAATTCTCGTTTACGTTATCGTTCACTTATAGAATCAGAGATAAATCAATGGCACGTCCACACACTGCTCAGCCAGTTAACGCGTCGCTGCGTAAAATCGCGGTCGTCGTAGCCACAGCGGTCAGCGGCATGTCTGTTTATGCACAGGCTGCACCAACCCAGCAAGAAGAAACCATCACCGTGACCTCCGCCGCGCCGCAAGAGAGCGCATGGGGGCCGGCTGCGACCATTGCGGCAAAACATTCCGCGACCGCGACGAAAACCGATACGCCGATTGAAAAAGTCCCGCAGTCGATTTCGGTGGTGACCCGCGAAGAGATGCAGATGAAGCAGCCGGGCACGGTAAAAGAGGCCCTGAGCTATACGCCTGGCGTTTTCGCAACCCGTGGCAGTTCCACGACCTATGATGTCGTGACGATACGCGGCTTTACCACTTCATCAACGGTCAATACCAACCAGTATCTGGATGGAATGAAACTGCAGGGTAATAACTACGCTGAAGTGTCGATGGACCCTTATTTCCTGGAACGCGTCGAGTTAATGCGCGGGCCGGTCTCTGTTTTATACGGGCAAAGCAACCCTGGCGGCGTGGTCAGTATGGTAACCAAACGCCCGGTCACCACGCCGCTGCGTGAAGTTCAGTTCAAAATGGGAACGGATAACCTCTGGCAAACCGGTTTTGACTTTAGTGATGCGATCGATGATGACGGGGTCTGGTCATACCGCCTGACCGGACTTGGCCGTAGCCAGGATGCGCAGCAGAAGATGGCGAAATCCACGCGCTACGCGATTGCGCCTTCTTTTAGCTGGCGTCCGGATGACAAAACTGATTTTACGTTCCTGAGCAATTTCCAGAGCGACCCGGATGCGGGCTTCTACGGCTGGCTGCCTAGAGAGGGCACGATTGTTCCTTTCTATGATGCCGACGGCAATGCGCATAAACTGTCGCGGGACTTCAACGAAGGCGAGCGTGATAACACCATGACGCGTCGCCAGCAGATGGTGGGCTACAGCTTCACCCATGCTTTTGACGATACCTTTACGCTTCGCCAAAACCTGCGTTACGCGCGTGTTCACACGCTGTATCGTTCTGTCTACGGCGATGGTTACAGTTCCACCGTACCGGGGCAAATCAACCGCGCTTATGTCCGCTCTGACGAAGATCTGAATACCTTTACTGTTGATACTCAGTTGCAGTCCGATTTCTCAACGGGTGCGGTAGATCATACGCTGTTAACGGGCGTGGATTATATGCGCATGCGTAATGATATTGCTGCGGATTACGGTACGGCTGATCCTATCAACGCACTCAATCCACAGTACGGGAACGCGAACGTTAAAATTAACTTCCCTTATGACGTGGTGAATCGCCAGGAGCAGGCGGGTCTCTATGTTCAGGATCAGGCAGAGTGGAATAAGTGGGTGCTGACTCTCGGTGGCCGCTATGACTTTGCAAAAACCTCAACCTTTACTCGCTCTTCCTCCACGCTTGCTGAGATCAACGACGAACAGTTCTCCTGGCGCGGCGGTCTGAACTACCTCTTTGATAACGGTATATCACCCTATATCAGCTACAGCGAATCGTTTGAGCCGGTGTCGGGTTCCACCAAAGGCGGCAAGCCATTTGACCCGTCACGCGGTAAGCAGTATGAAGCTGGCGTGAAATATGTGCCGAAAGATATGCCGGTGGTGCTCACGGCCGCGGTATTCCAGCTGACGAAAGATAAAAACCTGACGGCCGATCCGAATCCTGACAACTCAGGTTTCAGCGTCCAGGGCGGCGAAATTCGCGCGCGCGGGGTGGAGCTGGAAGCTAAAGCTGCACTCAATGCAAATATCAACCTGACCGCTTCTTACAGCTATACCGACAGCAAATACACGCACGATACGATATTTGAAGGCAAACGCCCGGCAGAAGTACCGCGTAATATGGCTTCTTTGTGGGCGGATTACACCTTCCATGAAACGGCTCTCAGCGGTCTGACTATCGGCGCTGGCGCGCGTTATGTGGGGTCTACCACCAGCATTTATTCAAATCGCACCAACAAGGAAAACGAGCTGTTCAGCGTTGCGGGCTATACCGTTGCCGATGCAACAGTGAAATATGACCTGGCGCGTTTCGGTTTACCAGGGTCTTCTGTGGGCGTGAACGTCAACAACCTGTTTGACCGTGAATATGTCTCAAGCTGCTATCGTGAATACGCATGCTATTGGGGCGCCGAGCGCCAGGTGGTGGCGACCGCAAACTTCCGCTTCTAATCTCTCTTCGGGCACGGTTCGCCGTGCCCTCTGACAAGTTGGCTACCATGCAGGAAAACACAGCGCTTCCCGATACCACATTTCAACTGACCGATGTCTCCTTTAGCGTGCCTGGCCGTACGCTGCTGCACCCGCTCTCACTGACCTTCCCGGCCGGGCAGGTCACCGGCCTGATAGGGCATAACGGCTCGGGCAAATCGACGCTTTTAAAAATGCTTGGCCGCCACCAGCTTGCGTCCGCGGGCGATATTCTGCTCGACGGGCAACCGCTGGAGAGCTGGAGCAGTAAAGCCTTTGCCCGCAAAGTCGCTTACCTGCCGCAGCAGTTACCGCAGGCTGAAGGGATGACGGTACGCGAACTGGTGGCGATTGGTCGTTATCCGTGGCATGGGGCGCTGGGGCGTTTTGGCGTGGCCGACAGAGAAAAAGTCGACGAAGCGATTGCCCTGGTCGGCCTGAAACCGCTGGCGCATCGCCTGGTTGACAGCCTTTCCGGCGGTGAGCGCCAGCGTGCATGGATTGCGATGCTGGTCGCGCAGGACAGCCGTTGCCTGCTGCTGGATGAGCCGACCTCGGCGCTGGATATCGCCCACCAGGTGGACGTGCTGGCGCTGGTCCACCGGTTAAGCCAGCAACGCGGGCTGACGGTGATTGCGGTGCTGCATGATATCAATATGGCTGCGCGCTATTGCGACTACCTGGTGGCGCTACGCGGCGGCGAAATGATTGCCGAAGGCACACCCGACGCGCTGATGTGCGCCGAGACGCTGGCACATATTTACGGTATCCCGATGGGGATATTACCGCACCCTGGCGGCGCGGCACCGGTGAGTTTTGTCTACTGATGGCTGGATTACACACGCTTAGCCGTCGTCGTTTGCTGACGCTGATGGCACTTTCTCCCCTGCTGTGGAAGATGCGCGGCGCGCAGGCGGCGACTATCGACACTCAACGTATCGTTGCTCTGGAGTGGCTACCGGTTGAGCTGTTGCTAGCGCTGGGCATTATGCCCTATGGCGTCGCCGATGTGCCCAACTACAACCTGTGGGTTAATGAGCCTTCGCTGCCGGACTCGGTTATCGATATCGGTCTGCGTACCGAGCCGAATCTGGAACTGCTCACGCAAATGAAACCGTCGTACCTGTTCTGGTCTTCAGGCTATGGCCCGTCGGCGGATAAGCTCGCGAAGATAGCGCCGGGCCGGGGTTTTACCTTTAGCGACGGCAAAAAACCGCTGGCGATGGCCCGCCATTCACTTAACGAAATGGCGCAACTGTTGAACCTTGAGTCCGCAGCGGCGAAACATCTGAATGAATTCGATGCGCTGGTCGAACGTAGCGCGCCGCATTTTGCCCGGCGTGGCGAGCGTCCGCTGTTGATGATAACGCTGCTTGATGAACGTCATGTGCTGGCGTTCGGCCCGAACTGTCTGTTTCAGGAACTCCTTGATGAATTTGGCATTCGTAATGCCTGGCACGGTGAAACCACCTTCTGGGGCAGCGTCGCCGTCGGAATAGACCGGCTGGCGGAGTATAAAGACGCCGACGTTATCTGCTTTGATCATGGCAACGACCGTGAGATGCAAAACGTGATGGCGACACCGCTGTGGCAGGCGATGCCTTTTGTGCGCGCCGGGCGATTCCAGCGCGTTCCCGCCGTCTGGTTTTATGGCGCAACGCTCTCGGCCATGCATTTTATCCGCGTGCTTGATGGCGCGCTGGGAGCACAGGCATGAGCCAGCGCATTTCACGCTTTCCCGCGCTGGTGATTCTGGCGCTGATAGTCGCTGGCGCCTGGTTAACCTGGCACAACCTGAATGTCGCTTTACCACGCAGCCAGTGGGGGCAGGCGCTGCGCACGCCGGACATAAACCTTATTGATCAGATGCTGTTCCATTACAGCCTGCTGCCGCGCCTTACGGTTTCATTACTGGTCGGTGCGGGGCTGGGGCTGGTGGGGGTTTTGTTCCAGCAAGTGTTACGTAATCCGCTGGCTGAACCCACCACGCTTGGCGTCTCGACCGGGGCGCAGTTAGGGATAACTATCACCACGCTGTGGGCGATACCAGGGGTCATGGCCTCCCAGTTTGCAGCGCTGGCGGGGGCCTGCGCAGTGGGCGCACTGGTGTTTGGCGTCGCCTGGGGCAAACGCCTCTCGCCAGTCACCTTGATCCTCGCCGGGCTGGTGGTCAGCCTCTACTGTGGCGCTATCAATCAGCTTCTGGTGCTGTTTCACCACGATCAGCTACAAAGTATGTTTTTGTGGAGCACCGGGACGCTGACACAAACCGACTGGGGCGTGGCGCAGCGTTTGTGGCCGCAATTGCTGGGCTGTGCGGTGCTGACGCTGCTGCTGCTGCGCCCGCTCACGCTGATGGGGCTGGACGACGGCGTGGCGCGCAATCTTGGCCTGGCGCTGTCGCTGGCAAGGCTGGCCGCGCTGGCGCTGGCTATTGCGCTCAGCGCGCTGCTGGTCAATGCGGTGGGGATCATTGGTTTTATCGGCCTTTTCGCGCCGCTGCTGGCAAAAATGCTGGGGGCGCGACGGTTACTGGCGAGGCTGGTGCTGGCACCGCTTATCGGTGCGCTGATCCTCTGGCTTTCGGATCAGCTGGTTTGGTGGCTAACCCGCGTCTGGATGGAGGTGTCCACCGGTTCCGTGACGGCGCTGGTTGGCGCGCCGCTGCTGCTGTGGTTGCTGCCGCGCTTGCGCAGCATGAGCGCCCCGGCGATGAACGCGGGCGATAGCGTACCGGCTGAGCGTCAGCATGTGCAGTGGTTTGCGCTCGGCGGGCTGGCGCTGTTGCTGCTGGCGATGTGGGCGGCGCTGGCGTTTGGCCGCGATATCCAGGGCTGGCAATGGGCGAGCGGCGCGATGCTGGATGAGCTGCTGCCGTGGCGCTGGCCGCGCATTATCGCCGCGCTCACCGCCGGGATGATGCTGGCGGTGGCGGGCTGTATTATCCAGCGCCTGACCGGTAACCCGATGGCCAGCCCGGAAGTGCTGGGTATCAGTTCTGGCGCAGCGTTTGGCGTGGTGGTGATGCTGTTTTTTGTGCCCGGAAACGCCTTTGGCTGGCTGATGCCTGCCGGGAGCCTGGGCGCTGCGATCACGCTGCTTGTTATCATGCTGGCCGCCGGGCGGGGCGGGTTTTCACCGCACCGCATGCTGCTGGCGGGGATGGCGCTGAGCACCGCCTTTACTATGCTGTTGATGATGCTTCAGGCAAGCGGTGACCCGCGTATGGCGCAGATCCTGACATGGATTGCAGGCTCTACGTATAACGCAAGCGGCGAGCAGGTGCTGCGCACTGCGGTGGTGATGGTGATCCTGCTGGCGCTGACGCCGCTGTGCCGTCGCTGGTTAATGATTTTACCCCTCGGCGGGGAGACGGCGCGGGCTGTCGGGATGGCGCTCACCCCGTCGCGTATTGCGCTGTTATTACTGGCAGCGGCACTCACGGCTACCGCAACGATGACGATTGGCCCGCTAAGCTTTATTGGTCTGATGGCGCCGCATATCGCGCGGATGATGGGTTTTCGGCGCACGATGCCGCATCTGGTGATGTCGTCGCTGACTGGGGGGATTTTGCTGGTGTTTGCCGACTGGTGCGGGCGCATGCTGATGTTCCCGTATCAAATCCCGGCAGGGTTGCTGTCGACTTTTATCGGCGCGCCGTACTTTATCTATTTGCTGAGAAAGCAGAGCCGCTAGGGTGTTAAATGCCCCTCTCCCGGCAGGAGAGGGGAGGCGCGTCAGAGTTTGGCAAAGACGCGGCGCGCTGCATCGATAGTGTTATCGATATCCGCTTCGCTGTGCGCAACAGACATAAAACCGGCCTCAAAGGCGGAAGGCGCAAAATAGACACCCTCTTCCAGCATCAGATGGAAGAAACGTTTAAAGCGCTCTACGTCGCACTTCACCACATCCTGATAGCAGGTCACGGCTGGCGCATCGGTAAAGAACAGGCCGAACATCCCGCCGACGTGATTCACAACCAGCGCAATACCGGCTTCCTGCGCCGCTTCCAGCAGACCACTGGCGAGCTGGGTGGTCAGCTCGTTAAGCGTTGCATGCACGCCAGGCTGCGCCACTTCGGTCAAACAGGCGTAGCCTGCCGCCATCGCAATCGGGTTCCCGGACAGCGTACCCGCCTGATACACCGGGCCAGTGGGCGCCAGCGCTTCCATAACATCACGACGCCCGCCGAATGCGCCGACCGGCATACCGCCACCGATGATTTTGCCAAGGCAGGTGAGATCCGGCTCGACATCGTAATAAGACTGCGCGCCCGCCAGCGCAACGCGAAAACCGGTCATCACCTCATCAATAATCAGCAGCGCGCCGAACTCATCGCACAGCGCACGCAGGCCCGGCAGAAACGCTGGCAGCGGCGGCACACAGTTCATATTGCCCGCTACCGGCTCGACGATAATACAGGCGATATCCTGCGGATATTGTTCAAAGGCCGCGCGCACGGAGTCCAAATCGTTATACGTACAGGTGAGGGTATGCTTAGCGAAATCCGCCGGAACGCCCGGTGAGTTCGGCTGACCGAGCGTCAGCGCGCCGGAACCGGCTTTCACCAGCAAACAGTCGGCGTGACCGTGGTAGCACCCTTCAAATTTGATGATTTTGTCGCGCCCGGTAAACCCGCGCGCCAGACGAATAGCACTCATGGTGGCTTCGGTGCCGGAGTTCACCATCCGCACCATATCCATCGTCGGCACAAGCTCCGTTACCAGCGCCGCCATTTTGACTTCCATCTCGGTTGGCGCGCCAAAGCTCAGGCCGCGACTGGCCGCTTCGATGACCGCGCTGCGAATGGCCGGGTGGTTGTGGCCGAGCACCATTGGCCCCCAGGAGCCGACGTAATCGATATAGGCTTTACCGTCGGCATCATAGAGATAAGCTCCGTCCGCCCGCTCGATAAACAGCGGCGTACCGCCTACGCCGGTAAAGGCACGTACCGGTGAGTTGACACCGCCCGGGATAAGCTGGCGCGCTGCGTTATAGAGATTTTCAGACTTACTCATGCTGTCATTCCTGGTTCATGGAAGAATTAATGTCGGCCATTCTATGTGATTACAGGAATGTTTAGAAAGTTTTGGCGGCTTAAAGGGCAAAAATTGCAAGAATTTTAGAGGCGACGTGGCCGCGGCAGGTGGTTAAAATACCCACTCGATTTGTAAAGTTAAGTCAGGGCCTATGAATTCTCAAAACCCTTCATTTGAACAGCAGCAGGTTGAGCGGCAACGGCGCAGGAGCATTCTGGCGCGAATGCTGGAGCGCGATAAGACACCGCTGGTCATTTTAGTGATGGCAGCCGTCGTTGGCACGCTGACCGGGCTTGTGGCGGTTGCGTTTGATAAAACCGTCAGCCTGGTCACTAATGCGCGGATGGGCGCGCTGGCACAGGTCGCAGACAGCGCCTGGCTGGTGTGGCCGCTGGCATTTGTGGCGTCCGCTGTGCTGGCATTCATCGGCTATTATCTGGTGCTACGCATTGCCCCTGAAGCGGGCGGTTCCGGTATCCCCGAAATAGAGGGAGCGCTGGAGGAGCTGCGTCCGGTGCGCTGGTGGCGCGTGCTGCCGGTGAAATTTTTTGGCGGTCTGGGGACGCTCGGCGCCGGAATGGTGCTGGGTCGCGAAGGGCCAACGGTGCAGATAGGCGGCAACATCGGGCGGATGGTGACGGATCTTTTCCGTACCCGCGATGCAGAAGCCCGCCATACCTTGCTGGCGACCGGCGCGGCGGCAGGCCTGGCGGCGGCGTTTAATGCACCGCTGGCGGGCATCCTGTTTATTATTGAAGAGATGCGCGCGCAGTTTCATTACAGCCTCATCTCCATCAAGGCGGTATTCACCGGCGTTATTATGTCGACCATTATGTATCGCCTGTTCAATGAGGATGTGGCGATTATTGATGTTGGCCAGCTCAATAATGCGCCGCTTAATACTCTATGGCTCTACCTGGTGCTGGGTCTTATTTTTGGCTGCCTGGGGCCGTTGTTTAATAGCATGGTGCTGGGTTTACAGGCATGGTTTCAGCGCCTTCGCGGCCAGCACCCGCGCCGCTGGTTACTGGCGGGGGCGGTGATTGGCGGAGGTTGCGGCGTGTTTGCACTGCTGGCTCCGTCGATTGTCGGCGGCGGGTTTGGGTTGGTACCGATAGCTACCGCAGGGAATTATGCCTTTGGCGCGCTGTTGTTTATTTTTCTGCTGCGCTTTGCCACCACGCTGCTCTGTTTCTGCTCCGGCGCGCCTGGGGGGATTTTCGCGCCAATGCTGGCGTTAGGTACGGTGTTGGGGATGGCATTTGGTACGCTCTGCGCGGCACTCTTTCCTGATTATCAACTGGATGGCGCGACGTTTGCCATTGCCGGAATGGGCGCATTGCTCGCCGCTTCGGTGCGCGCGCCGCTGACCGGTATCGTGCTGGTTTTGGAAATGACTGACAATTATCAGCTAATTTTGCCAATGATTATAACCTGTCTTGGTGCGACACTGTTGGCTCAGTTCCTGGGAGGCAAACCGCTCTATTCCGCGATCCTGGCACGAACGCTTGCCAGGCAGGACGCGACAGGAGAAGGTCACTCCCGGCAGGAGAATACTTGAACGATTTAGTAGCGTATCGGATAATAGCTGAAAAGATCGGGTCAATTTTTACCCAGATCGCCGTAGCAATGGGAGTTAGACATGAGTGATGACGTAGCGCTGCCGCTGCAGTTTACCGACGCAGCAGCGAATAAAGTAAAAAGCCTGATCGCAGATGAGGAGAATCCGAATCTGAAACTGCGTGTTTACATCACCGGTGGTGGTTGCAGCGGCTTCCAGTATGGTTTTACCTTTGACGATCAGGTTAACGATGGTGATATGACCATCGAGAAACAAGGCGTTGGCCTGGTGGTCGATCCGATGAGCCTGCAATATCTTGTCGGCGGTTCCGTGGATTATACCGAAGGTCTGGAAGGTTCCCGCTTCGTGGTCACCAACCCGAACGCGACCAGCACCTGTGGCTGCGGATCGTCCTTTAGTATCTGAAGACCTGTTGTCTTTGCGCGAAAAAGGTAGTTGGCCTGGCATGTTTCCGGGCCAGCTACCGTTAGCAAACGATATTTTTTTCTCCGATAATTAACACGTTTTCCTTTTCTCTGTTACTGTAAGTTTCGCCGTATCAAGCATATTTACCCTTCATTGAATTCCTTACATGCCTGAATAAAAAAACGCCATGAATTCATATTCAATATGCTCTCTTTTTTATATGAATTTAAAAATATCCAGGAGATAACACTACCTCGCTTTACAGGAATAAAATATTCAGGGAGTGTCTATGCCTGCTATTACAAATACCGCAACAGGTTCAGGAACATTTAGCGACCATTCATCATCGGAAAATAATCAGCCTCACTCTTCATTTACAAGAAACCTCCTTTCTTCAACGGCCTCAGCAACCGATTTAACACATCATTCCTCTGATGAGTCGCAATGCAACAATGAAACCACAATGCTGCAGATAGAAAATAATGGAGACCCGCCAGAAAATGTGACGAGTCGTTTATTATCGCTTGAAGAATATGAACAATTTGAGTTGCACAAAAAACGCCACTGCTTGCCATCCTGCCAATTTAGTCTTTGGATTGCAAGTATTGCATTAATGACTACAGTCGGTGCGTTTGTCTGGAATCGTTTTAACGCAAGCTCGAATAATCCGCCTGCTGTTGATAACCCACCTTCGCCAGAAAATAAAGATGTGATGCCCAATCACTATTTCCCTGAGACACCGCAACATCCTGTGCTTGCTCCACTCATTTTTCAGGGTGTCACTTTGCATAATAGCAAGGCGCGTGCACATAACCCGCCCTGTTATTTACTTGAGTCAGGCGTAAAAACCAATATTGAAATACCTTGTCATAAAGGCAAGCAAGGGCTGGGGAAAAAGAGATGGTCTGATATTGAGACGCTGCCCGTCTGTATAAAGAGAAAAGTGGTTAAACGCTGTCGGCGTAAACATGTGCGCAGCGGACAAAATCTCGAAAAGCTGGTTATTAGTAGGAAAGGGAAACGATGTGTATGCGCTCCGCAAACACGAAATGAGGAAATCACTACCGCCCGTGAGCCGGATAGAACCCAAACATTTTTCCCCCTTAAAAGAGGCAATGAGTTTCGCTACGTTGATGAGAGAATAGACTCAGTTAGAATAAAAACTAACACCTCTTTAACTGCAACAATACCTGATGAAGTAGCGATCAAAAAGATGTTCGATCAGACGTGCGCTGATGAACGTGATAATCTTAGCGGGGCACAAATATATCGGCAATTTGGCCAGACACTTTCTAACCCAATTTCACAGGCCTATAAGGAGGGGAGGATCGCGTATGAATATGTTATTAAAGAAACCGGCTGCCCTTCACCAGAATCGTTAGAAGCCGTAATGAACATAACTGCTGCTGTTGATTATGCGGTATCGTCGGTGGTATCTCTGCTTCCTGGAACAAAACTCTTAACCGTTGCACAAAATATTATCGCCCCCATATTAGAACTGATAGCTGATGATTTAGAGGGTAAACAACTTGATATTTCAAAGCTGATAAATGTTGATCAGCAAATCATGTTTATGATGCGCCCGGCAATCCCAACAATGAACAGAAACGAGCAGGCTGCCCTTTACGGAAAACTTGCAAAAGGTGTTGATATACCTAAAGCAGAAACCAAAATACTTACGAATCGATATAATTTCCATGAAAATCAGGTGGTTGTTAACGTGGAGGGTAAAGAATACTTATTACATAAAGGGATAGATAATCGACCTTTTGTTGAGCGTAATCGTTTTATTAATTTTAATCATTTAAATAAACGTTGGGATTTTGTTCGCTCAACAGAAGATGATACTTTTTCTAAAGTAAATCTTCAAAACAGAGATTACTATGGTGTATCCCTTGAACAATTGCCTGATAATGCCCGTATCGATTTTAACGAATATGACTTCGTCACAATACGTGCTGCTGATAAGGAAGATATGAAAGGCGTTTTTTTAGGCGGTAAATTAATTCCGGCAGATTGGGATTATGTGGGGAATCAATTCGTCGCGTATACCCATGATGGAAATTATCTTGAACAACGCGTCATTATCTTTGGTAATTATGGCTGGGTATTTGAAAAGCCGTCTGTGCAAATAGATAAAAATCTTCAAATTTATCTCGATAGTTACGAAACAGGCATCGATTATTATCCCGAAAATCACATTTCAGTAATTAATGATGAAAATGGCCTTTGCAGAAGCCAACAGGAAAGTAACTTTATAAAAAAAGATTATAAATATTATGAAGTACGAAAGTCGGGTGGTGAAATTGATACCTGGGTGCTGGCTAATAACCCTTACGTACAAATTAAGCGGGAAAATGGCATATTTAAATTAAAATATGCAGATGATATGCTGTTTGGCTTACAGAGCGAACGGATCCCTGGCGCATTGAACGAGAAAAATGTCTTTTACCTGGAAACCGCAGCGCTGGATTATCTTCAGGATCATGCGGTGATGACACAGGCAGCGCCGGTTCGGGAAATTCGCCCCGGGCTTTATCTCGATAGCGCCAACAAGCCTCTTTTTATTATTAACAACAAAAAGTTCGCCGTTACTAAATACACCGATCGCTATGTTTATCTGCAAAGAGAACAGGATGGGCGCAAAGGTGATATCCTGCTATGGGCTGATAGGGATAGTTGGATTCGTGTAAGAGATGACGAGCGTCTGGCCAGTGAATTTCAGGACGTATCCACTTGCCGTATCGCCAGGTCGCCCGTCAGGACAAAAGAATGCCTGCCAGTGGTAATAGAAACAGATCTCCATGTACGGCTACAAAAATATATCGATAGTAAAACAACCAGTAATCATTACCCGGTACCGGGGTCGCTCAGGCAGTTAAAAACCTATGATACGCCTGCCATATTTCAGGACATTAATACGGGGAAAAATTATTTCCTCTATGCGGGGAATTATTTTGATGCGAAGCTAATTGATACATTAGATGTGAACAACCCGACAGGTTCGCCGATAATTAAAGTGACTGGCAGGGGGAGTTTCTTTAACCGTGAGAAGTTTATTGCAGATATCATTTTAGAACACAAAGAGGAGCGCGTTGAGATAAAAGAAGTTGATACGTTTGTTGCAGAAAAATTGAATGTTAATAAAGATATTGCCAGTTTTTATAATAAAAACCGGCGTTATCGTTATCAGCCATCGATCCCGGCTGTCGAGGATCTGGCTAATGAGGTAGAGGCTTCGGGCGGCACTTTCGTTACCACGCAACCGCAAGAGTCCATAGGCGTTAAGCGAACGCAGGTTGCGTCTGCGCACTATAGCAGGGTGAAAGAAGCGTTATTTCCTGCGCGTATTATTAAAAGTCTTGAACATGAAATCGATTTTAAAAAACTGGATGCTCAGGCCGATCCCCTTGATACACGGATGAAGTTGTCGCAACAGTATATAAAACAAAAATTGCAATATCTGAAAGAGAAAATAATCCCCGCAGTACAAACCTCTTTAAATTATGATGAATATAGCTGGGCAGATACTGGAATGTATTTAAGCCTTTTGCTTGATAGCGGTGATGTTCGTTTCCTTACTGATGCAGGTGAAGCATGGCGGCAGGCGTTAGAACGTCTTGAACGCACAATCGATTCCCAGGAAATATATTTAGTTCGGGCGGTGAATAATTACGCTAAGGCGGCACGGAACCTCGATGCTAATCCTTACCAATCCTCACAGGAAAGGTACGCAGGAAAAGTTCTTATCATGCCAGATAAAGAAGATAACCGTCTCTTTATAAATATCGATAAACTGGGTCTGAGCGAAAATATGCAACAAACTACCGATCATGACCTGATCGGGCTGATGATGGAAGAGATATTTAGTAGCAGTAAACTAAAGAATGATTACTATAACACCGCCAGGGCTAACGGCATTTACCCGTCGGCTCATGATATGGCGCAAGAGATGATTGAAAAAATAGAATTACAAAACTTAACGTCAGCACAGATGAGCAGTTTGAAAGAAATCAGCCGGGCTTATCTTGAAAAGATCCCAGCTTACAGACCTCACATTGAAGGTCTCTTGACCCCACCAAAACTCGCCTATCTCGCCAGAAACGATCGCGGGTATCTGGCGCACTTGTTGCTCCATTCATCATCTTGTTTAACCGCGATGACTGAGGATATTTATAGTCAACTTGCCCAGGCACAGTTTGATTCTGAAAAAAACGATCCCTGGGTAACCAATTATATTAGTAAGCGCGAACTTAATACTGTAAGAAAAGAAGTGGCTATGAGCACGGGGGGACTGGAAATCGATAAATTGTCTGCCTTCAATACCGATGATGTTGATTTGGGTTTCATTATCGGCAAACAGGCTATTTATTATACCGAACCAGGAATAGATCTCCTCTATCGATTAGGGGATAATTATTACCCTGTAGAGTTCGTCGGAAAAAGCAATCGCATTGTCTTTCTCGGTTCACGAGACAAACCCCGCCATGTTTACTATTATAATCCTCTTGATGGCGAGCTCATCCCTCTGCAGAAAGCTTCCTCGTATAATAATCAGTTATCTTATAATCGTCAGCTGGATTTGTATCAAAGCTTCAGTGGCGATACAGGCGAAACGTCAGTATTAAAATATGATACTAAAACAGAGCGTCTGGTTGCGACGGAGGCAAAAAAGATAACGCCGCTGGTTAATAATGTTATTAAAGTCGAGTGCCAAAACTTTGATCTTTTTTACCCTGAGAATGCCGGGAATGAGATATTCCTTGCGGCTCACGGTAGCCAGCAAATTAATTTAAAGGATACGCGAGTGCCGGAAAATGCAAAAATATTTTTTTATACCAAAAGATGGCACTCGCTTAATGGTCATATGGATGACTTAATGGAACTGGTGAAAGGTAAAATAAGCAGCGTAGAAAGTCGGGACAGCTGGGATAAACTTGAAACCTACGATATTACCTTAGATCAGGACTCGCAAATTAATTATTCCTGTCTGGCGCAGGAGTCACACAAGTCTTTGATAAGAGTAAAACCTGGTGCGCAAATATCGTCAAAAGACCTTATTGAAGCGGTTTCAACATTATTTAGTGATAAAAAAATTGATATCCATCTTTATATTTGCCGTAGCATTTGAAATATTTTAACCAGCGGCCATCTGGCAGAAGGATGGCCGCATAATTACTTATGCCCCGCCTCATCCAGCGCAAAAGTCGGCAGTTTCAAATGCCAGCGGATTGCCGCGAGGCGGATAGCCAGCGTTACCACCATCCCCAGCATACTGGCCGATTCCAGCGGCATGGCAAACGTATAAAATGCGGTGGCATGCACAATTCCCCCGGCGATGCAGGCGGTGGCATAAATTTCGGTACGTAAAATCATCGGGATCTCGCGCGCCAGCACGTCGCGGATTATCCCGCCGCCCACGCCAGTCACAACCCCCATACAGATGGCGACCAGCGGCCCGGTACCGGCAAGAAACGCTTTATTGACGCCAATACCGACAAACACCGCCAGCCCAACGGCGTCAAGAACCGGTAGCACCCATTTCGGCAGGCGGCGCGGCTGGCGCACCAGCAAGATAGTCAACATACAGGTCACCATCGCCACCACCAGATCCGTCGGATCTTTAACCCAGAATACCGGCCCATGCGCCAGTGCCATATCACGAATCGTCCCGCCGCCAACGGCAGTCACCACGCCTAATACCAGGACGCCAAATGGGTCCATGCGCAATTTTCCTGCAAGCAGAACGCCTGAGATGGCAAACACGGCAGTGCCGATAATATCCAGCCAGTAGACGAGCATTGGTAAATTCCCCGGTTATTTCACCTGCGCGAGGGCAGAACAGAGTTGTTGAGCGGCGAGGATAATACGCGGGCTTGCGCGTTCAAACCAGTCGCTATGCAGAGAAATAATCGGCGCATTAAGCAGGTTATGCCAGTACTGTTCTGTTTGTGTGATATCGCGCGCGCTGCCAGCTACGATAATGGCCTGCGGCTTGCGCGCCAGCACCTGTTCGCGGCTCACCTGCGGCCAGGGCACACGGCTATTGGCGAAAATATTCTCGCCACCGCACAGTTCCACGACCTGGTTCTGGATTGAACCTTTACCGCTGGTAAAGAGCGGCTGCGCGCCAAACTGCATAAACACGCGCTTTTTTGCCAGGTTCGCGTAGCGCGATTTCAGCGCCTGATACTGGCTAAGCAGCTGCTGTGCCGCTTCTTTTGCCTGCTCCGGGTGGGGACTCCATGCCGCCAGTTTGTTTAGCGTCCCGGCCACCTGCTCGATGGTTATCGCATCCACCCACATGACGGTGATACCAAACTGCTTAAGCTGATTAACCTGCCGCTCCGTGTTTCCACCGCGCCAGGCCAGCACCAGGTCAGGCTTGAGAGCAATAATGCGCTCAAGATTCATGCCCTGCCAGGTTGCCACTTGTTCAATGTTCTGAGCTTGCGGCGGATAATCGGAATGGCTGCTGACACCCACAGGAGTGATACCTGCCGCAAACGCCAGCTCGGTGTTCGCCGGAGAGAGCGAAACCACGCGCGGCGCGGCGCTTAGCCACGCAGGTATCAGCAAAAGCAGGGCGATAATCGCCCTGGACCGCGAATTAACCACGTGCCAGTTTCTGTACCAGTGCTTCCACCATCAGCGTGGATTGTTTTGCCGCTACTGCCAGGAACTCATCAAAACTGATGTGTGACTGCTGATCCGCAACATCAGAAATGGCGCGCACCACAACAAACGGTACGCCGAAGTGATGACAAACATGCGCCACCGCCGCTGCTTCCATCTCGACCGCAATCGCCTGAGGGAAGTTGTGGCGGATTTTTGCCAGCATGACGGAGCCGTTAATAAAGGCATCGCCGCTGACAATCAGCCCGCGCACGGCATTAAGCTGCAACTGGCCGATACAGGCTTCGGCGGCAGCAATCAGTGTTTCGTCGGCTTTAAACCCTGCCGGGCAGCCAGGCAGTTGACCAATTTCGTAACCAAAGGCGGTCACGTCGACATCGTGATAACGCGCCTCGTCAGACACCACAATATCGCCAACCTTTAACGTCGGTGCCAGACCGCCCGCAGAACCTGTGTTAATAATCACATCCGGCTTACAATGTTCCAGCAGCAGCGTCGCGCCCATTGCGGCGGCAACCTTACCAATGCCGGATTTCAGCAGTGCGATCTCTGTGCCATGCAGCGTACCGGTGTAGATTTCGCTCCCGCCGATATTGAGGGTTTGACGATTCCCGATTTTGTCACGCAGCAGCGTAACTTCTTCTTCCATTGCACCAATAATGCCAATTTTCATGGTGATACTCGCTAATGTGATAGGACAGAATTACGTTTTCAGGGCATAGTCTATCATGGCATAGATAATTGCATGATATCCCGTGGTGCTATGCACAGGAGAGATAATGGCAGAGATCGATTTTCGCAATAAAATAAACTGGCATCGTCGTTACCGCTCGCCGCAGGGCGTCAAGAGCGAGCGAGAAATACTGCGTATTTTTGAAAGCGATCGCGGGCGCATTATTAACTCTCCCGCTATCCGGCGCTTGCAGCAAAAAACGCAGGTCTTTCCGCTGGAGCGCAATGCGGCGGTGCGCACGCGCCTGACGCACTCCATGGAAGTTCAGCAGGTGGGGCGCTATATTGCTAAAGAAATCCTCACTCGCCTCAAAGAGCTGCGGCTGCTGGAGGCTTACGGTCTGGAGGAGCTTACCGGGCCGTTTGAGAGCATTGTCGAGATGGCGTGCCTGATGCATGACATTGGCAACCCGCCGTTCGGCCATTTTGGCGAAGCGGCGATCAACGACTGGTTCCGCCAGCGCCTGGTGCCGGAAGATGCGGTTAGCCAGCCCTTGTCAGACGATCGCTGCGAAGTGCTCGCGCTGCGCCTGCGTGAAGGCGAAGAGAGCCTGAATGCGCTACGCAACAAAGTCCGCCACGATTTATGCCACTTCGAAGGAAACGCCCAGGGGATTCGCCTGGTCCATACGCTGATGCGCATGAACCTGACCTGGGCGCAGGTCGGCTGCATTCTGAAATATACGCGTCCTGCCTGGTGGGTGGGGAAACCTCCCGCCTCTCACAGCTATTTAATGAAAAAACCAGGCTACTATTTCTCGGAAGAGGCTTACGTTGAGCGCTTACGTAAAGAATTGCACCTCGACACTTACAGTCGCTTTCCATTGACCTGGATAATGGAAGCGGCGGACGACATCTCCTACTGCGTGGCCGATCTGGAAGATGCGGTAGAGAAGCGCATTTTTACCGTTGAGCAGCTTTATCATCATCTTCACGAAGCCTGGGGAGCGCATGAAAAGGATTCGCTCTTTGCGTTGGTGGTGGAAAACGCCTGGGAGAAGTCCCGCGCGAATTCCCTGAGCCGTAGTGCGGAAGATCAGTTCTTTATGTATTTACGCGTTAATACATTAAATAAACTGGTGCCTTATGCTGCGCAGCGCTTTATCGATAATTTGCCGCAAATTTTCAGCGGCGAATTTAACCATGCGCTGCTGGAAGATGACAGCGGATTTAGTCAGCTACTTGAATTATATAAAAATGTCGCCATTAAACATGTATTCAGCCACCCGGATGTTGAGCAGCTGGAATTACAAGGGTATCGCGTTATCAGCGGGTTGCTGGAGATTTACCGTCCGTTGTTGCAATTATCATTGGCGGATTTTACTGAACTGGTGGAAAAAGAGCGCTTAAGCCGTTACCCCATTGCCTCGCGCCTGTTTCATAAGCTCTCGACGCGGCATCGGCTGGCCTATGTTGAGGCGGTCAGTAAATTATCCCCCGACGCGGCGGAATATCCGGTGCTGGAGTATTACCACCGGTGTCGATTAATTCAGGACTATATTAGCGGAATGACCGATCTGTATTCATGGGATGAATATCGCCGCTTAATGGCGGTGGAATAATGCCGCTGAATTGTAAAGATGGACAATATTTTTTTACTTTTTCCAGACAGTTAATTCCGGAACTTACGTTTATAAATCGACTCTGAGTGACACATACACAGCAGTTTGCGTTAATCGTTGATGAGATTGAAAGACATGAAGAAAACCACGTTAGCAATGAGTGCACTGGCTTTAAGTTTATCGTTGGCGCTGTCGCCGCTTACCGCGACGGCGGCAGAAACCGCTTCATCTACCGCTACGGCACAGCAGATGCCGAGCCTTGCGCCGATGCTGGAAAAGGTTAT
This sequence comes from Vagococcus sp. WN89Y, assembly GCF_052220145.1. NCBI lineage: Bacteria > Bacillati > Bacillota > Bacilli > Lactobacillales > Enterococcaceae > Vagococcus > Vagococcus sp. WN89Y. The sequence continues at coordinate 41,435 of NZ_JBQPOM010000065.1, read as the reverse complement.
GCCTTCGGTTGTTAGCATCAACGTCGAAGGTAGTACCACCGTCAACACGCCGCGCATGCCGCGTAATTTCCAGCAGTTCTTTGGTGACGACTCGCCGTTTTGCCAGGAAGGCTCGCCTTTCCAGAGCTCACCTTTCTGCCAGGGCGGAGCGGGTGCGCCGGGCGGCGGCCAGCAGCAAAAATTTATGGCGCTGGGTTCCGGGGTAATTATTGATGCGGCGAAAGGTTATGTCGTTACCAATAACCATGTTGTTGATAATGCGACCACCATCAAAGTGCAGCTGAGCGATGGCCGTAAGTTTGATGCCAAAGTGGTTGGCAAAGACCCGCGCTCCGACATCGCGCTGATTCAGATTCAGGACCCGAAAAACCTGACCGCTATCAAGATTGCGGATTCTGACGCGCTGCGCGTGGGGGATTATACGGTCGCTATCGGTAACCCGTTCGGTCTGGGCGAAACCGTGACCTCCGGGATTGTTTCCGCGCTGGGTCGCAGCGGTCTGAACGCGCAAAACTACGAAAACTTTATTCAGACGGATGCCGCCATCAACCGGGGTAACTCCGGCGGGGCGCTGGTCAACCTGAACGGTGAACTGATCGGTATCAACACCGCGATTCTCGCGCCGGACGGCGGCAACATCGGTATCGGCTTTGCTATTCCGAGCAATATGGTGAAAAACCTCACCGGTCAGATGGTGCAGTACGGCCAGGTACGCCGTGGCGAACTGGGCATTATGGGCACGGAGCTGAACTCTGAACTGGCGAAGGCGATGAAAGTCGATGCCCAGCGCGGGGCGTTTGTCAGCCAGGTGATGCCGAACTCGGCTGCGGCGAAAGCCGGTGTTAAAGCGGGTGATGTCATTACTTCTCTGAATGGTAAGCCAATCAGTAGCTTTGCGGCGCTGCGCGCGCAGGTAGGGACGATGCCAATCGGCAGCAAAGTTGCGCTCGGCCTGTTACGTGATGGCAAACCGGTTAATGTCACGCTGGAACTGCAACAGAGCAGCCAGAACCAGGTTGATTCGAGCACTATCTTCAGCGGTATTGAAGGTGCTGAGATGAGCAACAAAGGCAAAGATGGCGGCGTGGTAGTGAATTCGGTTAAACCGAACACACCGGCTGCGCAAATTGGCCTGAAAAAAGGTGATGTGATCATTGGCGCGAACCAGCAGCCGGTGAAAAATATCGCCGAGTTGCGCAAAATCCTCGACGCCAAACCTTCCGTGCTGGCGCTGAACATTCAGCGTGGTGATAGCTCTCTCTACCTGCTGATGCAGTAATCTTCCCTTAACCTCTTCTCCTGGCTCCAGGAGAAGAGGGCTTTCCCATTATTTTGTGAAGCTTTGTTTTGTGAAGCTTTCCACAACTCCACACTTCTGAATTACGCTTTGTGCATTTGCACAATGCACCCTCTGGTTTTCTCCCATATGCTTGGGCTCTGCACACGGGAGGGTTACATGGCTGGCTGGCATCTTGACACCAAAATGGCACAGGATATCGTGGCACGCACGATGCGTATCATTGATACAAACATTAACGTTATGGATGCACGCGGTCGCATCATTGGCAGCGGCGATCGCGAACGTGTTGGCGAATTGCACGAAGGCGCGTTGCTGGTGCTCTCCCAGGGCCGGGTCGTGGATATTGATGATGCGGTAGCCCGCCACCTGCACGGTGTGCGTCAGGGCATCAATTTACCGCTGCGACTGGAAGGCGAAATCGTCGGTGTTATTGGTTTGACCGGTGAGCCGGAAACGCTGCGCAAATATGGCGAGCTTGTCTGTATGACCGCCGAAATGATGCTGGAGCAATCCCGCCTGATGCACCTGCTGGCGCAGGATAGCCGCCTGCGCGAAGAACTCGTCATGAACCTTATCCAGGCCGAGGAACACACGCCTGCACTCACCGAATGGGCGCAGCGCCTGGGGATTGATTTAACCCAGCCACGCGTGGTGGCGGTGGTGGAAGTGGACAGCGGGCAGCTGGGTGTCGATAGCGCGATGGCCGAGCTGCAACAGTTGCAAAACGCGCTGACCACGCCGGAGCGTAACAACCTGATAGCCATTGTCTCGCTGACTGAGATGGTGGTGCTTAAACCGGCGCTGAATCAGTTTGGACGCTGGGACGCCGAAGATCACCGTAAGCGCGTTGAGCAACTTATCGCCCGCATGAAAGAGAACGGGCAGCTGCGTTTTCGCGTGGCGCTCGGCAACTATTTTACCGGGCCGGGCAGCATCGCTCGTTCCTATCGCACCGCGCGCACTACCATGATGGTGGGTAAACAGCGCATGCCGGAGAGCCGCAGCTACTTTTACCAGGATTTAATGCTGCCGGTGCTGCTCGACAGTTTACGCGGCGGCTGGCAGGCCAATGAGCTGGCGCGCCCGCTGTCACGGTTAAAAGCGATGGACAATAATGGATTGCTCCGGCGTACGCTGTCGGCGTGGTTTCGCTACAACGTGCAGCCGCTGGCAACGTCGAAGGCGCTTTTTATTCACCGCAACACGCTGGAATACCGGCTGAATCGTATCTCGGAGTTAACCGGGTTGGATTTGGGGAATTTTGACGATCGCTTGTTGCTGTATGTGGCGCTACAGCTGGACGAGCAACGATAATGCCGGGCATGGCCCGGCACGCTGTTGTTACTTGCCCCGAGTCAACTTCTCAAGATCGGCTTCGATTTCGTTGATCTTGTTCGTTACCACGCTTTCCAGATGGCGCAAGTCGTCGAGGATCTTACGTTTCAGATCCACTTCAGTACGATCGCGCTGGCAAATTTGATCGAGTTCATCAATCACATAGCGAAGGTTCGGGCTGATTTCCTGCACTTCTTTATAGCCCTGGCCCACGCCGTCCGCGACGACGGTTTTACGCTGGCGCGGATATTTAAATTTCACGCTTTTGGCAAAAAACTCGCCGCGATCCTTATGAAAATAGATCTTCAGAATATCGTTGTTCGCTTCCTGGCGGAGGCTATAACGATCGATTTCATCAGGATTGGTAATGCCTAAACTTTTCAGATTATCGTACATAGCGGTACCCTTAAGCTCAACATAACCCATGAATAATTAACGAAAAGATCAATTTAAGCCAGCCGCTTGCGCAAAAAAAAGCGGGGGAAGTGACCCTCCTCGCAAAGAGGAGGGGAAAAGCGTCAGTCGATAGTGCGCAGCAGTTCGTTGATGCCAACTTTACCGCGCGTTTTCGCGTCCACTTTTTTCACAATTACCGCGCAATACAGGCTGTATTTGCCATCTTTTGACGGCAGGTTGCCGGAAACAACGACAGACCCTGCCGGTACGCGACCATAATGGATTTCACCGGTTTCACGATCGTAAATGCGCGTGCTCTGACCGATGTACACACCCATCGAGATAACCGAACCTTCTTCAACGATAACGCCTTCCACAACTTCTGAACGCGCGCCAATGAAACAGTTATCTTCAATAATAGTCGGATTTGCCTGCAGTGGTTCCAGCACGCCGCCAATGCCTACGCCGCCAGAAAGATGAACGTTTTTACCGATCTGCGCGCAGGAGCCGACGGTGGCCCAGGTATCGACCATCGAGCCTTCATCGACATACGCGCCGATGTTCACGTACGAAGGCATCAGCACCGTGTTGCGGGCGATAAACGCGCCCTGACGCACGGCCGCAGGAGGAACCACGCGAAAACCTTCTTTCTGGAAACGCGCTTCATCATAGTCGGCGAATTTCATCGGAACTTTATCGAAGAAGCGGCTTTCGGCGCCGTCGATAACCTGGTTATCATTGATGCGAAAAGAGAGCAGAACCGCTTTCTTCAGCCACTGGTGGGTGACCCACTGGCCATCAATCTTTTCTGCCACGCGAAGTTTGCCGGAATCAAGCAGTGCAATAACCTGGTTAACCGCTTCACGGGTAACGGTATCGACATTTGCCGGAGTTATCTCTGCGCGGCGCTCGAAAGCGGTTTCAATAACGTTCTGTAACTGCTGCATTGTTAAGCTCTTTCCATCTGTGTAAAAAAAACATCACCCTTTATCGTTTGGATTGAGGGCCTGTGTCAACCGTTGTTGGACTTCCTTTTGCAGCGCATTATTAAGGGCACGCCGGTTCGCCGTAGCGATTATGAATAAATCTTCTACTCGTTCACCAATTGTTGTAATTCGGGCGCCATGCAGCGAAATTCCAAGATCGGCAAACACCTGGCCCACCCTGGCAAGCAGGCCTGGCTGGTCAAGCGCAATCAATTCAAGAAACGATTTTCGCTCCGTATGCGTGGGCAGAAAATTGACCTCGGTGTCGACGGTAAAGTGGCGCAATTTTGCTGGCTGGCGGCGCGGCTGTGGAGGCTGCCAGGTATGTTGCGTAATGGCTTGCTCGAGACCTGCGCAAATCGCTTCGTGGCGATCGGCGGAAAGCGGGCTGCCGTCCGGCTCCAGCACAATAAACGTATCCATGGCCATCCCATCGCGGGTGGTGAAAATTTGCGCGTCATGCACGCTGAGATTGCGCCTGTCCAGCTCCGCGCACACGGCGGCAAACAGATACGGACGATCCGGACTCCAGATAAAGATCTCCGTGCCGCCGCGCGTGGCCTGCGGGCTGAGCAGGATCATCGGCTTGCTTAAATCGTGCTTCAGTAAATGCCGGGCGTGCCACGCCAGCTGATTTGGGCTGTGGCGCACAAAATAGTTGGCCCGACAGCGCGACCAGATGTGATGCAGCGCTTCTTCGTCAATGTTATCCATGCGCAGCAGCGCCAGCGCCTGCAACTGATGATGGCGCACGCGCTCGCGCATATCGGGCGTGTTTTGCATACCCCGGCGCAGCTGTTTTTCCGTGGCGAAATAGAGCTCGCGCAACAGGCTCTGTTTCCAGCTATTCCACAGGGTTTCGTTGGTCGCACAGATATCCGCCACCGTCAGGCAGATGAGAAAACGCAGGCGGTTTTCCGTTTGCACCTCTTCCGCGAATTGTTTAATCACTTCCGGGTCCTGAATATCGCGGCGCTGGGCAGTGACCGACATCAACAGGTGATGGCGCACCAGCCAGGCGACCAGCTGCGTTTCCCTGGAATTCAGCCCGTGCAGCTCGGCAAATTTCAGCACGTCCTGTGCCCCCAGTACCGAGTGATCGCCGCCGCGACCTTTGGCAATATCGTGGAACAGCGCGGCTATCAGAATCAGCTCCGGGTGCGTCAGGCGCGGCCACAACTCGACACATAACGGATGCTTACTGCGCGTCTCCTCTTTTGCAAAGCTCTCCAGCTTCAACAAGACGCGGATGGTGTGTTCATCCACGGTATAGGCATGAAACAGATCGAACTGCATTTGGCCGACGATATGCGACCATTGCGGCATATACGCCCAGAGCACGCTGTGGCGATGCATCGGCAGCAAGCCGCGACTCACCGCGCCGGGGTGGCGCAGCATCGCCAGAAAAATGGTGCGCGCCTCTGCGATATAACACAGCGGCTGCTTCAGATGACGTCGGGCATGGCGCAGATGGCGCAGGGTGGTGGAATAGATCCCCGTGATACTACTGTTGCGCACCATAATATAAAACATGCGCAGGATAGCCTGCGGCTCGCGAATAAACAGCGTCTCGTCGCGTAAATCAATCAGCGTGCCGCGCAGCTGGAACTCGTCATCAAGTGGCCGGGGCTTCTCATCGGCGGTCAGCGCCAGTATCGCTTCGTCAAACAGCTGGAGCAGCATCTGATTGAGCTCGGCGACGCGGCGGGTGACGCGATAAAAATCCTTCATCATATGTTCAACCGGCTGATTGCCTTCGCCGACATAGTTCAAACGCTGGGCGACGCTAAGCTGCCTGTCGAACAGCAGGCGGTTATCGTAGCGGTTAAGCTCCAGATGCAGCGCGAAACGAATGCGCCACAGCAGATGCTGGCACTCGTTAAGCTCGTTGCGCTCAGCCTGGGTGAGAAAACCGAACCCGACCATCTCATCAAGCGACGTCGCGCCGAAATGCCGGCGGGCAACCCACTGTAACGTATGGATATCGCGCAATCCGCCAGGGCTGCTTTTAATGTCCGGCTCCAGGTTGTAGCTGGTGCCGTGGTAACGCTGGTGGCGCTCGTTTTGCTCTTCGACCTTGGCGGCAAAAAAGGTTTCGGACGGCCAGAAATTATCGCTAAAGATATGTTTTTGTAGCTCAAGGAATAATGCCACGTCGCCAATCAGCAGCCGCGACTCAATCAAATTGGTCGCCACGGTTAAATCTGATAACCCTTCGAGCAGGCATTCATCCAGCGTGCGCACGCTGTGCCCGACTTCCAGCTTCAGATCCCATAGCAGCGTCAGCAGCTCGCCAATCTTCTGCGCCTGTTCGTCGGGCAACTTTGCGCGGCTTAAGATAAGCAGATCGATATCGGATAAGGGATGCAGCTCCGCGCGCCCGTAGCCGCCGACCGCGACCAGCGCCACATCACCCACATCGCCAAAACCGTATTCCAGCCATAAGCGTTGCAGCAGCTGATCGATAAATTCAGTACGCGCTTCTATTAATTGTTCGGCAGAAATCCCGGCGTCAAACACACGCCCTAACCACTGCTGGAAAGCATCAATATGGGCTTTGATGCTGGCACACTGGAGATCTGCCTGCGGCCAGACGCCCGGATAATCAGGCTGACCGGGGAGGGTGGGTTGTACGGCACTGATAAATTGTTCTGATGTCGTGGTATTACTCATGGTTAGCCACCCATTACGGAATGCGGGTCTGTTACAAAGCAACTTAAAAGAGTTAGTTAAAAATGAAAAGTTCTTTATATGTATGACGCGGGCAGGGAGGCAGGGGGCGTAAAAAAACGGCCCGCAGTGCGGACCGTTTTCAGTATCAGGCAGCGGTCAGTACCGCGTCGATTGTGTCGTCTTTACGCAGCGTGAGGATTTCACAGCCGGTTTCGGTCACCACGATGGTGTGTTCATACTGCGCCGACAGGCTGCGGTCTTTGGTTTTTACCGTCCAGCCATCTTTCATGGTACGAATGCGGAAATCACCGGCGTTCACCATTGGCTCAATCGTAAATGTCATGCCGGGTTGCAGCACCACACCGCCATCGTCTGCATCGTAGTGCAGCACTTGCGGCTCTTCGTGGAAGCCGCGGCCAATACCGTGCCCGCAATACTCGCGCACCACGGAGAAACCTTCGCCTTCGACATATTTTTGGATCGCCGCGCCCAGCGTGCGCAGACGGATGCCCGGCTTCACCATGCGCAGGGCCAGGTAAAGGCTCTGTTGGGTGACGCGGCACAGGCGCTCGCCAAGGATCGTCGGTTTACCTACGATAAACATTTTCGACGTATCGCCGTGGTATTCATCTTTAATCACGGTCACGTCGATATTCACGACATCACCATCTTTCAGTAGCTTGCCATCATCCGGGATACCGTGGCACACCACTTCATTAATAGATATACATACTGATTTCGGGAAGCCGTGATAGCCAAGGCAGGCAGAGACCGCATGCTGCGTGTTGACGATATAATCATTACAGATACGATCCAGCTCGCCGGTGCTGACGCCCGGTTTCACGTGCGGCTCGATCATTTCCAGCACTTCAGCGGCAAGACGGCCCGCGACGCGCATTTTTTCAATTTCTTCAGGTGTTTTAATAGAGATAGCCATGGAGTGTGTCCATCAGTGTCGATTTTTTCGACTATACCAGGTTAAGTACTGTTAATGGTAACAGTCGGGCGCGCGTTGTGACAAATTGAGAATCCTTAATCGCACGCGGCGCCAACAACTATTGGTTTCTGGCCGTGATTTATGGTATAAAGCGCGCCGGACTTCCGTTCCAGTTTTTGGGTACGGAGGCGACAAATCTCACTTTGTGTAATAACACACACGTATCGGCACATATTCCGGGGTGCCCTTCGGGGTCGGTAATATGGGATACGTGGAGGCATAACCCCAACTTTTATATAGAGGTTTTAAACATGGCAACTGTTTCCATGCGCGACATGCTCAAGGCTGGTGTTCACTTCGGTCACCAGACCCGTTACTGGAACCCGAAAATGAAGCCGTTCATCTTCGGTTCACGCAACAAAGTTAGCATCATCAACCTTGAGAAAACCGTACCGATGTTCAACGAAGCCCTGGCTGAGCTGAACAAAATTGCTGCCCGTAAAGGCAAAATTCTGATCGTTGGTACTAAACGCGCTGCAAGCGAAGCGGTAAAAGAAGCTGCTCTGAGCTGCGACCAGTTCTTCGTGAACCATCGCTGGCTGGGCGGTATGCTGACTAACTGGAAAACTGTTCGTCAGTCTATCAAACGTCTGAAAGACCTGGAAACTCAGTCTCAGGACGGTACCTTCGACAAGCTGACCAAGAAAGAAGCGCTGATGCGTACTCGTGAGCTGGAAAAACTGGAAAACAGCCTGGGCGGTATCAAAGATATGGGCGGTCTGCCGGACGCTCTGTTTGTTATCGACGCTGACCACGAGCACATCGCAATCAAAGAAGCAAACAACCTGGGTATTCCGGTATTTGCTATCGTTGATACCAACTCCGATCCGGACGGCGTTGACTTCGTTATCCCGGGTAACGATGACGCAATCCGTGCGGTGAACCTGTATCTGAATGCAGTTGCTGCTACCGTTCGTGAAGGCCGTTCTTCGGATCTGGCTACTCAGGCGGAAGAAAGCTTCGTAGAAGCTGAGTAATAAGGCACGCTCTCTGAGCCCCTTATTGAGCAGGTAGTACCGAGTTTGGTTAGGGGGCCTGTTTATGGCCCCTTTTTTACTTTTAAGGCTGTTTGGTCGCGACGACCAGGCAAGTCAAATCTTCCGAGGATTTTAGAATGGCTGAAATTACCGCATCCCTGGTAAAAGAGCTGCGTGAGCGTACTGGCGCGGGCATGATGGACTGCAAAAAAGCGCTGACCGAAGCCAACGGCGACATCGAGCTGGCTATCGAGAACATGCGTAAATCCGGCGCTATCAAAGCGGCGAAAAAAGCAGGCAACGTTGCTGCTGACGGTGTGATCCTCACTAAGATCGACGGCAAATACGGCATCATTCTGGAAGTTAACTGCCAGACTGACTTCGTAGCAAAAGACGGTGGTTTCCAGGCATTTGCTAATAAAGTACTGGACGCTGCGGTTGCAGGCAAAATCACTGACGTTGAAGTGCTGAAAGCACAGTTCGAAGAAGAGCGTGTAGCGCTGGTTGCGAAAATTGGTGAAAACATCAACATTCGCCGCGTTGCATCTCTGGAAGGCGACGTTCTGGGTAGCTACCTGCACGGCGCGCGTATCGGTGTTCTGGTTGCTGCAACCGGTGCTGACGAAGAGCTGGTTAAACAGCTGGCTATGCACGTTGCTGCAAGCAAGCCGGAATTCGTTAAGCCGGAAGACGTGTCTGCTGAAGTGGTAGAAAAAGAGTACCAGGTTCAGCTGGACATCGCTATGCAGTCTGGCAAGCCGAAAGAAATCGCAGAGAAAATGGTTGAAGGCCGTATGAAGAAATTCACCGGCGAAGTTTCTCTGACCGGCCAGCCGTTCGTGATGGACCCGAGCAAAACCGTTGGTCAGCTGCTCAAAGAGCACAACGCTGACGTAACTGGCTTCATCCGCTTCGAAGTGGGTGAAGGCATCGAGAAAGTTGAGACTGACTTCGCAGCCGAAGTTGCTGCCATGTCCAAGCAGTCTTAATCATTAAAAAGGAGCCGCCTGAGGGCGGCTTCTTTTTGCCCTTCATCTGAAAAACAGCCAACACGCTAGTGTTTGCGCTGGCAGGCGACGTATCATAAGCGCCAGTATTATATCCGTCCAATTGTTGACAGTCTCAGGAAAGAAACATGGCTACCAATGCAAAACCCGTCTACAAACGCATTCTGCTTAAGCTGAGCGGTGAAGCGCTCCAGGGATCCGAAGGCTTCGGTATCGACGCAAGCATTCTTGACCGCATGGCGCAAGAAATCAAAGAGCTGGTTGAACTGGGTGTTCAGGTTGGCGTGGTGATTGGTGGCGGTAACCTTTTCCGCGGCGCAGGGCTTGCGAAGGCCGGGATGAACCGCGTTGTGGGCGACCATATGGGGATGCTGGCAACGGTGATGAACGGTCTGGCAATGCGTGATGCGCTGCACCGCGCCTACGTAAACGCACGCCTGATGTCCGCGTTCCCGTTAAACGGTGTGTGCGACAACTATAGCTGGGCAGAAGCCATCAGCTTGTTGCGCAACAACCGTGTCGTTATCTTCAGCGCCGGTACCGGTAACCCGTTCTTTACCACTGATTCCGCAGCCTGCCTGCGTGGTATCGAAATTGAAGCCGATGTGGTGCTGAAAGCGACCAAAGTTGACGGCGTGTACACCGCCGATCCGGTAAAAGATCCTAACGCGACCCTCTGTGAACAGCTGACGTATTCCGAAGTGCTGGATAAAGAGCTGAAAGTTATGGATCTGGCGGCCTTTACGCTGGCCCGTGACCATAAATTGCCGATTCGCGTGTTCAATATGAACAAACCCGGCGCGCTGCGTCGCGTCGTGATGGGCGAAAAAGAAGGCACATTGATTACGGAATAATTCCCGTACGCCGCAAATAAAGGTAAGATTCCGCTTTATTTCTTAGCTGTTGTTCCTGGCATCATCACGGTGCTATTAATTGAACAAGGCTATACTTAGCAGACCCGCAATCAGGCGAGCCAGCAAAAGGGTCGCCTGATACAAGATTTCAAGGATCCTAACGTGATTAGCGATATCAGAAAAGATGCTGAAACCCGCATGGAAAAATGCGTAGAAGCATTCAAAACTCAAATCAGCAAAGTGCGCACCGGTCGTGCATCCCCGAGCCTGCTGGATGGCATCGTTGTGGAATATTACGGCACGCCGACTCCGCTGCGCCAGCTCGCCAGCGTTACCGTTGAAGACTCCCGTACGCTGAAAATCAACGTTTTTGACCGCTCAATGAGCCCGGCCGTTGAGAAAGCGATTCTGACCTCCGATCTGGGCCTGAACCCAAGCTCTGCGGGCAGCGATATCCGCGTTCCGCTGCCAGCGCTGACGGAAGAGCGTCGTAAAGACCTGATCAAAGTTGTGCGTGGCGAAGCTGAGCAAGCGCGCGTAGCGGTGCGTAACGTGCGCCGTGATGCCAACGACAAAGTAAAAGCACTGCTGAAAGACAAAGAGATCAGTGAAGACGACGATCGTCGTTCGCAGGATGACGTGCAGAAAATGACTGACGCCGCCATTAAGAAAGTCGATGCGGCGCTGGCGGATAAAGAAGCGGAACTGATGCAGTTCTGATTCGACAAATACCGACGAAAACGCCGTACAGAGAGCCGCTCCGGCGGCTTTGCTGGCGGCGTTTTGCTTTTTATATTCGCAACGTTGTGAGCATTTCATGAAGCATTTAACCCTTCTGGGCTCAACAGGTTCTATTGGTTGCAGCACGCTTGACGTCGTGCGTCATAATCCTGAACGTTTTTCCGTGACCGCGCTGGTCGCCGGGAAAAACGTTGTCCGTATGGCTGAACAGTGTCTGGAGTTCAAACCACGCTTTGCGGTGATGGAGGATGCGGCGAGTGCGCAACAGCTGAAGACGATTCTGCGTGAGCAGGGCAGCCCTACCGATGTGCTGAGTGGCCAACAGGCTGCCTGCGAAATGGCCGCGCTCGGCGAGGTCGATCAGGTGATGGCGGCGATTGTCGGGGCGGCGGGGCTGGTACCGACGCTTGCCGCAATCCGCGCAGGGAAGACCGTCCTTCTGGCGAATAAAGAGGCGCTGGTGACCTGTGGCCGCCTGTTTATGGAGGCGGTTAAAGCCAGTGGCGCGCGGCTTTTGCCGGTAGACAGTGAACACAACGCGATTTTTCAGAGTTTGCCGGAAACAATTCAGCACAACCTGGGGTACGCTGATCTCGAGCAGAATGGGGTTTCGTCGATTCTGCTTACCGGGTCAGGTGGCCCGTTTCGTGAGACGCCGTTAGCGAGTCTGGCATCAATGACGCCGGACCAGGCTTGCCGCCATCCGAACTGGTCAATGGGGCGTAAAATCTCCGTTGATTCCGCCACCATGATGAATAAAGGTCTGGAATACATTGAAGCGCGCTGGTTGTTTAATGCCTCTGCCCGCCAGATGGAAGTGCTGATCCACCCGCAATCGGTGATCCACTCCATGGTCCGTTATCAGGATGGCAGTGTGTTAGCGCAGCTGGGTGAGCCGGATATGCGTACACCGATTGCACACACGATGGCCTGGCCTGAGCGTGTGCCGTCTGGTGTAAATGCCCTCGATTTTTGCAAGCTGAGTTCGTTGACGTTTGCTGCCCCCGATTTCGATCGTTACCCTTGCCTGAAACTGGCGATTGATGCCTCAAGCGAAGGTCAGGCGGCAACAACGGCGCTTAACGCAGCAAACGAGGTGAGCGTTGCGGCATTTCTGGCATCCTCTATACGTTTCACGGACATCGCTGCCCTTAATTTGTCTGTTCTGGAGCAGATGGATTTACGCGAACCGCAAAGTATCGATGACGTGCTGGCTGTGGATGCACAAGCCCGCGAGGTTGCGAAAAAACAAGTGACGCGCCTCGCAAGCTGGTGATATTACGGTCGGGCGTGACGGTGCTATTTGTTAGCGTTGGGCTTCGGTGATATAGTCTGCGCCACCTGATTCGCCAGTTTGTATTATGGCTTCTTGGGTTAGCCGTGGTTGCACGGCTTTTTTGCGTCAAGATTACTGTATTCCTGAGTACCGCTAAATCCTTTTCAGGGACTAAAACGCGTTATGTTGTCTGCTAACCAACCGATAAGCGAAAGTTTGCCAACGCATGGCTGCCGCCATGTAGCGATAATTATGGATGGCAATGGTCGCTGGGCAAAAAGGCAGGGGAAACTCCGGGCCTTTGGTCACAGGGCTGGGGCAAAGTCTGTGCGTCGCGCGGTCTCTTTTGCCGCCAATAATGGTATCGACGCGCTGACGCTTTATGCTTTTAGCAGCGAGAACTGGAATCGTCCGGCGCAGGAAGTGAGCGCGCTGATGGAGCTGTTTGTGTGGGCGCTGGATAGCGAAGTAAAAAGCCTGCACCGCCACAATGTGCGCTTACGCATCATCGGAGATACCAGCCGTTTTAATGCGCGTTTGCAGGAAAGAATCCGCAAAGCGGAGGCGTTAACAGCTCAAAACACCGGGCTGACGCTGAATATCGCAGCGAACTATGGTGGGCGCTGGGATATCGTACAGGGAGTCCGTCAGTTAGCCGTGCAGGTGCAGGAAGGGTTGTTACGTCCCGATCAGATAGATGAAGAAACGCTGAATAAGCAAATCTGCATGCATGAACTGGCTCCCGTTGATTTAGTGATTAGGACTGGCGGAGAACACCGCATAAGTAATTTTTTACTTTGGCAAATCGCTTATGCCGAACTTTACTTTACTGATGTTCTTTGGCCTGATTTTGATGAACAAGACTTTGAAGGTGCGCTGCATGCCTTTGCTAATCGAGAGCGTCGTTTCGGCGGTACCGAGCCTGGTGGCGACAAAGCCTGATGGGGGTTGCTTTTGCTGAAGTATCGCCTGATTTCTGCGTTTGTATTGGTACCCATTGTTATTGCAGCGCTTTTTTTGCTGCCGCCGGTGGGATTTGCGATCGTTACGCTCGCCGTATGTATGCTTGCTGCGTGGGAATGGGGGCAACTGAGCGGCTTTACCTCCCGTTCTCAGCGCGTCTGGCTGGCGGTGCTGTGTGGGCTCGTGCTGGCGGCTATGCTGGTGATGATGCCAGAATATCATCACGCGGTTTATCAGCCGCTGGTGGAATTCTCGCTCTGGGCTTCGCTTGCCTGGTGGCTGGTGGCGCTGGTGCTTGTGCTGACGTACCCGCGATCGGCGGCGATGTGGCGCCACTCTAAAACACTACGTCTGATTTTTGGTGTGCTGACGATTATCCCTTTCTTTTGGGGAATGGTGGCGCTGCGCGGCTGGCATTATGACGAAAACCACTATGATGGCGCGCTGTGGCTGCTCTATATCATGATTCTGGTCTGGGGCGCGGACTCCGGCGCCTATATGTTCGGCAAACTTTTTGGTAAGCATAAGCTGGCGCCTAAAGTTTCTCCGGGTAAAACCTGGCAAGGTTTTCTCGGCGGGCTGCTGACGGCAGGCATTATCTCCTGGGTTTACAGCGCATGGGCGGACCTTGCCGTTGCGCCTTCGACATTGCTGATATGCTCTATCGTTGCCGCGTTGGCATCGGTGCTTGGCGATTTGACAGAAAGTATGTTTAAACGTGAAGCGGGAATTAAAGATAGTGGGCACTTAATTCCAGGTCATGGCGGTATAATGGATCGCATAGACAGCCTGACGGCGGCAGTTCCTGTGTTTGCCTGCCTGTTATTGCTGGTTTTCAGGACGATTTGACGGAAGGTTTTATGCTGAGCATTCTCTGGAATCTGGCGGCGTTTATTATCGCGCTTGGTGTGTTGATCACCGTGCATGAGTTTGGCCATTTCTGGGTTGCCCGGCGTTGTGGAGTGCGGGTAGAGCGTTTTTCCATCGGTTTTGGCAAAGCGCTCTGGCGTCGCTACGACAAGCACGGTACTGAGTTTGTTATCGCCCTTATTCCGCTGGGCGGCTATGTCAAAATGCTGGACGAACGCGTTGAGCCGGTCGCGCCAGAAATGCGTCACAGCGCATTCAATAATAAAACGGTCGGCCAGCGCGCTGCCGTTATCGCGGCGGGTCCCATCGCCAACTTCCTCTTTGCAATCTTCGCTTACTGGCTGGTGTTTATCATCGGCGTGCCCGGTATTCGCCCGGTGGTTGGTGAAATAACGCCCAATTCCATCGCCGCAAACGCGCAAATTGCCCCCGGCACGGAACTTAAAGCGATAGATGGTATCGAAACGCCTGATTGGGATGCTGTGCGTTTACAGCTGGTATCTAAAATCGGCGACAGCCAGGCAACCGTCAGCGTAGCGCCGTTTGGCAGTAATGCTCGCCAGCAAAAAGTGCTGGATCTGCGTGACTGGTCTTTTGAGCCGGATAAAGACGATCCGGTGATGTCACTGGGTATTCGTCCCCGCGCCGCTCAGCTCGAACCCGTGCTTGCAGAAGTGCAGCCAGGATCGGCTGCCAGTAAAGCGGGTTTGCAAGCTGGCGACAGGATCGTTAAAGTCGATGGTCAGCAGTTAACGCAGTGGATGACGTTTGTTACCCTGGTACGGGATAACCCTGGCACGTCGTTAGCACTGGAAGTAGAAAGACAAGGGGTTCCCTTGTCTTTAACGTTGATACCGGATACAAAACCCGGTAAGAAGGCAGAGGGTTTTGCAGGCGTGGTGCCTAAAATCATCCCGCTGCCGGATGAATACAAGACAGTACGCCAGTACGGGCCGTTCAGCGCCATTGTTGAAGCCACGGATAAAACCTGGCAGTTGATGAAGCTGACGGTCAGTATGTTGGGGAAATTGATAACCGGTGATGTAAAACTGAACAACCTCAGTGGGCCGATCTCCATCGCCCAGGGGGCTGGGATGTCAGCGGAGTTCGGGTTGATTTACTACCTCATGTTCCTTGCTCTAATCAGCGTGAACTTGGGCATTATCAACTTGTTCCCATTACCCGTCCTTGATGGCGGGCATCTGCTGTTTTTAGCGATAGAGAAGCTAAAAGGCGGACCGGTATCCGAGCGAGTTCAAGACTTTAGTTATCGCATTGGCGCTATTTTGCTGGTGCTGTTAATGGGGCTTGCACTTTTCAATGATTTCTCTCGGTTGTAAGAGAGTTTGTTAGGAAGAACGCATAATAACGATGGCGATGAAAAAGTTGCTCATAGCGTCGCTGCTGTTTAGCAGCGCCACCGTATACGGTGCTGAAGGGTTCGTCGTGAAGGACATTCATTTCGAAGGCCTACAGCGTGTCGCCGTTGGTGCGGCCCTCCTCAGTATGCCAGTACGTCCTGGCGATACGGTGAATGATGAAGATATCAGTAACACCATTCGCGCTCTGTTTGCCACCGGCAACTTTGAGGATGTTCGTGTCCTGCGTGACGGTGATACCCTTCTTGTTCAGGTGAAGGAACGCCCGACGATTGCCAGCATTACTTTCTCCGGTAACAAATCGGTGAAAGACGACATGCTAAAACAGAACCTTGAGGCTTCTGGCGTTCGTGTTGGCGAGTCGCTGGACCGAACCACTCTGTCCGATATCGAAAAAGGGCTGGAGGATTTCTACTATAGCGTGGGTAAATACAGCGCCAGCGTCAAAGCCGTTGTCACCCCGCTGCCGCGTAATCGCGTCGACCTGAAGCTGGTCTTCCAGGAAGGCGTGTCCGCGCAAATCCAGCAGATCAATATCGTCGGTAACCACGCCTTTTCTACCGAACAGCTGATCTCCAACTTCCAGCTGCGTGATGAAGTGCCGTGGTGGAACGTCGTCGGCGATCGTAAATACCAGAAACAGAAACTGGCTGGCGACCTGGAAACACTGCGCAGCTACTATCTGGATCGTGGTTATGCGCGCTTCAATATCGACTCAACCCAGGTCAGCCTGACGCCGGACAAAAAAGGCATCTACATTACCGTTAACGTTACCGAAGGCGATCAGTATAAGCTTGCCGGCGTGCAGGTTAGCGGCAATCTGGCGGGGCACTCAGCCGAAATCGAAAGCCTGACCAAAATCGAGCCGGGCGAGCTGTATAACGGCACCAAAGTGACCAAAATGGAAGACGATATTAAAAAGCTTCTTGGTCGCTATGGTTACGCCTATCCGCGCGTTCAGTCCCAGCCTGAAATTAACGATGCTGACAAAACCGTCAGACTGCGTATCAACGTGGATGCCGGCAACCGGTTCTACGTGCGTAAAATTCGTTTCCAGGGCAACGACACCTCGAAAGATTCCGTGCTGCGCCGCGAAATGCGCCAGATGGAAGGCGCATGGCTGGGCAGCGACCTTGTCGATCAGGGCAAAGAGCGTCTGAACCGCCTGGGTTATTTTGAGACGGTTGATACCGAAACCCAGCGCGTACCGGGCAGCCCGGACCAGGTAGACGTAGTCTACAAGGTCAAAGAGCGTAACACCGGTAGCTTTAACTTCGGCGTGGGCTACGGCACCGAGAGCGGCGTCAGCTTCCAGGTTGGCGTACAGCAGGATAACTGGTTAGGTACCGGTTACTCTGTGGGGATCAGCGGTACCAAAAACGATTATCAGACATACTCTGAGTTGTCCGTCACCAACCCGTACTTTACGGTTGATGGCGTCAGCCTTGGCGGTCGTATCTTCTATAACGACTTTAAAGCTGACGATGCTGACCTCTCGACCTATACCAACAAGAGCTATGGTCTTGATGGTACGCTCGGCTTCCCGATCAACGAATACAACTCCCTGCGCGCCGGTCTGGGCTATGTGCATAACAGCCTGTCGCAGATGGAACCGCAGGTGGCGATGTGGCGTTATCTGGAGTCTGTTGGTCAAAATGCCAGCACGGCGAACGACGATAACGACTACTCGGCGGATGACTTCACCTTCAACTACGGCTGGACGTATAACAACCTCGACCGTGGTTATTTCCCGACAAAAGGCTCTCGCGTTAACCTGAACGGTAAAGTTACCATTCCTGGTTCCGATAATGAGTTCTACAAAGTAACGCTGGACACCGCTTCCTACTTCCCTATCGATGACGATCACAAGTGGGTAGTGCTTGGGCGCACGCGTTGGGGCTATGGCGATGGTTTAGGCGGCAAAGAGATGCCGTTCTATGAAAACTTCTACGCCGGTGGTTCCAGCACCGTACGTGGCTTCCAGTCCAACAACATTGGTCCGAAAGCGGTGTACTTCGGTGGCAACAACCAGCGTAACTGCGATAATACAGTTTCAGGCTCCGTATGTAAGTCTGATGACGCGGTGGGCGGTAACGCTATGGGTGTGGCAAGCGTTGAGCTGATCACGCCGACACCGTTTATCAGCGAGAAGTACGCCAACTCTGTTCGCACCTCTTTCTTCTGGGATGCGGGTACCGTTTGGGATACAAACTGGGACAATACGGCGGTAATGCGTGAACAGGGTATCCCTGATTATAGTGATCCGGGCAACATTCGTATGTCTGCGGGGATCGCATTGCAATGGATGTCACCACTGGGGCCGTTGGTTTTCTCCTACGCCCAGCCGTTTAAAAAGTACGAGGGAGACAAAGCGGAACAGTTCCAGTTTAACATTGGTAAAACCTGGTAATTCGCCGCTGCGATGGAATGCGCCAGCAGTGTAGTGATGGCCCGCGGCTTTCGACAGAAAGCCCGGCCTCGCAAAGAACTGTACCTGCGGGTACAAACGGGATGGTAAGGAGTAAATTGTGAAAAAGTTGTTATTAGCTGCAGGTTTCGGTTTAGCAATGGCAACGTCCGCTGTTCAGGCAGCTGACAAGATTGCGATTGTTGATATGAGTAATCTGTTACAGCAGGTTGCACAGACTTCCGGTGTTTCTCAGACCATGAAAAACGAATTCGGCGGCCGTGCCAGCGAACTGCAGCGTATGGAAACCGACCTGCAAACCAAAGTACAGCGTTTGCAGCGTGACGGTTCTACGATGAAAGCGAGCGAGCGCACTAAGCTTGAAAAAGAGATTGCGTCTGGTCGTCAGGACTTCGCGCAGAAAGCGCAGGCTTTCGAGCAGGATCAGGCCCGTCGTTCTAACGAAGAACGCGGCAAGCTGGTTACCCGCATCCAGGCTGCAGTGAAAAAAGTGGCAGCTGACCAGGGCGTCGATCTGGTTGTTCCTTCTAACGCCGTTATTTACAACAGCAGCGATGTGAAAGACATCACCGCTGATGTACTGAAACAGGTTAAATAAGTAATGCCTTCAATTCGACTGGCTGATTTAGCTCAGCAGTTGGATGCAGAATTACACGGTGATGGCGATATCGTCATCACCGGCGTTGCGTCCATGCAATCTGCCGGAGCAGGTCACATCACCTTCATGGTAAATCCTAAATACCGTGAACACCTGGCCGCATGCCAGGCGTCTGCCGTTGTCATGACGCAGGACGATCTTCCTTTCGCCAAAAGCGCCGCGCTGGTGGTAAAAAACCCGTACCTGACCTATGCGCGTATGGCCCAAATTCTTGATACGACGCCGCAGCCAGCGCAAAGCATTTCGCCTGCCGCAGCAATCGATCCGAGCGCTCAGCTTGGCAATAATGTTGCCATTGGCCCGCATGCCGTGATCGAATCCGGCGTGGTTCTCGGCGATAATGTCGTCATCGGGCCGGGCTGTTTCGTCGGGAAAAATACGAAAATTGGCGCAGGCTCGCGCCTGTGGGCCAATGTCACCATTTACCATGAAATTGAAATGGGCGAAAATTGCCTGGTGCAATCCGGTACGGTAATTGGTTCTGACGGTTTTGGTTATGCCAACGATCGTGGAAATTGGGTTAAAATTCCGCAACTTGGCCGCGTGATTATCGGCAACAATGTTGAAATCGGTGCCTGTACAACTATCGATCGCGGCGCGCTTGACGATACCCGTATCGGTAATGGCGTGATCATTGATAATCAGTGTCAGATTGCACATAACGTTGTGATTGGCGACAATACCGCAGTTGCCGGTGGTGTCATCATGGCGGGCAGTCTGAAAATTGGACGCTACTGCATGATTGGTGGCGCCAGTGTAATCAATGGGCATATGGAAATTTGCGACAAGGTGACCGTAACGGGGATGGGGATGGTTATGCGCCCAATCACTGAGCCTGGAATTTATTCTTCCGGTATTCCGTTACAGCCAAACAAAACGTGGCGAAAAACCGCTGCCCTGGTGATGAATATTGATGATATGAGCAAGCGTCTGAAAGCCGTCGAGCGCAAGGTCAATCAACAAGACTAATAATTCATCGACTTATTTGCCTATACACGAAAGAGTTCGCGTTACAGGAATGTCTTAACACCCCTGTGGCGGAGTTGTGGAGTGTATACAGTTACCGGCCTGTTGGCATTCATACGATTGCCACGGGCCGCGTTATTATTGCTTTTTAGTATATTTGGACAGGAACAGTATTTTGACTACTGACACTCATACTCTGCACATTGAAGAGATTCTTGAGCTTCTGCCGCATCGCTACCCGTTTTTGCTGGTAGACCGTGTGCTGGATTTTGAAGAAGGACGTTTTCTGCGCGCAGTTAAAAATGTATCGGTTAACGAACCGTTTTTCCAGGGGCACTTCCCTGGCAAACCGATTTTTCCGGGCGTGCTGATCCTCGAAGCAATGGCGCAGGCGACAGGCATTCTGGCGTTTAAAAGCGTTGGTAAACTGGAACCTGGCGAGCTGTATTACTTCGCGGGTATCGACGAAGCGCGCTTCAAGCGCCCGGTTGTGCCTGGCGATCAAATGATCATGGAAGTCACTTTCGAAAAAACCCGTCGTGGCCTGACCCGTTTTAAAGGCGTCGCGCTGGTAGACGGAAAAGTTGTTTGCGAAGCGACTATGATGTGTGCACGTAGCCGGGAGGCCTGATACGTGATTGATAATACCGCCTTTATTCATCCAACTGCCATTATTGAAGAGGGTGCCATTATTGGCGCCAATGTTCATATCGGCCCATTCTGTATTGTGGGTTCCCATGTAGAAATCGGTGAGGGTACCGTACTGAAGTCTCATGTTGTCGTAAATGGCCACACAAAAATTGGTCGCGACAATGAGATCTACCAGTTCGCTTCCATCGGTGAGGTTAACCAGGATCTGAAATATGCTGGTGAGCCGACCCGTGTGGAAATTGGCGATCGCAACCGCATTCGCGAAAGCGTCACCATTCACCGTGGCACAGAACAGGGTGGTGGATTGACGAAGGTGGGTAGCGATAACCTGCTGATGATCAACGCGCACATCGCGCACGATTGTACCGTGGGTAATCGCTGCATCCTCGCGAATAACGCGACGCTTGCAGGGCATGTCTCCGTCGATGACTTTGCTATCATCGGCGGTATGACCGCTGTGCACCAGTTCTGCATTATCGGTGCTCACGTGATGGTTGGCGGCTGTTCTGGCGTTGCCCAGGACGTTCCGCCATACGTGATCGCCCAGGGCAACCATGCCACGCCGTTTGGCGTGAACATTGAAGGCCTGAAGCGTCGTGGCTTTAGCCGGGAAGCGTTAGTGGCTATCCGTAATGCTTACAAACTGCTGTATCGCAGCGGTAAAACGCTGGACGAAGCGAAACCGGAAATTGCCGGGCTTGCTGCGAAGCATCCGGAAGTTGACGCGTTTATGCAGTTTTTTGAACGTTCAACGCGCGGTCTGATTCGTTAATGGTCGACAATCGTCCACTTACGATAGCCCTGGTCGCCGGAGAAACCTCCGGCGATATTCTTGGTGCCGGTCTGATTCGCGCACTGCGCGCGCAGGTTCCCAACGCCCGGTTTGTTGGGGTCGCGGGGCCGCGCATGCAGGAGCAAGGGTGTGAAGCCTGGTATGAGATGGAAGAGCTGGCGGTCATGGGCATCGTTGAGGTGCTGGGGCGTTTGCGCCGCTTGTTGCATATCCGCGCCGATTTGACCCGACGCTTTAGCGAGCTGAAACCAGATGTGTTTGTGGGTATCGACGCGCCGGATTTCAACATTACCCTTGAGGGTAATCTGAAAAAACAGGGCATCAAAACCATTCATTACGTCAGCCCGTCCGTCTGGGCGTGGCGGCAAAAACGCGTTTTCAAAATAGGCAGAGCCACCGATCTGGTCCTTGCATTTCTGCCTTTCGAAAAAGCGTTTTACGATAAATTTAACGTGCCGTGCCGCTTTATCGGCCACACCATGGCGGATGCCATGCCGCTGGACCCGGATAAAAACGCGGCGCGGGACCAGTTAGGTATCGCGCATGATGCACATTGCCTGGCGTTACTGCCCGGCAGTCGCGGTGCTGAAGTTGAAATGCTCAGCGGCGATTTCCTGCGTACCGCGCAGCTGTTGCGCAGCCGTTATCCCGGTCTGGAAGTCGTGGTTCCCCTGGTCAATGCAAAACGGCGCGAGCAGTTCGAGCGCATCAAAGCAGAGGTTGCGCCGGAGCTGCCGGTGCATATGCTGGACGGCATGGCGCGTGAAGCGATGATTGCTGCCGATGCCGCGCTGCTGGCGTCCGGCACGGCGGCGCTGGAATGTATGCTGGCGAAGTGCCCGATGGTTGTCGGCTATCGCATGAAGCCGTTTACCTTCTGGCTGGCAAAACGGTTGGTGAAAACGCCGTATGTCTCGTTGCCGAACTTGCTTGCCGGGCGTGAGCTGGTAAAAGAGCTCTTGCAGGATGAGTGTCAGCCGCAGGCGCTGGCCGATGCATTAGCGCCGCTACTGGCAAACGGCAAAACAAGCCACGAAATGCATGAAACTTTTCGCGAACTGCACCAGCAGATTCGCTGTAATGCCGATGAGCAGGCAGCAGACGCGGTGCTGGAGTTAGCAAAATGATGGAGTTCGTTTATCCACACACTCACCTGGTGGCCGGTGTGGATGAAGTCGGGCGCGGCCCGTTAGTTGGCGCGGTGGTGACGGCGGCAGTTATTCTTGACCCTGCACGTCCCATCATCGGTCTTAACGATTCGAAAAAATTGTCAGAAAAACGCCGCCTGGCTCTCTATGACGAAATAAAAGAAAAGGCGCTGGCCTGGAGTCTGGGGCGCGCAGAGCCGCATGAAATTGACGAGCTGAATATTCTGCACGCAACGATGCTGGCGATGCAGCGGGCGGTGGCGGGGCTCGCCATCACGCCGGAATTTGTGCTGATCGACGGCAACCGCTGCCCGCAACTGCCCATGCCGTCGCTGGCGGTGGTCAAAGGCGACAGCCGGGTGGCGGAAATTAGCGCCGCGTCGATTCTGGCAAAAGTGACCCGTGACGCCGAGATGCAGACCCTCGACCTCTCTTTTCCGCAATATGGATTTGCGCAACATAAAGGTTATCCCACCGCTTTTCATCTGGAAAAGCTGGCGGAACACGGCGCAACCGAACATCACCGCCGCAGTTTTGGGCCGGTGAAGCGCGCGTTGGGCCTGGTGTCCTGAATCCTGTAACGTGCAATAAAGGCTGGTAAGTGAAAAATGGCTGAACCACGTTTCGTACACCTGCGGGTGCATAGCGACTACTCCATGATAGACGGGCTGGCGAAAACCGCGCCGCTGGTGAAAAAGGCGGCCGCGCTTGGCATGCCTGCGCTGGCCATTACGGATTTCACCAACCTGTGCGGTCTGGTGAAGTTTTACGGAACGGCACACGGCGCAGGGATGAAGCCCATTGTCGGTGCTGATTTCCACGTCCAGTGCGATCTCCTGGGTGATGAACTTACGCAGCTGACGGTCCTTGCGGCCAACAATACCGGCTATCAGAACCTGACTTTGCTGATATCCCGCGCCTATCAGCGTGGCTACGGCGCTCAGGGGCCGTGGATCGATCGCGACTGGCTGCTGGAGCTGAACGAAGGGCTTATCCTGCTCTCCGGCGGGCGTATGGGCGATGTCGGCAAATGCCTGTTGCGCGGCAATAGCGCGCTGGCGGAGCAGTGTCTCGCTTTCTATAGCGAACACTTTGCCGATCGCTACTTCCTGGAATTAATTCGTACAGGTCGCCCTGACGAAGAGGCTTACCTGCACGCGGCAGTGCAGCTTGCAGAAGCGCAAGGGGTGCCGGTTGTCGCGACCAACGACGTGCGTTTCCTGGAAGAGGGCGATTTTGACGCCCATGAAATCCGCGTGGCTATCCACGACGGTTTTACCCTTGATGACCCAAAACGCCCGCGTAACTACTCCCCGCAGCAATATATGCGCAGCGAGGAGGAGATGTGCGAGCTGTTCTCCGATATTCCTGAAGCGCTGGAAAATACGGTCGAAATCGCCAAGCGCTGCAACGTTACCGTGCGCCTGGGCGAATACTTCCTGCCGCAGTTCCCCACGGGCGACATGTCGACAGAAGATTATTTGGTAAAAAAATCGAAAGAGGGCCTGGAAGAGCGCCTCGCCTTTC
Organism: Vagococcus sp. WN89Y; assembly: GCF_052220145.1. NCBI lineage: Bacteria > Bacillati > Bacillota > Bacilli > Lactobacillales > Enterococcaceae > Vagococcus > Vagococcus sp. WN89Y. The sequence goes on along the minus strand of NZ_JBQPOM010000065.1, from coordinate 17,510 downwards.
TGTTCCCGGATGAGCAAGTCCGCGCAGAAAAGCGCCCGCCTTACGATGAGCGTCTTGATATCGAACTTCAGGTTATTAACCAGATGGGCTTCCCTGGCTACTTCCTCATCGTGATGGAGTTTATCCAGTGGTCGAAAGATAACGGTGTCCCGGTGGGGCCGGGGCGCGGCTCCGGTGCCGGTTCGCTTGTCGCCTACGCGCTAAAAATTACCGACCTTGATCCGCTGGAGTTTGACCTGCTGTTCGAACGCTTCCTGAACCCGGAGCGCGTCTCAATGCCTGACTTTGACGTCGACTTCTGTATGGAGAAGCGCGACCAGGTTATTGAGCACGTGGCGGAAATGTACGGGCGCGACGCGGTATCGCAGATAATTACCTTCGGAACCATGGCGGCGAAAGCGGTTATCCGCGACGTTGGGCGCGTGCTGGGGCACCCGTACGGCTTTGTCGACAGGATCTCGAAGCTGGTGCCGCCTGACCCTGGCATGACGCTCGCCAAAGCGTTTGAAGCCGAGCCGCAGCTGCCGGAAATTTACGAGGCAGACGAAGAAGTCAAAGCGCTGATCGATATGGCGCGTAAGCTCGAAGGGGTAACGCGAAACGCCGGGAAACACGCCGGTGGCGTGGTTATCGCGCCGACGAAAATCACCGATTTTGCCCCGCTTTATTGCGATGAAGCCGGGCAGCATCCGGTCACCCAGTTTGATAAAAACGACGTCGAATATGCAGGCCTGGTGAAGTTCGACTTCCTCGGTTTGCGCACGCTGACCATCATTAACTGGGCGCTGGAAATGATAAACGCCCGGCGTGAGAAAAATGGCGAGCCGCCGCTGGATATCGCCGCCATTCCGCTGGACGACAAAAAAAGCTTCGATATGCTGCAACGCTCGGAAACCACGGCGGTGTTCCAGCTTGAATCCCGCGGCATGAAAGATCTTATCAAGCGCCTGCAACCTGACTGCTTCGAAGATATGATAGCGCTGGTGGCCCTGTTCCGCCCGGGGCCGTTGCAGTCGGGCATGGTAGATAACTTTATTGACCGTAAGCACGGGCGTGAAGAGATATCCTACCCGGACGTTCAGTGGCAGCACGAAAGCCTGAAGCCGGTACTGGAGCCGACCTACGGCATCATCCTGTACCAGGAACAGGTGATGCAGATAGCCCAGGTGCTTTCCGGTTATACCCTCGGCGGCGCGGATATGCTGCGTCGTGCGATGGGTAAGAAAAAGCCGGAAGAGATGGCCAAACAGCGCGGCACCTTTGCTGAAGGGGCGCAGAAGAACGGCATCGACGGCGAGCTGGCGATGAAAATCTTTGACCTGGTAGAGAAATTTGCCGGTTACGGGTTTAACAAATCGCACTCTGCTGCCTATGCTTTGGTTTCATACCAAACGCTGTGGCTCAAAGCGCACTATCCGGCGGAGTTTATGGCGGCGGTAATGACCGCTGATATGGACAACACCGAGAAGGTGGTGGGCCTGGTGGATGAATGCTGGCGCATGGGGCTGAAAATTCTGCCGCCGGACATTAACTCAGGTCTCTACCATTTTCACGTCAACGACGACGGTGAAATTGTTTATGGCATCGGCGCGATTAAAGGCGTGGGCGAAGGGCCGATTGAAGCGATTATCGAAGCGCGCAATAACGGCGGCTACTTCCGCGAGCTGTTCGATTTATGCGCCCGCACCGATATCAAAAAGCTGAACCGCCGGGTGCTGGAAAAACTGATTATGTCCGGGGCGTTCGACCGTCTCGGGCCGCATCGCGCAGCGCTGATGAACTCGCTGGGCGATGCGTTGAAAGCCGCCGATCAGCACGCAAAAGCGGAAGCTATCGGCCAGGCGGATATGTTTGGCGTACTGGCGGAAGAGCCGGAGCAAATTGAGCAGTCCTACGCCAACTGCCAGCCGTGGCCGGAGCAGGTGCAGCTTGATGGCGAGCGGGAAACGTTAGGCTTATACCTGACGGGGCACCCGATTAACCAGTATTTAAAAGAAATTGAGCGCTATGTCGGCGGCAACAGGCTCAAAGACATGCATCCGACCGAACGTGGGAAAGTGACCACGGCGGCGGGGCTCGTCATTGCCGCGCGGGTTATGGTCACCAAGCGCGGCAATCGTATCGGCATCTGTACGCTGGATGACCGTTCCGGGCGTCTGGAGGTGATGTTATTCACCGACGCACTGGATAAATACCAGCATTTGCTGGAAAAAGACCGCATACTTATCGTCAGCGGACAGGTCAGCTTTGATGACTTCAGCGGCGGGCTTAAAATGACTGCCCGCGAAGTTATGGACATTGACGAAGCCCGGGAAAAATACGCCCGTGGGCTTGCTATCTCGCTGACGGACAGGCAAATTGATGACCAGCTTTTAAACCGACTCCGTCAGTCTCTGGAACCCCATCGCTCGGGAACCATTCCAGTACATCTCTACTATCAGAGGGCGGATGCACGCGCACGGTTACGTTTCGGCGCAACCTGGCGTGTCTCTCCGAGCGATCGTTTACTCAACGATTTGCGTGGCCTCATAGGTTCGGAGCAGGTGGAACTGGAGTTTGACTAATACAGGAATACTATGAGTCTGAATTTCCTTGATTTCGAACAGCCGATTGCCGAGCTGGAAGCGAAAATCGATTCTCTGACCGCCGTTGGCCGTCAGGATGAAAAACTGGATATTAACATTGACGAAGAAGTGCATCGTCTGCGCGAAAAAAGCGTAGAGCTGACGCGCAAAATCTTCGCCGATCTGGGTGCATGGCAGGTTGCTCAGCTGGCACGCCATCCGCTGCGTCCTTATACGCTGGATTACGTCCGTCTGGCTTTTGACGAGTTCGACGAGCTGGCAGGCGACCGTGCTTATGCCGACGATAAAGCCATCGTTGGCGGTATCGCGCGTCTGGACGGGCGTCCGGTGATGATCATTGGTCATCAGAAAGGTCGTGAAACCAAAGAGAAAATTCGCCGCAATTTTGGTATGCCGGCACCGGAAGGCTACCGCAAAGCGCTGCGCCTGATGGAAATGGCCGAGCGTTTCAATATGCCGATCATTACCTTTATCGACACCCCAGGCGCGTACCCTGGCGTTGGCGCTGAAGAGCGCGGCCAGTCAGAAGCCATTGCGCGTAACCTGCGCGAAATGTCGCGTCTGAACGTACCGATTATCTGCACCGTGATTGGTGAAGGTGGTTCCGGCGGTGCGCTGGCGATTGGCGTTGGCGACAAGGTGAACATGCTGCAATACAGCACCTATTCGGTTATCTCGCCGGAAGGTTGCGCATCCATTTTGTGGAAAAGCGCCGACAAAGCTCCGCTGGCTGCCGAAGCGATGGGCATCATCGCGCCGCGCCTGAAAGAGCTAAAACTGATCGACTCCATTGTTCCGGAACCGCTGGGCGGCGCGCATCGCAACCCGGAAGCAATGGCGGCTTCGCTGAAAGCGCAGCTGTTGGCCGATCTTGCCGACCTGGATGTGCTGAGCAAAGACGATCTGCGTAACCGCCGTTACCAGCGTCTGATGAGCTACGGCTACGCCTGATCCTCATGTATCGTTACCAGGCCGCACCTTGTGTGCGGCTTTTTTATGCCTGCGGTTTACCTCAACTATGCTTAGTGGATGTTTTTAAAGGAGGTAGCTGTGAATATTATTGCCATAATGGGAGCGCAGGGGGTTTTCTACAAAGATGAGCCGATTAAAGAACTGGAGCAGGCATTACAGCGCAAAGGCTTTCAGCTGATCAGGCCACAAAACCGTGCTGACCTGCTGAAATTTATCGAACATAACCCGCGCATCTGCGGCGTTATCTTTGACTGGGATGAATACTCGGTCGAATTGTGCAGCGAAATTAATCAGCTCAATGAATACCTGCCGCTCTACGCCTTTATCAACACCCATTCGACGATGGATATCAGCGCCCAGGATATGCGTATGGCGCTGTGGTTTTTTGAATATGCGCTTGGCGTTGCCGACGATATCGCGACGCGCATCGCACAGTACACTAAAGAATATCTGGAAAACATCACGCCACCCTTCACCAGGGCGCTGTTTACCTATGTGCAGGAGGGAAAGTACACCTTCTGCACGCCAGGGCATATGGCAGGTACCGCCTATCAAAAAAGCCCGGTTGGCTGTTTGTTCTACGACTTTTTCGGCGGCAATACGTTAAAAGCCGATGTCTCGATCTCCGTGACGGAGCTGGGATCGCTGCTTGATCATACCGGCCCGCACCTGGAGGCCGAGGAGTATATCGCGCGCACGTTCGGCGCCGAGCAGAGCTATATGGTGACCAACGGGACCTCGACCTCCAACAAAATAGTCGGCATGTACGCAGCCCCCGCTGGCAGTACGCTGCTCATTGACCGCAACTGCCATAAATCGCTCGCCCATTTGCTGATGATGAGCGATGTGGTGCCGCTCTGGCTAAAACCAGGACGCAATGCGCTGGGCATTTTGGGCGGTATTCCCCGGCGGGAATTTAGCGAAGCCAGTATCGAGCAAAAAGTGGCAACAACCACCGGCGCCAGCTGGCCGGTGCATGCGGTTATCACCAACTCCACCTACGACGGCCTGCTTTATAACACTGACTGGATCAAAAAAACGCTCAAAGTCCCGTCGATCCATTTCGATTCAGCGTGGGTGCCCTACACCAATTTTCACCCGATCTATGCGGGAAAGAGCGGCATGAGCGGCGAGCGAGTGCCGGGAAAAGTGATTTTTGAAACGCAATCGACGCATAAAATGCTGGCGGCATTCTCCCAGGCATCGCTTATTCATATAAAGGGAGAATATGACGAAGATACCTTTAACGAAGCTTTTATGATGCATACCACCACCTCGCCGAGTTATCCGCTGGTGGCTTCGATTGAAACGGCGGCGGCGATGCTGCGTGGCAATCCGGGTAAGCGGCTGATTAACCGCTCGGTGGAACGGGCGCTGCACTTTCGCAAAGAGGTTCAGCGACTGAAAGAGGAGGCGGACGGCTGGTTTTTTGATATCTGGCAGCCAGCGGAGATAGACGAAGCCGACTGCTGGCCGGTGACGCCCAACGCGCAATGGCATGGTTTTCGCGATGCGGATGCCAACCATATGTTTCTCGATCCGGTCAAAGTCACGATCCTGACGCCGGGCATGGATGAGCAGGGTGTCATGAGCGAAGAGGGGATCCCTGCCGCGCTGGTGGCGAAATTTCTTGATGAGCGCGGCGTGGTGGTAGAAAAAACCGGGCCGTACAACCTGCTGTTTTTGTTCAGTATTGGCATTGATAAGACCCGAGCGATGGGGCTATTGCGCGGGCTGATGGAGTTTAAACGCGCCTACGATCTCAACCTGCGGGTGAAAAATATGCTGCCGGATCTCTACGCCGAAGATCCGGACTTCTACCGTAACATGCGCATCCAGGATCTGGCGCAAGGGATCCATAAGCTTATTCGCCAGCACGATCTGCCGCGCCTGATGTTGCAGGCCTTCGATGTGCTGCCGGAGATGACCTTAACACCGCACCAGGCCTGGCAGCGGCAGATTCAGGGAGATGTCGAAACGGTCGAACTGGAGAATCTGGTCGGGCGCGTCTCGGCCAATATGATCCTACCTTACCCGCCCGGTGTGCCGCTGGTGATGCCGGGGGAAAAAATCACCGAACACAGCCGGGCGGTGCTGGATTTTCTGCTGATGCTTTGCGCGATTGGCCGTCACTATCCAGGGTTTGAGACAGATATTCACGGCACGAAGCGTGACGAGGAAGGCGTCTACCGGGTACGAGTCCTAAAAGCGCGCTGATAACTTGCGGGCTGCGGCAGGCGGGCGTAAGTTTGGGTGACGTAAAAAGGAGAAATCATGCTGGGATTAAAAAAAGTTCATCATATCGCCATCATTGCAACTGATTATGCAAAGAGCAAAGCATTCTATTGCGATATCCTCGGTTTTACGCTGCAAAGCGAAGTCTACCGTGAAGCGCGCGATTCGTGGAAAGGCGATCTTGCCCTGAACGGGGAGTATGTTATTGAGCTGTTTTCGTTCCCTTTTCCACCCCAGCGTCCCAGCCGCCCGGAAGCCTGCGGCCTGCGCCATCTGGCGTTCAGCGTTGATGATATTGACCAGGCAGTAGCTCATCTCACCGCGCATGGCGTAAAATGCGAAGAGGTTCGCATCGATCCGTGTACCGACAAACGTTTTACCTTTTTTAACGACCCCGACGGTTTGCCGCTGGAGCTGTACCAGCAGTAATGCTTGCCAGGCTTAAGATTGCCCGGTAACGTGCCGGGCACTATCTCTGTATTGAATGTTCCTATGACCACGCCACTGTTTGTATCGCTGCCCGCCGACGCGCGCCATTTTCTGGTGGCATTTAGCGGCGGGTTGGATTCGACCGTCTTGCTGCACCAGTTGCTGCTTTTGCGCACCCGACAGCCGGGTGTACAACTGCGTGCAATCCATGTTCATCATGGGCTTAGCCCGTTTGCCGATAGCTGGGTGGCGCACTGCGAGCAGCTCTGCGCGCAATGGCAAATCCCTCTGGTGGTGGTGCGCGTCACGCTGGTAAATAATGGCGAAGGCATTGAAGCGCAGGCGCGTGCAGCGCGCTATCAGGCGTTCGCTGATGCACTGATGCCTGGCGAAGTGCTGCTTACCGCCCAGCATCTGGACGATCAGTGCGAAACTTTTTTGCTGGCATTAAAGCGCGGCAGCGGCCCGGCGGGGCTGGCCGCGATGCCTGAGCGCATGCCGTTTGCCGGCACACAGCTTATCCGCCCGCTGCTTCGCCACAGCCGGGGCACGCTTGAACAATGGGCGCAGCAGTACGCCCTGAGCTGGATTGAGGACGAAAGCAACGGCGATGCCAGCTTCGATCGTAATTTTCTGCGTTTAGAGGTTTTGCCCCGTCTGATGGCCCGCTGGCCGCATTTTGCGCAGGCGACAGCGCGCAGCGCGGCGCTGTGTGGCGAGCAGGAACAGTTGCTTGATGAGCTACTGGCGCAAGAGCTTGCGGCTGCGATCGCGGATAACGGTGCGTTACGTATCGCCTCATTGCGTGAACTCAGCGATGTCCGGCGCGCCGCGCTGTTACGCCGCTGGCTGGCACAGCAGGGCGCGGTGATGCCCTCGCGCGCGATGCTGAACCGAATCTGGCAGGAAGTCGCGCTGGCACGCGAGGACGCCACGCCTTGCCTGCGTTTTGGCGAGTTTGCGGTGCGCCGTTTTCAGGACTGCCTGTGGTGGGTTAAAAACATTGCAGGTCAGCGCGACACCGAGCTTATATGGGCGCTGCCCGGCACGCTTACCCTGCCGGATGCGTTAGGTTCGTTATTTTTACTGCCGGGAGGGGAGCTGCGCGCACCGGAGCCACAGGAAACGGTTAGCGTGCGCTTTCAGGCACCGGGTTTGTTACATATTGTCGGGCGCAGCGGCGGGCGTAAGCTTAAGAAAATCTGGCAGGAGCTGGAGGTTGCGCCCTGGCTGCGTGACACCACGCCGCTGCTGTTCTACGGCGAGACGTTGATTGCGGCAGCGGATCGGTTTGTTACGCAACAAGGTCAGAAGGGCGAGGGCGAGCAGGGAGTACGCCTGGAGTGGCAAAGATAACGGGCAACATATGCGCTGCCCGCCAAAATAATCAGGACTCGCTCACCACAACGGTGCCGATTTCAGGATGGCTGAAGCTGGTAATTTTGTCGAGACGCAGCTCGCGCGTTGCACCGGCTGCCTCAACTACCAGATATTCTACGTTTTTACGAGAGACTAAATCGTTAGCCCTGGCATTGAGCACCTCGCCATCTTTCAGTTCCAGCGCCAGTAACAGATGATGCTGGCAGGCGAGTTCAAGGTTGTCATAATCATCACAATTGATGGGTTGATAGTCATCATTCATTGACATAATCGCTCACCAGTAAGTTCGCGGCTGCATATGCCGACTTTTCTCTGACCGACTCTGAAAGGGTGTCATCCGACGCCACTTCATTCAGCACTTTTAATACGCACCCCAGCGCGTCCGGGACATAGCCCAGCTCTCCGCTGGCGATTTCCGCATAGCGTTTACGCACTAACTCACAATAATTGTTCACATCACCTCCTGTCAGCAACCTGACGTTACTGTGAGATAACACTAAGCCTACGAAGGTTAGCTCTGTTTCGCAAGGTGACTATAACACACCTTGTTAACCATTAAGCTTTTCAATAAATACCGGGGAGCAAGAGATAACAGCGCGTTATGCGTAGATTCGCTACAATGAGCACCAATTTATGCAGGAGGGATGTTATGGCGCTTAAAGCGACAATTTATAAAGCAGCGGTGAATGTGGCCGACCTGGATCGTAATCAGTTTTTAGATGCCGCACTAACGCTGGCCCGTCATCCTTCCGAAACACAGGAGCGCATGATGCTGCGCCTGCTGGCATGGATAAAATATGCCGACGAGCGTCTGCAATTCACGCGCGGTTTATGCGCAGAAGACGAACCCGAAGCCTGGCTACGCAATGACTATCTTGGCATTGATCTGTGGATAGAGCTGGGTTTACCTGACGAAAAGCGGCTGAAGAAAGCCTGCACCCAGGCGAAAGAGGTCGCGCTGTTTACCTATAATTCACGGGCGGCGCAAATCTGGTGGCAGCAAAATCAAGCGCGCTGCGCTGGTTTTACTAATCTGAGCATCTGGTATCTGGATGATGAACAGCTGGCGGCGCTGAGCGCTTTTGCCGGGCGCACCATGACATTACAGGCGACGTTGCAGGAAGGCGCAATCTGGCTCTCGGACGATAGCCAGAACCGGGAGTTCCATTTTGAAGCCTGGCAGCAGTCATGATTGAAATCTCCCGAACGGTGTCTATCCCCGAGGAGGAGCTGACGATCACCGCTGTGCGGGCGCAAGGCGCGGGCGGTCAGCATGTTAATAAAAGCTCGACCGCCATCCATTTGCGCTTTGACATTCGGGCCTCAAGCCTGCCAGAGTACTACAAGGCGCGTTTGCTGGAGGCCTCGCACCATCTGATCTCAGGAGACGGCTGGATAATTATCAAAGCGCAGGAGTACCGTAGCCAGGAGATGAACCGCGAGGCGGCGATAGCCCGGCTGGTGGCGCTGATCAAAGAATTGACCGTAGTGCAAAAAAGCCGCAGGGCCACCCGCCCGACGCGTGCTTCAAAAGAGCGTCGGCTGGCAGGTAAGGCGCAAAAATCATCAGTAAAAGCGCTACGCGGAAAAGTGCGTCGCCATGAAGGGTGACGGGTAACAGGGCTTATAAAAGGAAGGGAACGTGAAAAAAGCGATTTTAACGGTGCTGGCAGGGTGTGTATTTTTTTCGCTGATGGGTTGTAACAACCGTGATGTAGAGACGGTACAACCAACCCAGGTTGAAGAACTAAAATCGATGCAGCAAAGCTGGCGCGGTGTTTTACCCTGCGCGGATTGTGAAGGCATTGAGACGTCGCTGTTTCTGGAAAAAGATGGCAGCTGGGTGATGAATCAGCGCTATCTGGGGGCGAAGGAGCCTGCCAGCTTTGCCTCCTATGGGCGCTGGGCGCGCACCGCCGATAAACTCATTCTGACCGATAGCGACGGCGAAAAAACCTATTTTCACGCGAAAGGTGATGCTCTGGAGATGCTTGATTCCGAGGGCAACCCGATTGAGTCAACGCTGAACTATACGTTACAACCGGTCAAGGCCGCGCTGCCCGCCACGTCCATGACCCTGCGCGGCATGTATATGTACAGGGCAGATGCGGCGGTATTTACCGACTGTGCCACTGGCCAGCAAATTATGGTTGCCAGCAATGCTCAGCTGGAGCGCGATTACGCCGCTGCGCGCGGAACGCAAACCAAACCCGTCTTACTGGTGATAAAAGGGCATTTTGCTTTGCAACCGAACCCGGATACAGGGGCGGCGCAAAAAGTACTGGTGACAACCACGAAAGGTGAGTTTGATATTGATAAAGGATGCGACGATTGAGGTGAATATACCTCTTTTCGCTTATCGCATATTTTCTAATCGTTTTTTGAAAGTTTAATCCAGATTAACTACTCAGAATCATGGTTTTTAACTGGAACGAGTCAGCAATGATTAGAGTAAATTTCCCCCGCATTGTGCAAGGCGTTATGGCGTTAGGCCAGGCCGCCAAAAGCCAGCCGGTTCAACTGGCTGGTTTTATGGCGAGAGTGGCATCCGTCGGTAATTCACCGGTATCTCTGGCAAAAAACCAGGACGCCCCGGCACAGTTTTCCCTGTTGCGTAAGCGTCAGGCTCCGCAGCCAACCGCAGAAATGATCCAGCAAGCAATAGAGCGCAAATTCCAGGAAGGCATCGCATCGGGCACAATTAAAACGCCGGATGTAACGGATAGTGCAAAACCACAGGTGCAAACAATGGCTGTGGATTTGAGCCCCGTTAAGCTTGCGAGCAACAGTTTTTTGCAACAAGGCGGCGAGCAGAAGCTTAAGGCGATGGGCGAAATGCTGGCAAAACAGCTTGAAGGGACCAGACATGGCGCTCTGCCTATGGTACGAGCCCCGTCTGATGAAGCAACGCTGACGCCGCGTGCAGAGAAAATAGCGCTGGATTTGCGTGATGCATTACGTGCGCGTATGGCGGGTGCGCAGAAAGCGTCTGAGCCAGTGGCAAAGCCGACTGAAAGTGCATCGTCAGATAAACCGGTATCTCAGATGAGCGCGCTGGAAGCCGGATTGTTCAAAGCAGCACGCGAGCGCGAGCTGCGGCTTCAGCAGTAGGGCGGTGCGGAATAAAAAATGGAGTGCCTCTGGCACTCCATTTTTTTGCGTTAACCTTTGATGGCCTTGACCAGGTAATTGAGGATTTCCCCGGTTTTAATCAGCTGTTTCTCGCCGTTACGACGGTATTTGTATTCGATATCGTCGTTATCAAGGTTACGATCGCCAATGACGATAGTGTGCGGAATACCGATAAGCTCCATATCGGCAAACATCACGCCGGGGCGTTCTTTACGGTCGTCCATCAGTACTTCAATACCCTGCGCGCGCAGTTCTGCGTAGAGTTTTTCCGCCAGTTCCTGCACACGGTAAGATTTGTGCATATTCATCGGCAGAATGGCGACCTGGAACGGCGCAATGGCTTCCGGCCAGACGATCCCGCGCTCATCGTGGTTCTGCTCAATCGCGGCAGCCACAACGCGCGTTACGCCAATACCGTAGCACCCCATCGTCAGGATCTGGTTGCGGCCATCTTCACCCTGCACCGCAGCATTCAGCGCTTCAGAGTACTTGGTGCCGAGCTGGAAGATGTGACCGACTTCGATACCGCGCTTAATCAGCAGCGTGCCTTTGCCATCCGGGCTCGGATCGCCAGCTACCACGTTACGAATATCCGCCACTTCCGGGGTGGCAACGTCGCGATCCCAGTTGATGCCGAAATAGTGTTTACCATCGATATTCGCACCGGCTGCGAAATCACTCATCACGGCAACTGAACGGTCAATCACCACCGGAACAGGCATATTGACCGGGCCGAGAGAGCCAGGACCTGCGGCAATTACCGCGCGGATTTCAGCTTCGGTTGCAAAGGTGAGCGGCGCAGCAACCTGCGGCAGCTTCTCTGCTTTGACTTCATTCAGCTCATGATCGCCGCGAACCAGCAGGGCAACCAGCGGGTAGCTGCTCCCTTCCACCGCTTTCACCAGCAGCGTCTTAACGGTCTTTTCAATGGGCAGATTAAACTGCTCAACCAGATCGGCGATGGTTTTTGCATTCGGCGTATCGACCAGCGTCATTTCCTGGGTTGCCGGCGCGCGCGCAGTTTGCGGTGCCAGCGCTTCGGCAAACTCAATATTGGCCGCGTAGTCGGACGAGTCAGAGAAAATCACATCATCTTCGCCGCTCTGCGCCAGCACCTGGAACTCGTGCGAAGCGTTCCCGCCGATGGAGCCGGTATCAGCCTGAACCGCGCGGAAATCCAGCCCCATACGGCTGAAGATTTTGCTGTACGCGCTATACATCGCATCATAAGTCTCTTGCAGCGATTCCTGAGAGGTATGGAATGAATACGCATCTTTCATCAGGAATTCACGGGAGCGCATGACGCCAAAACGTGGGCGCACTTCGTCACGGAACTTGGTCTGGATCTGGAAGAAGTTTAACGGCAGCTGTTTATAGGAGCTCAGCTCGTTACGGATAAGATCGGTTATCACCTCTTCATGCGTCGGGCCGAGCACAAACGGACGATCGCCGCGATCAACAAAACGCAGCAGTTCCGGGCCGTACTGCTCCCAGCGGCCGCTTTCCTGCCACAGGTCTGCCGGTTGCACCACTGGCATGGACACCTCAATCGCCCCGGCGTTATTCATCTCTTCACGCACGATGTTTTCGACTTTTTTCAGGACGCGCAGACCGGTCGGCAGCCAGGTGTACAACCCGGAGGCCAGTTTGCGGATCATCCCGGCGCGCAGCATCAGCTGGTGGCTAATGACTTCGGCGTCGGCAGGCGTCTCCTTAAGGGTGGAGAGCAGATATTGGCTAGTACGCATGTTGTTACGGTTCCATTTGGACAATCGGAACAGGCCTTAATCAGACCTGACACAAAAAAAGTGGTTTAGTTTATCAGCCTGGCAGAGTTGCCAAAAGAGAGGGAGATAAAATTAGCGCGCCTCAAGCGCAAACACTTCAAAACCAGCGGCCGTCACACGCCAGCGCACGTTAAAATCCAGTAGCCAGACGGCGTACGATTTTCCCTGCTCTTCTTCTTTGCGATAGGCCGGGCGCGGATCTTGCGCCAGCACCTCCTGCAAAAAGGCTTTCAGGTGTGGATAACGGTTTTCCAGCCCGGCAAACTGCGCCTCGACCTGCGGCGTAAACGACACTTCTACCTCAGCGGCAGGCGGCTGTTGCGCATAGCTGGCTTTGGCATCGGGGAGCGCTTCGGCAAAGGGCAGGTAAGGCTTGATATCCACGACCGGCGTCCCATCAACCAAATCCAGGCTGCCCAGGCGCAAAATCACCCGATCTTTATGGCAATGAATATCGACAAGTTCCACCAACGACATGCCTATCGGGTTAGGGCGAAACGTCGAACGTGTGGCAAAGACGCCCATTCGCGCGTTTCCGCCAAGGCGAGGCGGGCGCACGGTGGGACGCCATCCACCTTCCATCGTTTGATGGAAAATAAACAGCACCCACAGATGGCTGAAACCTTCGAGGCCGCGCACGGCATCGGCTTGATTATAAGGGGCAAGCAGATGAAGCTCGCCGCTGCCGTGTTTCACCAGTCCTGGCTGTCGCGGTACGGCGAACTTCTCTTTGTATGGCGAACGGATGACCCCTATCTGCTCAAGCGCAAATGTACTCATTTCGCCGAAATGTCGAGAGCCGAGCCAACGCATACCGCCTGGCGATAGCAGCCTGCTTCACCGCTGGTCACTTCACAGCTATGCAGCAGCACCGCGTTTGCTTTCGCTTTTTTCGACGCGGCAATTTGCATGCGCTTACGGGCCGTTGGAATGTTTGGCGGAGAGTCCTGGTTAGTGGCCTGGCAGGATTCGCCGGTCACTTCGCCCAGATCGCGGAAGGGCTTGCCAACCAGCTCTGTCGCGTCAGTAATAATGCGTACCGGCGCAGGACGTGTCACTTTGGGTTTTACCGGCTCTGCTTTGGGCGCGTCTGCGGTGCTTTTTGCCGGCTCAACAGGAGATCTGCTTAGTAAAGAACAGCCGCTTAGCGTCAATGCTAATAAACAGATCGGTAAAGCACGCATAATGTATCCCTCAATGTAGTGTTCTCAACGCCGCTTATTGAATCAGGCGCGTGCGAAAATGACAAGACGGGCTTTCGCCCGCCTTGAATGATATTACAGACTGAAGAGATTACCAGCCTTTAACCGCACCGCCGTTAAAGACTTTGTTTGCCGCTTCGTTCACTTCGTCTGAATGGTAAGCTTCAACGAATTTCTTCACGTTCTCCGCGTCTTTATTATCTTCACGGGCAACGATCAGGTTCACGTACGGGGAGTCTTTGTCTTCAACAAAGATGCCATCTTTTTCCGGCGTCAGGCCAATCTGACTGGCGTAAGTGGTGTTGATAACGGCCAGGGCAATCTGGGCATCGTCCAGAGAACGCGGCAGCTGCGGCGCTTCGAGTTCAACAATTTTCAGATTTTTAGGGTTTTCGGTGATATCCAGCACGCTCGGCAGCAGGCCAACACCGTCTTTCAGTTTAATCAGACCCTGTTTTTGCAGCAGTAACAGAGAGCGGCCCAGGTTGGTCGGATCGTTAGGCACCGCAACCTGAGAACCATCCTGCAGCTCAGAGGTCTCTTTGATTTTTTTCGAGTAGCCAGCGATCGGGTAGACAAAGGTGTTACCGACCGGAACCAGTTTGAAACCGCGATCTTTAATCTGTTGGTCGAGGTAAGGTTTGTGCTGGAATGCGTTGGCGTCGATATCGCCTTTGCTCAGCGCTTCGTTGGGCAGAACGTAATCATTAAACGTGACCAGCTCAACGTCCAGACCATATTTGTCCTTAGCGACTTTCTGCGCAACTTCGGCAACTTGCTGCTCCGCACCGACAATCACTCCGACCTTAATATGGTTCGGATCTTTTTCGTCCTGGCCGCAACCGACCAGCGCCAGAGAACCGAGCAGGGCACCTACTGCGGCAAAGGTCTTAAATTTAAACGCCATGTGCTATTTCCTTACTAGTAAAATGTTGTGTGTCACGTTATTTGTGCGTCACAGCCCGGACGATACGATCGCCTGCGAATTGAATTAAGTAAACCAAAACCACGAGCAATACCAGTACCGTATTCATCACTAACGGATTATAGGTTACGTAACCATACTGAATGCCCAGTTGCCCCAAACCGCCAGCACCGACGGCACCGCCCATTGCGGAGTAGCCGACCAAAGTGATAAGCGTTATCGTCGCGGCATTAATCAGACCCGGTAATGCTTCTGGCAGCAGAACCTTACGGATAATCTGCATCGGCGTTGCACCCATCGCGCGTGAGGCTTCAATCAGGCCAGCAGGCAGCTCCAGCAGCGTGTTTTCCACCATGCGGGCAATAAATGGCGCTGCGCCAACGGTTAGCGGAACGATCACCGCATACAGGCCAATCGAGGTACCAACAATCACGCGAGTGAATGGAATCATCCAGACCAGCAGGATAATAAAAGGTATCGAGCGGAAGATATTCACCAGCGCCGAGATCACGCGGTAAAGACCGGGGTTTTCCATGATTTGGCCCGGACGGCTGACATAAAGCAGTACGCCGAACGGCAGCCCTACCACGAAACCCAGCAAACCGGAGGTAAAGGTCATAAACAACGTTTCCCAGATGCTGCGGGCAAATAGCCACATCATTGCCTCAGACATAACCCAGTACCTCTATTTTTACATGGTGTTCTTGCAGCCAGGCGATAGCGGCTTGCGTATCCTGTTGAGAACCGTGCATTTCGGTCAGCATGATGCCGAACTTCACACCGCCCGCGTAATCCATCTGCGCGCTAATAATATTGTTGTTAACATTGAAGCGACGCGCTGTTTCAGAGAGCAGCGGCGCGTCCACCGACTGACCGGTAAATTCCATACGCAGCATCGGCACGCTGTCCGCCTGCGGTTGCGGCTGCAAACGTTGCAGATAATCTTCAGGAATATCCAGGTGCAGCGTGGACTGAATAAACTGCTGCGCCAGCGGCGTTTTGGGGTGAGAAAAGACTTCACTCACCGTATTCTGCTCAATCAACTCGCCATTGCTGATGACCGCCACGCAGTCGCAAATGCGTTTCACCACGTCCATTTCATGGGTGATCAGCAAAATGGTCAGGCCCAGACGGCGGTTAATATCCTTCAGCAGTTCAAGAATGGAACGGGTTGTTGCCGGATCGAGCGCGCTGGTCGCTTCATCGCACAGCAGCACTTTTGGGGTGCTGGCTAACGCACGGGCAATCGCCACACGTTGTTTCTGCCCACCGGAAAGGTTCGCCGGGTAGCTGTCTTGCTTATCGCTCAGACCGACCAGATCGAGCAGTTCTTTCACCCGGCGGTTGATCTCTTCACGAGGCGTGTTATCCAGCTCTAAGGGCAACGCCACGTTACCAAACACAGTGCGTGAGGCGAGCAAGTTGAAGTGCTGGAATATCATGCCAATTTGACGGCGAGCTTTGGTCAAATCTGCTTCTGAAAGTTTCGTCAGCTCCTGGCCATCGACCAGCACGCTGCCCTGCGTCGGGCGCTCAAGCAGGTTAACGCAGCGGATCAGCGTGCTTTTGCCCGCGCCGGATGCGCCAATAACGCCATAAATTTGACCGGCAGGGACATGCAGGCTGACATTATTGAGCGCCTGAATAGTGCGGTTCCCCTGCTGGAACACTTTTGTAATGTTCGAAAGTTTAATCATTAGATTATTTTTATCGTATAAGAGTTAGCCGTGGCATTTTCTTCTGCCTGTTACGGGGAATGCCGTAAACACAGCGGATGTTAAGGCATCCAGACGTCTAAATCAATGACGCTCTGAATGAAGTGGCACTTTCCTGCATTGTGAAACGTGAGATACTAAAACCCTATGCCTTTTTCAGGAGCAAAGTAAGTGGCACAGTCAGTCCCTGCAATTTTTCTCGATCGTGATGGCACGATAAATGTCGATCACGGTTACGTCCATGAAATAGATAGCTTCGAATTTATCGAAGGTGTCATTGATGCTATGCGTGAATTAAAAGAAATGGGCTTTGCGCTGGTGCTGGTGACTAACCAATCCGGCATCGCGCGCGGTAAATTCACGGAAGCGCAATTTGAAACATTAACTGAATGGATGGACTGGTCGCTGGCAGACCGGGGTGTCGATCTCGATGGCATCTATTATTGCCCGCATCACCCGCAGGGGAGTGTCGAGGAATATCGCCAGGTCTGCGATTGCCGTAAGCCGCATCCGGGAATGCTTATCTCTGCGCGCGACTATCTGCACATCGATATGGCTGCTTCTTATATGGTAGGCGATAAAATGGAAGATATGCAGGCGGCAGAGGCCGCGCAGGTGGGAACAAAAGTGCTGGTGCGTTCGGGGAAACCGGTAACGCCGGAAGCGGAAAGTAGTGCAGACTGGGTAATTAATAGCCTCGCAGAACTGCCTGCGGCTATCAAAAAGCGCCAAAAATAACCGTTATGACGAAAAGATGAGCGGTTAAAACAAAAATGTATTTTTCCGCTTGTCATTCCCGCCAGGCTCCCTATAATGCGCCTCCATCGACACGGCGCTGATGAAACATTTCACGCAAATAGCCGGGTCGGTTGAAGAGAAAAAATCCTGCGAATCGGGGTTGACTCTTTAAGAGGAAAGCGTAATATACGCCACCTCGCGACAGTTCGCTAAAGCGCGTCGCAACTGCTCTTTAACAATTTATCAGACAATCTGTGTGGGCACTCAGAGTGACTGGATTCTTAACGTCTTCGGACGCTAAATGAATAACCAAGTCTCACGAGTGAACACGTAATTCATTACGAAGTTTAATTCATGAGCATCAAACTTAAATTGAAGAGTTTGATCATGGCTCAGATTGAACGCTGGCG
>NZ_JBQPOM010000064.1:0-81321 GCF_052220145.1 Vagococcus sp. WN89Y | reverse complement strand
TAAGCAGTGAAACCGGTGCAACAAGCCGGTGGTTGTAAAGAAATTCGGTGGAGCGGTAGTTCAGTCGGTTAGAATACCTGCCTGTCACGCAGGGGGTCGCGGGTTCGAGTCCCGTCCGTTCCGCCACCCTAATTAGGGGCGTAGTTCAATTGGTAGAGCACCGGTCTCCAAAACCGGGTGTTGGGGGTTCGAGTCCCTCCGCCCCTGCCAGAAACAATCCTTAGCGTCTGCTAAGGATTTTTTTTGCTTTTTATTCCCCGTTTCCTGACAAAAGCACGCCTGCGCGGCGTCCTTTCCTCCCTATACTAATCAATGATATCGACCTGAAAAATTTCCTTGATTTGATTCTGTTTGTCACTATTTTGTAGCCATATTGCATAAAGTGGGCGGGTAAGAGAAGCGGCATCTGCAACCGGATGTAACCCTTCTTTTTGTGTTGCCCACGTAACAGGCAACCATGTGCAACCATTTAGTCTGGCTAATTGCTGATGTGCAACTTCCGCCGAACTGGTCGTTAACCTTGGTACGTCATCATTGGCAATCAACTCAGCCTCGTGTTGCTGGAAATCCGGCCCCCATTCAAGACGTAAATAATTCAACTCAGATTTATTTCTGCCCGGCTCCGCGCTGTAAAGTGCCATGGTGAAATGGCCAAGTAACTGGCTACTAAATTCATCCATTTTCGGGGTTTCAGTAGTGATTAGCAGATCCAACTGGCGCTCATGCAATTGCTTCACTAACGACTGCCTTTGAGCAATGCGCGCTTCAAATTGAAAATCTCCCGGGAGAGTATAAAGTTTCCCCAACCAGTCGCTTAGCATACATTCCCATAAGGATGCACTGGCACCGATAGAAAATTGGTGATGGCGGGACGTATGTGCCACTTCCTTACGTGCGGCCTGCCATGTGCTCATTAATGTTTCAGCATAGGGAAGAAGCTTTTCGCCGGCTGCTGTTAAACGAATGTTGTTACGATGACGTGTAAAAAGATTAACTCCAAGCTGATTCTCTAGCTGGCGAATACGAAAACTCACCGCCGACTGCGTCAGATAGAGTGCTTCTGCTGCCCGGCCGAAGTGACGTGTCCTGCTTACTTCCAGGAAAGTTTTTAGTAATTCCGTATCCACTGCTTTCTCCACAAAATTATTTGTCGTAATGATTTAAATCTTTTGTTTTACACTCTGTCAAGCGTAACTAATACTCCGCGCCATAAATAGCTCGGCCAAAGAATTAGGAGCGTGCAGGATGGCGGAAAGCTTTACGACAACGAATCGTTTTTTCGACAATAAAAATTATCCACGCGGGTTCTCTCGTCACGGTGATTTCACCATCAAAGAGGCTCAACTACTTGAGCGTCACGGTTATGCTTTTAACGAGCTGGAGCTCGGTAAGCGTGCACCGCAGACTGAAGAAGAGATGCAGTTCGTCTCGGTTTGCCGCGGCGAACGGGAACCAAACACGGAAGCAGAACGTGTCTGGATCAAGTATATGGCTCGCATTAAGCGACCAAAGCGCTTCCACACGCTGTCCGGCGGTAAACCACAGATGGAAGGTGCGGAAGACTACACCGATACCGATGATTGAAAAAAGGGCTGCGGCCCTTTTTTTTACGCCAATAGCTTCTGCAAGTGAATGAGTAATCTGTCGATTGCGCGATAGCTTAACGCCTCCTGGAGATGAGTTCGCTGGATGGACTCATGTTGTTCCAGATCGGCAATAGTTCTCGCTACTTTCAGCAAGCGTTGCCAGGCGCGTACAGAAAGACCCAGGCGTATCAATGTCCCCTCCAGCCAGCACCCGTCATCCTTTGTTAGCTGACAAAACTGTTTTGTTTCGCTGCTTTCAAGCTGAGCATTGAGTTTATTCTGACGGCTCAGTTGCCATGCCTGTGCCTGGGTCACGCGCTCACGGACCTGCGCACTGCATTCCCCTTTTTTATGCGATTGATTCATTACTCCTGCTGCGGGTAACGGTATTTCAAGCGACATATCAAAGCGATCGAGAAATGGACCAGATAATTTCCCCAGATAGCGCAGCGTGTGTTCCGGCGAACAGCGATTATGGTTTCCCCGGTAATGGCCGGTTGGGCTGGGATTCATCGCTGCAATGAGTTGAAACCGTGCCGGATAGGTTACTTTTGCTCGTGTTCGCGAAATATGGATTTTTCCTGATTCAATCGGCTCGCGCAGCGCATCAAGCACGCGGCGTTCAAACTCGGGTAGTTCATCCAAAAACAGCACTCCATTATGAGCAAGCGAAATCTCGCCAGGAACGGGTATGGAACCACCACCTACCATCGCTGTCAGCGACGCGCTATGGTGCGGAGAACGAAAAGGACGTTGGCGCCAGTGTCGGGTAATGACCGCATCGTTCACTACGCTCATTACTGCGGCGCATTCCAATGCTTGCTGATTGCTTAGCGGTGGCAACAAACTACTCAACCGGCTAGCCAGCATCGTTTTACCTGTGCCTGGAGGCCCTATAAGCAGCAGATTATGACCTCCGGCTGCGGTTATTTCTAAGGCGCGTTTCCCCTGCTCCTGACCAATAACATCACATAAGTCTTCGTGATGAGTCTCATTCTGCTCGCTTGTCAGCGTGGGCGATCGGAGCTTGTGCTTACCTTCCAGGAAGGCACAGGTTTCCTGAAGATGGGCTGCAACGAAACAGGCTTCAGTTTCAGCCAGGCTGGCTTCAGCCTCGTTCTGCTGAGATATAATAATTTTTCTGCCCGCTTTTACCGCTTCCATCACACAGGAAATAGCGCCGGGAACACCCCGTAAAGCGCCTGTAAGTGCGAGTTCACCGACAAACTCATATTTCCCTAACCCAAATGCCGTAAGTTGCTCAGAAGCCGCCAGGAGCGCAATAGCAATGGGCAAATCATACCTGCCACCTTCTTTAGGCAAATCAGCTGGAGCAAGATTGATTGTGATCCGCTTTGCCGGAAATTCATATCCACTATTAATGATTGCACTACGTACCCTGTCTCGTGCTTCTTTGACGGTCGTCTCAGGCAAACCAACGATGGTCAGCCCGGGAAGCCCGTTACTAATATGTACCTCTACAGTGACCAGCGGCGCCGTCACGCCAAGAGCCGCTCGCGTATAAATTACCGACAGCGCCATATCCCCTCCTTTTTACCGCGAAGTATCGTCTTTTCTTTTTTGTTATTCATCCTCAAAAAACAGCATTTACGAGCCATTTTCCGGCCTTTTCTTGCAAGATGTTGCATTTTCCAAAGCGGCGGAATGCAGCTCGCATTTATGTCATTAACCTAAAAAAACAGCTGGAATACGCCCGGCAACAGTGAAATATTTTCAGCTCCTGTTTTTGTCATATAAAACAATCGCTTTTTGACGGTTTTTCGCTTAACTCGTAAAAAGGGTCATAAATATTTCTTGTGTATGATTGGAAATCTGTGATACCTCTTTAGGTATTCCTTCGAACATGAAGCAAGAACGAACAAAAATGACAGCCCTTCTACGAGTGATTAGCCTGGTCGTGATTAGCGTGGTGGTGATTATTATCCCACCGTGCGGGGCTGCACTTGGACGAGGAAAGGCTTAAAAAACAAGCCTTAACGAACTAAGACCCCCGCACCGAAAGGTCCGGGGGTTTTTTTATGGCCTGGAAATATAAATAAGGAGCAGAGAATGAGAAATAGCACAAAATTCTGTTGCTCTAAGTTTAAGACGGGGATTTAGCTATGAATGGAGCGCAGTGGGTCGTACATGCGTTGCGAATGCAGAAAGTCGATATTGTTTTCGGCTATCCAGGCGGCGCAATTATGCCGGTTTACGATGCGTTGTATGACGGAGGCGTGGAACACCTACTGTGTCGGCATGAGCAGGGCGCGGCGATGGCAGCGATTGGGTATGCTCGCGCGACGGGTAAAACAGGTGTTTGTATCGCCACCTCAGGTCCAGGTGCCACTAACCTCATAACCGGTCTGGCCGATGCGTTGTTAGATTCTGTCCCCGTTGTGGCGATAACTGGCCAGGTCAGCGCGCCTTTTATCGGTACGGATGCGTTTCAGGAAGTTGACGTTCTGGGTTTGTCTCTTGCCTGCACCAAACACAGTTTCCTGGTGGAGTCGCTGGAAGATTTGCCGCGAGTGATGGCAGAAGCCTTTCATGTTGCCAGTTCGGGGCGTCCGGGGCCGGTTTTGGTGGATATACCCAAGGATATCCAGTTAGAGACAGGTTCGCCGGAACCCTGGTTTGCCAGCGTGGTAGATGACAGCGCATTGCCGCAAGCCGAGATTAAACAGGCATACCAGATGCTGGCGCAGTCAAAAAAACCGATGCTTTATGTTGGCGGCGGTGTGGGTATGGCGCATGCAGTACCGGCTCTGCGCGAATTTTTAACGGTAACGCAAATACCGGTTGCCTGTACATTAAAAGGGTTAGGTGCGGTACAACCTGAATACCCCGGATATCTGGGTATGCTGGGCATGCATGGTACGAAAGCCGCGAACTTTGCTGTTCAGGAATGTGATTTACTCATTGCCGTCGGTGCTCGTTTTGACGACCGTGTGACGGGCAAGCTGAATACGTTTGCTCCAAACGCAAAAGTTATCCATATGGATATCGACCCAGCGGAAATGAGTAAGTTGCGTCAGGCAAATGTGGCGCTTGTAGGAAATCTGAACAACCTGCTGCCCGCGCTGCAACAAACACTGGTTATTGAGCAATGGCGCGAGCATTGTGCGGATTTACGCACCAAACATGCCTGGCGTTATGATCACCCCGGCGAAGCTATTTATGCACCGCTGCTGTTAAAGCAGCTCTCTGAGCGTAAACCTGCCGATTGTGTAGTAACGACCGACGTAGGCCAGCATCAAATGTGGGCGGCGCAGCACCTGGCCATAACGCGTCCGGAAAATTTCATCACCTCAAGCGGCTTAGGCACTATGGGATTTGGCCTGCCGGCCGCCGTTGGCGCGCAGGTTGCCCGCCCGGATGATACGGTAATCTGTATCTCCGGTGACGGTTCCTTCATGATGAATGTTCAGGAGCTGGGCACCGTAAAACGAAAGCAGCTGCCGCTGAAGATAGTATTGCTGGATAACCAGCGTTTAGGAATGGTTCGTCAGTGGCAGCAATTATTCTTCAATGAACGTTATAGCGAAACGACCCTGACCGACAATCCAGATTTCATCACACTGGCCAGCGCCTTCGGCATTCCCGGGCTGCACATCACCCGAAAAGACCAGGTTGAAGCGGCACTGGACACCCTGCTCACAAGCCCCGGGCCATTCCTGCTTCATGTCTCAATTGATGAGCTTGAAAATGTCTGGCCGTTGGTGCCGCCCGGCGCCAGTAATTCACAAATGCTGGAGAAATTATCATGATGGAACATCAGGTAGCTGTTGAAGCACGCTTCAGTCCGGAAACCTTAGAGCGCGTACTGCGCGTGGTGCGGCATCGAGGTTTCCGGGTATGTGCTATGAATATGGAAACCGCCAGCGATACGCAAAACATAAATATCCAATTGACCGTTGCCAGTCTGCGACCTGTCGAATTACTGTTTAGCCAGTTGAGCAAACTTGTCGACGTCGCCCGGGTTGATATCCGGCAGCGTGCCACATCATCACAATCACAACAAATACGCGCCTTAGCGCAATAGGAAGAACAATGACGACGAAGAAAGCAGACTACATTTGGTTCAATGGCGAGATGGTTCGCTGGGAAGACGCGAAAGTTCACGTAATGTCCCACGCCTTGCACTACGGTACTTCAGTTTTTGAAGGGATCCGTTGCTACGACTCGCATAAAGGACCGGTCGTCTTTCGCCATCGCGAACATATGCAGCGCCTGCGCGACTCTGCAAAAATCTACCGCTTTCCGGTTTCCCAAAGCGTTGATGAATTGATGGAAGCCTGCCGTGAAGTGATTCGAAAAAATAATCTTTCCAGTGCCTATATCCGCCCGCTGGTCTTTGTTGGCGATGTGGGAATGGGCGTAAACCCACCCGCGGACTACACCACTGACGTGATTATCGCTGCTTTCCCGTGGGGAGCTTACCTGGGCGCAGAAGCGCTGGATCAGGGAATTGACGCGATGGTTTCTTCCTGGAATCGTGCGGCACCCAACACAATCCCGACTGCTGCAAAAGCGGGCGGTAATTACCTTTCTTCATTACTGGTAGGCAGCGAGGCACGTCGGCATGGCTATCAGGAAGGGATCGCGCTGGACGTAAATGGCTATATCTCTGAAGGTGCCGGTGAAAACCTGTTTGAAGTAAAAGATGGCGTCCTGTTTACACCGCCGTTTACCTCCTCCGCTCTGCCGGGAATCACGCGTGATGCCATTATCAAGCTGGCGAAAGAGTTAGGGATTGAAGTGCGCGAACAGGTGCTGTCTCGTGAATCTTTATACCTTGCCGATGAAGTATTTATGTCAGGTACCGCGGCGGAAATCACCCCGGTTCGCAGCGTCGATGGTATCCAGGTAGGAGAAGGCCGTTGCGGCCCGGTCACTAAGCGCATCCAGAACGCTTTCTTTGGTCTTTTCACCGGGGAAACCGAAGACAAATGGGGCTGGTTGGATCAAGTTAATCAATAACTATAACCGTTCAGGTTCCGGGCGCATGTCTGAACTCGCTTAGCGACTTTCGGAACCTTAGAGTATAGAAAATAAATATGGGGCGTCACGCACCGCCCCATTTATTAGACAGACTGGGAGTAGATGTATGCCTAAGTATCGTTCCGCCACCACCACTCATGGGCGCAATATGGCGGGTGCCCGCGCGCTGTGGCGCGCAACCGGTATGACCGACGCAGATTTCGGCAAGCCAATCATTGCGGTCGTTAACTCCTTTACGCAGTTCGTACCGGGGCATGTTCACCTGCGCGATCTGGGCAAACTGGTTGCCGGGCAAATCGAAGCCGCAGGCGGCGTAGCGAAAGAATTCAACACTATCGCCGTAGACGATGGCATCGCCATGGGGCATGGCGGCATGCTCTACTCACTGCCTTCACGCGAGCTTATCGCGGACTCCGTTGAATATATGGTGAATGCGCACTGCGCCGATGCGATGGTGTGTATCTCCAACTGTGACAAAATCACCCCAGGCATGCTTATGGCTTCCTTGCGCCTGAATATTCCGGTGATTTTTGTCTCCGGCGGGCCGATGGAAGCAGGAAAAACGAAGCTCTCTAACCAGATAATCAAGCTTGATCTCGTCGATGCCATGATTCAGGGCGCAGATCCTAACGTTTCAGATGATCAGAGCGAGCAGGTTGAACGCTCCGCGTGCCCGACCTGTGGTTCCTGCTCCGGCATGTTCACCGCTAATTCCATGAACTGTCTGACTGAAGCGCTGGGCCTTTCTCAGCCTGGCAATGGCTCGCTGCTGGCAACTCATGCCGATCGTAAAGAGCTCTTTATCAATGCCGGGAAGCGCATCGTTGAATTAACCAAACGTTACTATGAACAGGACGATGCCAGCGCACTGCCGCGAGAGATTGCCTGCAAAGCCGCTTTTGAAAACGCCATGACGCTGGATATCGCCATGGGTGGTTCTACGAATACTGTTTTGCATTTGCTGGCCGCCGCACAGGAAGCAGAGATTGATTTCACCATGAGTGATATCGACAAACTGTCACGCAAAGTGCCGCAGCTGTGTAAGGTCGCCCCAAGTACGCAAAAATATCATATGGAGGATGTCCATCGCGCCGGTGGCGTACTGGGTATTCTCGGTGAACTGGATCGCGCCGGGTTGCTGAATCGCGACGTAAAAAACGTTCTTGGTCTGACACTGCCGCAGACGCTGGAAAAATATGACGTAATGCTGACCAACGATGATGCCGTGAAGACGATGTTCCGCGCCGGGCCTGCCGGGATCCGTACTACGCAAGCTTTCTCGCAGGATTGCCGTTGGGATACGCTGGATGACGATCGCGCCGAAGGCTGCATCCGTTCGCTGGAGCATGCCTACAGTAAAGATGGCGGTCTGGCTGTGCTGTACGGTAATTTCGCAGAAAACGGCTGCATCGTAAAAACCGCAGGTGTTGATGACAGTAACCTGACGTTTACCGGCCCGGCAAAAGTGTATGAAAGCCAGGATGCGGCAGTTGAAGCTATCCTCGGCGGTAAAGTCGTGGCGGGCGATGTGGTGGTTATCCGTTATGAAGGCCCGAAAGGCGGGCCGGGGATGCAGGAGATGCTCTACCCGACCAGCTTCCTGAAATCCATGGGGTTGGGCAAAGCCTGTGCGCTTATCACCGACGGGCGTTTTTCCGGCGGTACGTCGGGTCTTTCCATTGGGCACGTTTCTCCGGAAGCAGCCAGCGGCGGCAATATTGGTCTGATCGAAGATGGAGATATCATTGCAATTGATATCCCGAACCGTGGTATTCAACTGCAGGTGAGCGATCAACAACTGGCGGCACGTCGCGAAGCTCAGGAAGCGCGCGGCGATAAAGCCTGGACACCCAAAGATCGCGAGCGGGAAGTCTCTTTTGCTCTGCGCGCATATGCCAGTCTTGCGACCAGTGCGGATAAAGGCGCGGTACGCGACAAATCCAAACTTGGGGGTTAACAATGGCCGAATCCCAGCCCCTTTCCGCCGCGCCTGAAGGCGCGGAATATTTACGAGCGGTGCTGCGTGCGCCAGTGTATGAAGTGGCGCAGGTGACGCCGCTGCAAGCAATGGAAAAGCTGTCGTCACGTCTTAACAACGTCATCCTGGTGAAGCGTGAAGACCGCCAGCCAGTGCACAGCTTCAAGCTACGCGGCGCGTACGCGATGATTGCCGGGCTGACTGAAGAGCAGAAATCCCATGGTGTGGTTACTGCCTCGGCAGGCAATCATGCCCAGGGAGTGGCGATGTCTTCCACGCGCCTGGGTATCCGCTCGCTGATTGTGATGCCGGTGGCAACGGCCGATATAAAAGTTGATGCGGTACGCAGTTTTGGTGGCGAAGTGCTGCTGTACGGGGCGAATTTCGACGAGGCGAAAGCCAAAGCGATTGAACTTTCCCGGCAGCAGGGCTTTACCTATGTTCCCCCTTTCGATCATCCAATGGTGATCGCCGGGCAGGGCACGCTGGCGCTGGAGTTACTGCAACAAGACGCCCATCTTGATCGGGTATTTGTACCGGTCGGCGGCGGTGGCCTGGCAGCCGGTGTGGCTGTACTCATCAAACAACTGATGCCGCAAATTAAAGTCATTGCCGTGGAAGCCGAGGATTCCGCCTGCCTGAAAGCTGCGCTGGATGCCGGGAGGCCGGTTGATTTACCCCGTGTTGGTCTGTTCGCTGAAGGTGTGGCGGTGAAGCGTATTGGCGACGAAACCTTCCGCCTGTGTCAGGCATATATCGACGATATTATCACCGTTGATAGCGATGCAATATGCGCGGCGATGAAGGATCTCTTTGAAGATGTTCGTGCGGTGGCTGAACCGTCCGGCGCTCTGGCGCTGGCAGGAATGAAAAAGTATATCGCGCAACACAATATTTGCGGCGAACGGCTGGCGCATGTGCTTTCCGGCGCGAACGTGAACTTTCACGGTCTGCGCTATGTCTCAGAGCGTTGCGAACTCGGCGAACAGCGTGAAGCATTGTTGGCAGTGACTATCCCCGAAGAGAAAGGCAGCTTTCTGAAATTCTGCCAACTGCTTGGCGGCCGTTCAGTCACAGAATTCAACTATCGTTTTGCCGATGCAAAAGATGCCTGCATATTTGTTGGCGTGCGTTTAAGCCGTGGGCTGGCGGAGCGGAAAGAGATTCTGGATATGCTGCGCGATGGGGGTTACAGCGTGGTGGATCTGTCTGATGACGAAATGGCGAAGCTGCATGTTCGTTATATGGTTGGCGGGCGGCCTTCAAAACCGTTACAGGAGCGCTTGTACAGTTTCGAATTCCCGGAATCACCCGGCGCGTTGCTGAAATTTTTGCATACGCTCGGCACGTACTGGAATATCACGCTTTTCCACTATCGCAGCCACGGCACCGATTTCGGGCGCGTATTAGCCGCTTTTGAACTGGGCGAACATGAGCCGGATTTCGAAACGCGCCTTAGCGAGCTGGGTTATGAGTGCCATAACGAAAGCGATAACCCGGCGTTTCAGTTTTTCCTTGCGGGTTAATATTTGCTAAGAAACCGGCGCAGTATGATCACGCCGGGCAAAACTCATAACGGCGAGCGTTGTCATGCCTGATGAAAGGTGCTCTGGCCTGGCAATATTTTCCAGAACGCATCAATAAGCGGCTCATACAGCCGCTTTTTTTGCACGCACACGCCAAGCTCGAACGGCGTCTTTTCATCGCTTCGCTCTAAAATCATTACCCGGTTACGCACCGGTTCAGGGCTATTTTCCAGCACCACTTCCGGAATGAGCGCCACACCGCAGCCCAGCGCAACCATGGACACCATCGCTTCGTGACCACCAACAGTGGCATAAATAGACGGATTGCTGAGCTTATGGCGTCGAAACCACAGCTCAATGCGCCGACGAACCGGCCCTTGATCCGGCAGGATAAACGGCACCACTGACCAGTCCGGATCCGCCTGTGACACCTGGTTACGCACCGGGCAGGGAAGCGCCGGAGCAATTAGTACCACTGCCAGGTTTTCCAGCATTGAAAAAGCAACAGCACCGGGCAATGTTTCCGGCTTACCCGCAATAGCCAGATCCGCTTCGCCTGTGACCACCTTCTCCATGGCATCGGCTGCATCACCGGTTGTCAGCTTAATCTCTACTGAGGGATGCTCGGCGCGAAAACGGTCAAGGATCGGCGGGAGATGGCTGTACGCGGCGGTAACGGAGCAGAACAAATGCAGCTCCCCGGACAGCGACGGGCCTTGTTGATCGATAGCGTGACGCAACTGTTGATATTGCAATAACGTCTGCTGCGCAAAAATACGCAGCGCTTCGCCTGCTTCAGTCAGCGTAACGGTACGGTTATCACGTATAAACAGCGGCTGACCAAGATCTTCTTCCAGGCGCTGAATCTGGCGTGAAAGTGTGGAGGGACTAACATGCATAGCCCGCGCGCTGCGGCCAAAATGGCGGCTTTCCGCCAGATGCAGGAACATTTTCAGATCGCGTAAATCCATGAGACCGACTCCACATATTTGCATTGCATAAATTGCAATACCACATTGTTAATATATCAATTTAAGCAATGCATTTCCTGTCATATAGTGGAATCAATCTCGCTAATCAGCGAACTGAACAACAAAGCATCCTGCCATCATTCGTCGCGCAGCCATACCTGCGTAGTTATTAACGAAGCAGGGCGGGAACACACAACACAACTGAGGTCTCATCATGGCTAACTACTTTAATACACTGAATTTGCGCCAGCAGCTGGCGCAACTGGGCAAATGTCGCTTTATGGCGCGTGAAGAATTTGCCGATGGCGCAAGCTTCCTTCAGGGTAAAAAAGTGGTCATCGTCGGCTGTGGCGCTCAGGGGCTTAACCAGGGCCTCAATATGCGCGATTCAGGCCTGGATATTTCCTACGCTCTGCGCGCCGAAGCTATCGCTGAAAAGCGCGCTTCCTGGCGTAAAGCTACCGAAAATGGCTTTAAAGTAGGGACTTACGAAGAGTTGATCCCGCAAGCGGACCTGGTTGTAAACCTGACGCCGGACAAACAGCACACAGATGTTGTGCGTGCGGTACAGCCGCTGATGAAAGAGGGCGCGGCGCTGGGTTATTCACACGGATTCAATATTGTTGAAGTGGGCGAGCAAATTCGTAAAGACATCACCGTTGTTATGGTGGCGCCGAAATGTCCGGGCACTGAAGTGCGCGAAGAGTACAAGCGTGGTTTTGGTGTGCCAACGCTGATTGCCGTCCACCCGGAAAACGATCCGAAAGGCGAAGGGATGGCGATTGCGAAAGCCTGGGCAGCAGCCACTGGCGGTCATCGTGCCGGTGTCCTGGAGTCCTCTTTTGTTGCAGAAGTGAAGTCAGACCTGATGGGCGAGCAGACTATTCTGTGCGGTATGCTGCAGGCGGGCTCTTTGCTGTGCTTTGATAAGCTGGTGGCCGAAGGTACCGATCCGGCTTATGCGGAAAAGCTTATCCAGTTCGGCTGGGAAACGATTACCGAAGCGCTGAAACAAGGCGGTATTACGCTGATGATGGACAGGCTGTCTAATCCGGCGAAATTGCGTGCGTATGCACTGTCTGAACAGCTGAAAGGCATTATGGCGCCGCTGTTCCAGAAACATATGGACGATATCATCTCTGGCGAGTTTTCTTCCGGCATGATGGCTGACTGGGCCAATGATGATAAAAAACTGCTGACCTGGCGTGAAGAGACCGGCAAAACGGCCTTTGAAAACGCCCCGCAGTACGAAGGTAAGATTGGCGAACAGGAGTACTTTGATAAAGGTGTTCTGATGATAGCCATGGTGAAAGCCGGTGTGGAGCTGGCATTCGAAACCATGGTGGATTCCGGCATCATTGAAGAGTCTGCCTATTATGAGTCGTTGCATGAGCTGCCGCTGATTGCCAATACGATTGCTCGTAAACGCTTGTATGAAATGAATGTGGTGATTTCCGATACGGCAGAATACGGCAACTATCTGTTCTCTTACGCCTGCGTGCCGCTGCTGAAAGAGTTTATGACGACGTTGCAAACCGGCGATCTGGGTACGCCGATAGCCGAAGGCGCGGTGGACAACGCACAGCTGCGCGACGTCAACGAAGCCATTCGCGGCCATGCCATTGAAAAAGTGGGTCAGAAGCTGCGCGGATACATGACAGATATGAAACGCATTGCGGTTGCTGGCTAATTCTCCTGCTTTTCGTCAGGAAAAAGCGCGTACTCTCCGGCAACAGACAGCGGTCTCTTTGTTGCCGGAGGACATTTGCTTACAGATTTGCCGCAAGCCTGAGCACCCGTAGAAAACGTATTTTTTCTGAACGGTTGATAAGCCCGGTATCCATACGTACCGGGCTTTTTCGTTAGTTGCGGTACAGCACTTTGATGATGTGGTAGCCGAACTGGGTGTGCAGCGGGCCGGTGGGTTCCAGCACCGGGCAGGAGAACACGACTTTATCAAACGCAGGTACCATCTGGCCCTGGCGGAACTCACCTAAATGGCCACCTTTCTTACCTGACGGGCAAATAGAGTGTTTCTTTGCCAGCTTCTCAAAATCGCCGCCGTTTTTGATCTGCTCAAGAAGCTCCAGAGCCAATTTTTCTTCTTTAACAAGGATATGCAGTGCTGCTGCCGTTTTTGCCATGATCGTGCCTTGAGTGGAATAGTTTACGCTCGCTATACTACCACGCGTTTATATGCTCCGGCCTGCAATCTGTCTCCTGAGTGGCAGAGCTTATCGGTGCGCTGCCTGTTAAGTTTTATACATTTTCCTTCCCTGACTTTCATTGAGCGATTTTCTTATGCGTTTAAACCCCGGACAACAACAAGCCGTCGAATTTGTCACCGGACCTTGCCTGGTGCTGGCGGGGGCTGGCTCCGGCAAAACACGCGTGATCACCAATAAAATTGCCCATCTGATCCGTGGCTGCGGGTATCAGGCGCGCCATATTGCGGCGGTAACCTTTACCAATAAAGCGGCGCGTGAAATGAAAGAGCGTGTTGCGCAAACGCTCGGGCGTAAAGAGGCCCGGGGGCTAATGATTTCGACCTTCCACACGCTTGGCCTGGACATTATCAAGCGTGAGTACGCCGCGCTTGGCATGAAATCGAATTTCTCGTTGTTCGACGATACCGATCAGGTCGCGCTGCTCAAAGATTTAACACAAGGGTTGATCGAAGACGATAAAGTGGTGCTGCAGCAGCTGATCTCGACGATCTCAAACTGGAAAAACGATCTGTTAACACCGTCGCAGGCCGCCGCGCAGGCGAAGGGCGAGCGCGATCGTATTTTCGCTCACTGCTACGGCCTGTATGACGCGCATATGAAGGCGTGTAACGTACTCGATTTTGATGATTTGATCTTGCTGCCGACGTTATTGCTGCAACGTAACGAAGAAGTGCGGGAGCGCTGGCAAAACAAGATTCGCTACCTGCTGGTGGATGAATATCAGGACACCAACACCAGTCAATACGAGCTGGTTAAACTGTTAGTTGGCCAACGCGCGCGTTTTACCGTGGTTGGCGATGACGATCAGTCTATCTATTCCTGGCGCGGCGCCCGGCCGCAAAACCTCGTGCTGCTGAGCCAGGACTTCCCGGCGTTGCAGGTCATCAAACTGGAACAAAACTACCGTTCATCCGGGCGTATTCTGAAAGCGGCGAATATTTTAATTGCTAATAACCCGCACGTTTTTGAAAAGCGCCTCTTCTCCGAGTTGGGTTACGGGCCAGAGCTGAAAGTCCTGAGTGCAAACAATGAAGAACATGAGGCCGAGCGTGTTACAGGCGAGCTGATTGCTCATCACTTTGTGAATAAAACGCAGTATAAGGATTACGCTATTCTCTACCGTGGCAACCATCAGTCACGGGTATTTGAAAAATTTTTGATGCAAAACCGCATCCCGTACAAAATTTCTGGCGGTACCTCGTTCTTCTCACGCCCGGAAATCAAAGATTTATTAGCCTATCTGCGCGTGCTAACCAACCCGGATGATGACAGCGCGTTTTTGCGTATTGTGAATACGCCCAGGCGCGAAATTGGCCCGGCGACGCTGCAAAAACTGGGTGAATGGGCGATGCTGCGCAATAAAAGCATGTTTGCCGCCAGCTTTGATGTCGGCCTTAATCAGACGCTTTCTGGCCGTGGTTATGAATCGCTGGTGCGCTTCACCCACTGGCTTGGCGAAGTGCAGCGCCTGGTGGAGCGTGAACCGGTGGCGGCAGTGCGTGATTTGATTCACGGCATTGATTACGAGTCCTGGCTCTTTGAAACATCGCCCAGCCCAAAAGCAGCCGAAATGCGCATGAAAAACGTCAATACATTGTTTGGCTGGATGACCGAAATGCTCGAAGGCAGCGAGCTGGATGAGCCAATGACGCTGGATCAGGTGGTTACACGCTTTACGCTGCGCGATATGATGGAGCGCGGCGAGAGCGATGAAGAAACCGATCAGGTGCAGTTGATGACGCTTCATGCTTCTAAAGGGCTTGAGTTTCCGTATGTGTTCCTGGTCGGCATGGAAGAGGGCTTGTTGCCGCACCAGAGCAGTATTGACGAAGACAATGTCGATGAAGAGCGTCGGCTGGCGTATGTCGGCATTACGCGTGCGCAGAAAGAGCTGATATTTACCCTCTGCAAAGAGCGCCGTCAGTATGGCGAGCTGGTACGTCCTGAGCCGAGTCGTTTCCTGCTGGAGTTGCCGCAGGACGATGTGATTTGGGAACAAGAGCGCAAAGTTGTTAGCGCCGAGGAGCGGATGCATAAAGGGCAGGCAAATGTTGCGAACATCCGCGCGATGCTGGCGAAAGCCAGGGAGAAATAACGCTTAGTTTATCTCCAGCGGCCAGTGGACGTAGCTTTGCCACTGGCTTTCCTGATCAAGCATTTCAGCGCCGAGCGGGTGGCTTTCGCGCCAGCCTTCCGGCAGCTTCAGCAGCAGTTTTTCCCCCTGCGCAGAGATAATAATCTCCGGCAGCAAATCATCGCGCCGACGGCTGGCAAAAATAATCGCCAGGCGCAGCAGGCGGCACAGATGTTCTGCCATACGTGGCGGTACGGCGTTTTGTTGGTGCAAAGAAGAGAGATCCACTGCGTTGGTCTGGTTTAACAACAGCGTGGCGAGGAGCTTCTTTTGCGCGGGCGTAAAGCCAGGTAAGTCCAGATTGCGCACCAGCCAGGCGGCATGCAGCGGCGCCTGCTTAAACTCAATACTTAAGCCTATTTCATGGAGTTCGCAGGCAACTTGCAGAATTTCGCTGCTATAACTCTCCAGTTCCCACTCTTTTTTCACCGCTTGCGCGAACTTCTCCGCCAGCTTTGCGACACGTTTCGACTGATCGATATCAATAATAAACCGACGCTGAATATTGCGCAGTGTGCGGCTACGAATATCTTCGTCCACCGCCAGATGCAGCATGCCGTACACCAGACCTTCGCGTAACGCGCCGCCAGCCAGCGTCATGCTTTCGATATTCATCTCGGTAAAAATAGCGATAAGGATCGCCAGGCCGCTAGGAAACACCAGCGCCCGCTCAAGGGTAAGCCCTTCAATTTCAAGCTCTTCAAGACGCCCGCACTGAATGGCCCGCTGCTTGAGCTGCTGGAGTTTAACAAGCGTAATACGCTCGTCCATCCCCTGCGCCATCATGATTTCTTGCAGCGCCTGTACGGTGCCGGACGCGCCAACACAGACTTTCCAGCCGTGACGACGAAGTTCATCGGCAACGGGGCGCAGCACTTCACGCGCGGCACGTTCGGCGGTATCGAAATTCTCCTGCGCCAGATTACGGTCGGTAAAATAACGTTCCAGCCAGGTGACACAGCCCATCGACAGGCTAAAAAGTGAGGTGGTTTGTGCGCCCACACCGGTAACAAGCTCGGTGCTTGCGCCACCGATATCGACCACCAGACGCCGATCGGCTCCGCCGGTTGTATGGGCGACTCCCTGATAAATCAGGCGCGCTTCTTCTTCGCCGCTAATGACCTGTACGCGGCAGCCGAGGATCTCCTGCGCTTTATCAATAAACTCCTGGGCGTTAACCGCCAGGCGCAGGGTCGCGGTCGCCACCACGCGGATTTGCTGCTGAGGAATATCCTGTAATCGCTCTGAAAATAAACGCAGGCATTGCCAGCCGCGTTCCATTGCTTCGTGGGAAAGACGGTTATCGCTGCTCAGACCCGCAGCCAGACGCACCTTGCGTTTGATGCGGGAAAGCGTCTGGATGCTTCCCGCCACCTCGCGCACGACCAACATATGAAAACTATTAGAACCGAGATCAATGGCGGCATAGAGCGAGGTGGAGCTGAGCATAATATTTTAACCTGAACGACGACGATTACGGGGCGCGCCACCGCGGCGCGGGCCATTACCTGAACGTGAGCGGGTCAGACGTTTGGGCGGCGGCAGTTCGCTAAGCAAAGCATCCGGATTATATTTGCTCACCGGAATAGAGTGGCCGATATAGGTTTCAATAGCCGGCAGGTTCAGAGCGTACTCTTCACAGGCAAGGCTAATTGAGTTGCCGCTGGCACCTGCACGACCCGTACGGCCGATACGGTGTACGTAATCTTCACAATCATCCGGCAGGTCATAGTTAAACACGTGCGTGACGGCAGGAATGTGCAGGCCGCGCGCTGCAACGTCCGTCGCCACTAAAATATCGATATCGCCGCGCGTGAACTCATCAAGAATGCGCAGGCGTTTTTTCTGTGCGACATCACCCGTCAGTAAACCGACACGGTGACCATCGGCAGCCAGGTGACCCCAGATGTCTTCACAGCGGTGTTTAGTATTGGCGAAAATAATGGCGCGATCCGGCCACTCTTCTTCAATCAGCGTTTGCAATAAACGCATTTTTTCGTCGTTGGATGGGTAGAACAGCTCTTCTTTAATGCGATGGCCGGTTTTTTGCTCCGGTTCGACTTCCACGTATTCAGCGTTGTTCATTTGCTCGAATGCCAGCTCACGAACACGATAAGAAAGCGTGGCGGAGAACAGCATGTTCAAGCGTTGATCGGTTGCCGGCATACGGCGGAACAGCCAGCGGATATCTTTGATAAAGCCCAAATCGTACATACGATCGGCTTCGTCCAGCACCACGACCTGAATCGCGCCCAGGTTAATATGGTTCTGCTTGGTGTAATCAATCAGACGACCGGTTGTGCCGATCAGGATATCGACGCCGCTTTCCAGCACTTTAAGCTGCTTGTCGTAGCCATCGCCGCCATAAGCCAAACCAATTTTGAGACCGGTGGCTTGTGCTAATGGCTCTGCATCGGCATGAATTTGTACCGCAAGTTCACGCGTCGGCGCCATGATAATTGCGCGCGGCTGGTTCACTTTTCGGTCTTCAATAGCCGGGTGAGAGAGGAGATAGTGAAACGTTGACGTCAAAAACGCCATCGTTTTGCCAGTACCGGTTTGCGCCTGACCTGCAACATCGCGGCCCGCCAGCGTCAGCGGAAGAGCCAGCGCCTGTATGGGCGTGCAGTTATGAAAGCCTTTGTTTTCAAGGGCTTCTATCACCTTTGGGTGCAGGGCGAAGTCGGAAAACTTCTGTTCTGTTAAATGTGTTTTGCTCATAGTGTGGTAGAATATCAGCTTACTATTGCTTTACGAAAGCGTATCCGGTGAAATAAAGTCAACCTTTAGTTGGTTATTGTGGCATCAACACGTTGCTGTTTTATGCTACACCAACACACCAGGCTTATTCCTGTGGAGTTATATATGAGCGATAAAATTATTCACCTGACTGACGACAGTTTTGACACGGATGTACTTAAAGCGGACGGGCTTGTGCTCGTTGATTTCTGGGCCGAGTGGTGCGGACCGTGCAAAATGATTGCTCCGATTTTGGATGAAATCGCTACTGAGTACGAAGGCAAATTGACTATTGCCAAGCTGAATATCGATCAGAATCCAGGCACTGCACCGAAATATGGTATCCGTGGCATCCCAACCCTGCTATTGTTCAAAAACGGCGAAGTTGCGGCAACCAAAGTCGGAGCTTTGTCTAAAGGCCAACTGAAAGAGTTCCTGGACGCCAACCTGGCGTAAACCAGGATTCTGCCGGTGCGCCAGTAGTCCTAAATTCTCTGGATTGCTGGACGCCCGGCTTCAGCCGTGCTAATTTAGACTTGACTTCGTTGAACATACCTTAGTTGTTCGAATCTTGCATTACCCCGATACTTCACGCAGAGCAGCATCGCCGCGAGAGAAGTAGACAGATTCCGGGCTTATCATTCATTCCGTCTTATCGTTTCAGTTCTGCGTACTTTCCTGTGACCAGGCACCGATGAGACATGAGTTGATGGCCGTTAACAGGCATGGATGACCCTGCCATACCATTCACAACATTAAGTTCGAGATTTACCCCGAGTTTAAGAACCCACACCATTATGAATCTTACCGAATTAAAGAATACGCCGGTTTCTGAGCTGATCACTCTCGGCGAAAATATGGGGCTGGAAAACCTGGCCCGTATGCGTAAACAGGACATCATTTTCGCCATCCTGAAGCAGCACGCAAAGAGTGGCGAAGATATCTTTGGCGACGGTGTGCTGGAGATTCTGCAGGATGGATTTGGTTTCCTCCGCTCTGCAGACAGCTCTTACCTCGCCGGTCCCGACGACATCTATGTATCCCCCAGCCAAATCCGCCGTTTCAACCTCCGCACTGGTGACACCATTTCAGGTAAGATTCGCCCACCTAAAGAAGGTGAACGTTACTTTGCCCTGCTGAAAGTTAACGAGGTGAACTTCGATAAGCCGGAGAATGCGCGCAACAAGATCCTGTTCGAGAACCTGACGCCGCTGCATGCCAATTCTCGTCTGCGTATGGAACGTGGTAATGGCTCTACCGAAGATTTAACCGCTCGCGTACTGGATTTGGCATCGCCAATCGGGCGTGGGCAGCGTGGCCTGATCGTTGCACCGCCGAAAGCGGGTAAAACCATGCTGCTGCAAAACATCGCGCAGAGCATCGCTTACAATCACCCTGATTGTGTGCTGATGGTACTGCTTATCGATGAACGTCCGGAAGAAGTGACGGAAATGCAGCGTCTGGTGAAAGGCGAAGTGGTTGCATCAACGTTCGATGAACCAGCTTCCCGTCACGTGCAGGTTGCTGAAATGGTAATTGAAAAAGCCAAGCGCCTGGTTGAGCACAAAAAAGACGTTATCATTCTGCTGGATTCTATTACCCGTCTGGCTCGTGCTTACAACACCGTGGTACCGGCTTCCGGTAAAGTGTTAACCGGTGGTGTGGATGCCAACGCCCTGCATCGTCCGAAGCGCTTCTTTGGTGCTGCGCGTAACGTAGAGGAGGGCGGTAGTCTGACCATTATCGCGACCGCGCTGATTGATACTGGCTCGAAGATGGATGAAGTGATTTACGAAGAGTTTAAAGGCACCGGTAACATGGAGCTGCATCTCTCGCGTAAAATTGCTGAAAAACGCGTCTTCCCGGCGATCGATTACAACCGTTCCGGTACGCGTAAAGAAGAGTTGCTCACCACGCAGGAAGAGCTGCAAAAAATGTGGATCCTGCGCAAAATCATTCACCCGATGGGTGAGATCGATGCAATGGAGTTCCTCATTAACAAGCTGGCGATGACGAAGACCAATGACGAGTTCTTCGACATGATGAAGCGCTCTTAATGTAAATAAACCCCGGAAACGCCACGTTTTTACGTGGCGTTTTTTATTTATGGGCTATACGCTATATGCATTGGGACAGGTATTGTCCGACACAGGCCATCCCTGGATGAGATATTCAGAGTTTTGATATCTTATTTGGTTGAAAAGTAAATAATAATGCCTGTGAATGACACGCTTCCTCATTCTGGAGAGGAAAGCGCCGTCGTTACAGTGTCAGGACCAACATTCGCTGAGAGCTAGTATTGTGAATTTACTCACTGCGTTGACTGAATTATTTAGTATTTTCTTGTTTACCTCCGTCTTTCTTTTTTGCGCCCGAAAAGTGGCAAGATACGTCGGTCTGGTAGACAAGCCCAACTACCGTAAACGGCATCAAGGTTTGATTCCGTTGGTAGGAGGGATTTCGGTGTTCGCAGGGGTATGCTTTGCATTTGCGATCACAAATGATTATATCCCCCATGCTTCCCTTTATCTGTTTTGCGCAGGTGTACTGGTGTTTGTCGGAGCGTTGGACGATCGTTTCGATATTAGCGTGAAAATCCGGGCTGCTATTCAGGCAACTATCGCTGTGCTGCTGATGACGGTAGGTAAATTGTACCTCAGTAGCCTGGGCTATATCTTTGGGTCATGGGAGATGGTTCTTGGCCCATTCGGTTATTTATTGACCCTTTTTGCTGTCTGGGCTGCGATTAATGCTTTTAATATGGTCGACGGAATTGATGGGCTTCTTGGCGGCCTTTCATGCGTCTCATTTGCGGCGATCGGCATCATATTATTGCTGGATAATCAATTAAGTCTCGCAATGTGGTGTTTTGCGATGATCGCTGCTATTTTGCCCTATATTTTGTTAAATCTCGGTGCCCTGGGGCGGCGTTATAAAGTGTTTATGGGGGATGCTGGCAGTACGCTGATTGGCTTCACGGTAATATGGATGTTGTTGGAAACCACCCAAGGAGAAACTCCTTCGATAAGCCCTGTCACTGCCCTGTGGATTATCGCCATTCCTTTAATGGACATGGTGGCAATTATGTTCCGCCGTCTGCGCAAAGGGATGAGCCCCTTTTCCGCCGATCGCCAGCATATTCACCACTTAATCATGCGCGCTGGCTTTACTTCCCGGCAGGCATTTGTCCTGATAACGCTTGCGGCCGCGCTGCTGGCTTCGGTCGGTGTGGTAACAGAATACCTGCATTTCATCCCTGAATGGGTAATGTTGGCACTATTTTTGCTATCTTTCTTTTTATATGGCTACTGTATCAAGCGGGCATGGAGAGTTGCGCGTTTTATCAAACGTCTAAAACGCAGAATGCGCCGTAACAGAGGTCAACACTCAACACTTAACAAATAAAACCGGGAAAGCGATGAGTCAACCAGCGTCAGGAGCACCTTCAGCAGGTATGGAAAATGAACTGGATATCCGGGGACTGTTTCGTATTCTGTGGGCCGGAAAATTATGGATTGTCGGGATGGCGCTGCTGTTTGCACTGCTTGCGTTAGCCTGGACCTTTTTTGCTCGCCAGGAGTGGAGCGCGACTGCGATTACCGATCGTCCAACCGTTAATATGCTGGGCGGATATTATTCCCAGCAGCAATTTTTGCGTAATCTGGATGTGAAAGCCAGCCTCGCGCCGGTGGATCAGCCCTCGGTGATGGATGAAGCCTACAAAGAGTTCATCATGCAGCTCGCGTCCTGGGATACCCGCCGTGATTTCTGGCTACAAACGGACTATTACAAGCAGCGCCAGGTGGGCAATAGCAAAGCTGACGCCGCTATGCTGGATGAATTGATCAACAATATTCAGTACTCGCCTGCGGATATTACGCGCAACATGAATGACAACGTTAAGCTGATTGCCGAAACCGCGCCGGACGCGAACAATCTGTTGCGTCAATACGTGGCATTTGCCAGCCAGCGCGCGGCCAGCCATTTAAATGACGAATTAAAGGGCGCATGGGCTGCCCGCACGATTCAGATGAAAGCGCAGGTTAAACGCCAGGAAGAGGTCGCAAAAGCGATTTATAACCGCCGCCAACACAATATCGCGCAGGCGCTGAAGGTTGCCGAACAGCACAATATTTCCCGCAATGAAACCGACGTTCCGCCGGATGAATTACCTGATTCAGAGCTGTTTATGTTAGGGCGGCCGATGCTACAGGCTCGGCTGGAAAACCTCCAGGCGGTGGGGCCGCAATTCGATCTGGACTATGATCAGAATCGGGCCATGCTGAACACGCTCAATGTTGGCCCTGTCCTCGATCCGCGTTTTCAGACCTATCGTTATTTGCGAACGCCGGAAGAACCGGTTAAACGCGACAGCCCGCGCCGTGCCTTCCTGATGATCATCTGGGGCATTGTCGGCGCGTTAACCGGAGCCGGGGTTGCATTGACGCGACGCCGTTCAAACTAAACGTCGTCAGCGATGAGAGTTTCGCACTTTCATCATTAATTAAAGAGAATCGTTGTGAAAGTACTGACTGTATTTGGCACACGACCAGAAGCTATTAAAATGGCTCCACTGGTACATGCGTTGGCAAAGGATCCTGACTTTGAGGCAAGAGTTTGTGTCACTGCGCAGCATCGGGAGATGCTTGACCAGGTGTTACATCTCTTTTCCATTGTTCCGGATTATGATTTGAATATTATGCGCCCGGGACAAGGGTTGACGGAAATTACCTGTGGCATTCTGGAAGGGCTGAAACCGATTCTCGAATCCTTTTGCCCGGATGTGGTACTGGTTCATGGCGACACTACCACGACCATTGCTGCCAGCCTCGCTGCGTTTTATCAGCGAATTCCGGTCGGGCATGTGGAAGCAGGCCTGCGTACCGGCGATCTCTTTTCGCCGTGGCCGGAGGAAGCTAACCGAACGTTAACCGGCCATCTGGCAATGTACCACTTCGCGCCAACGGAAAATTCCCGCCATAACCTGCTGCGGGAGAATGTTTCTGATAAACGCATCTTTGTTACGGGTAATACGGTCATTGATGCCCTTTTTTGGGTGCGGGATAGCGTACTGAAAGATACCGCGCTGCGTAACTCTCTGGCCGCGCGTTATCCTTTTCTGGATGCGGATAAGAAATTGATTCTGGTCACCGGGCATCGCCGGGAAAGTTTTGGCCGCGGCTTCGAGCAGATTTGCCACGCGCTGGCGGATATCGCCGCGCAGCATGATGATGTGCAAATTGTTTACCCGGTGCATCTCAACCCAAATGTCAGCGAACCGGTAAACCGAATTTTGAGTCACGTCAAAAACGTGACGCTCATTGAGCCGCAGGATTATCTGCCATTCCTCTGGTTAATGGATCACGCCTGGCTTATCCTCACCGATTCCGGCGGTATCCAGGAAGAAGCGCCTTCTTTAGGTAAACCTGTGCTGGTGATGCGGGATACCACCGAGCGCCCGGAAGCGGTCGAAGCAGGGACAGTAAAACTGGTTGGCACCGATCGCCAGCACATTGTGGCAGAGGTCACCCGCCTGCTTAAGGATAATGATGCCTGGCAGGCGATGAGCCGCGCGCACAATCCCTACGGCGATGGCCAGGCCTGTAGCCGCATTTTGCACGCACTTAAAAACAATCGAGTAACGTTATGAGTTTCACAACCATTTCTGTCATTGGCCTCGGTTACATCGGCCTTCCTACCGCCGCTGCATTTGCTTCGCGCAAAAAGCAGGTGGTCGGTGTTGATATCAACGCGCATGCGGTAGACACCATCAATCGTGGCGAAATCCATATCGTCGAACCCGAGCTGGGAAGCGTAGTTAAAGCGGCGGTAGAGGGCGGTTATCTTCGCGCCAGCACCACACCCGTCGCGGCGGATGCTTTCCTGATTGCCGTGCCCACACCGTTCAAAGGCGAACATGAGCCGGATATGGCGTATGTCGAAGCGGCGGCGAAATCTATCGCGCCGGTGCTCAGCAAGGGGGCGCTGGTGATTCTGGAGTCCACCTCGCCTGTTGGCGCGACCGAGCAAGTTGCGGAGTGGCTGGCGCAGGCACGCCCGGATCTCAGCTTCCCGCAGCAGGCGGGTGAAAGCGCTGATGTGAATATTGCTTATTGCCCGGAGCGCGTTTTGCCGGGGCAGGTAATGGTTGAGCTGATTAAAAACGATCGCGTGATTGGCGGCATGACACCGGTTTGCTCAGCCCGCGCCAGCGAGCTGTATAAAATCTTCCTTGAAGGCGAATGTGTGGTGACCAACTCCCGCACCGCAGAAATGTGCAAACTGACAGAAAACAGTTTCCGCGATGTGAATATCGCTTTTGCCAATGAGTTATCGCTCATTTGCGCCGATCAGGGGATTAACGTCTGGGAACTGGTGCGCCTGGCGAATCGCCATCCCCGCGTGAATATTCTTCAGCCAGGACCTGGCGTTGGCGGGCACTGCATCGCCGTCGATCCCTGGTTTATTGTCGCGCAAAATCCTGAGCAGGCGCGGCTTATCCGTACTGCGCGTGAAGTGAATGATTACAAACCACACTGGGTGCTGCATCAGGTAAAAACCACTGTTGCAGACTGCCTGGCGGCGAGCGGTAAGCGCGCCAGCGATATCAAAATCGCCTGCTTCGGGCTGGCTTTTAAACCTAACATCGACGATCTGCGCGAAAGCCCGGCGATGGAAATTGCCCGTAGCATCGCCCAGTGGCACGGTGGCGAAACGCTGGTGGTTGAACCGAATATTCACCAGCTACCGGCAGCGCTTGCCGGGCACAGCCAGCTTGTGTCGACCCGCGATGCGCTGGCACAAGCAGATGTGCTGGTGATGCTGGTCGATCATAATGAATTTAAAGCAATCGACGGTAGTCACATCACTCAGGATTATATTGTCGACACCAAAGGCGTCTGGCGCTAAGGAAACGGCATGACGCTTCACGGTACGGTGGAAGAGCTGGCGTGGGAAAGTGCTTTTTTTGGTCTGCGTAGCGCGATTGTGCGCCTGCGCCCCGAAGCACCGTTACTGAGCCATGCGGATTTTGCCTGCTGGCAACGCGTGCAGGTGAAGCTCGACGCCTCGCAAACCCAGGCGCTTGATGCGTTACAGCAGCTCGGTTTCCAGCTGGTGGAGGGCGAAATTGACCTCTCCGTTCGCGTGCCTGCGCAGGGGCGCGATCCTGGTGCGGAGGTCGCCGGGCTGGCCGATATTCCGGCGCTGCGCCAGATGGCGGCTGACATTTTTGTGCAGAGCCGCTTTCGCGCCCCCTGGTATCCGCCGGACGCCAGCGGGCGTTTTTATGCCCAATGGATTGAAAACGCGGTAAAAGGCGAGTTCGATCACCAGTGTTTGCTGTTTCGCCGGGACAACGGCGATATTTCGGGTTTTGTCTCCATGCGTCAGCTTAACGCGCAGGAAGCGCGAATTGGCCTGCTGGCCGGGCGCGGCATGGGGGATAAACTGATGCTGACGGCGTGCCACTGGGCACGGCTGCGTCAGCTCACTGTTGTGCGCGTGGCGACCCAGCTTGGGAACACCCCGGCACTTAAACGTTATATTGATAGCGGTGCAAATGTGGCAAGCACTGCCTTGTGGTTATACAGGTGACGTTATGATTCCCTTTAATGCACCACCGGTGGTGGGAACGGAACTCGACTATATGCAGTCGGCGATGGGCAGCGGAAAACTGTGCGGCGATGGCGGTTTTACCCGCCGCTGCCAGCAGTGGATGGAGCAGCATTTTCACAGTGCGAAAGTGCTGTTGACGCCATCCTGCACCGCGTCGCTGGAGATGGCCGCGCTGCTTTTGGATATCCAGCCGGGCGATGAAGTCATTATGCCAAGCTATACCTTCGTCTCAACCGCTAACGCGTTTGTACTGCGCGGGGCAAAAATCGTCTTCGTGGATATTCGCCCGGATACGATGAACATTGATGAGACGCGTATCGAAGCCGCCATCACTGACAAAACCCGCGCTATTGTGCCAGTGCATTATGCGGGTGTTGCCTGTGAAATGGACACCATTATGGAGATTGCCAAACGGCATAATCTTTTTGTGGTGGAAGATGCTGCGCAAGGGGTGATGTCGACCTATAAAGGCCGCGCGCTGGGCACTATCGGCCATATTGGCTGTTTCAGTTTCCATGAAACCAAAAACTACACTGCGGGTGGTGAAGGCGGTGCGACGCTGATTAACGATCGCGCGCTGGTTGAGCGTGCCGAAGTCATTCGCGAGAAAGGCACCAACCGCAGCCAGTTCTTTCGCGGGCAGGTAGATAAATACACCTGGCGTGATATCGGTTCCAGTTATCTGATGGCGGACTTGCAGGCCGCTTACCTGTGGGCGCAACTGGAAGCGGCTGAGCGTATTAATCAGCAGCGGCTGGCGCTCTGGCAAACTTACTATGATGCACTGACGCCGCTGGCGTGCGCCGGGCGTATTGAGTTGCCGTCCATTCCTGCCGATTGCCGCCATAATGCGCACATGTTCTACATTAAGCTGCGTGATGAGGCCGATCGCGGCAAACTGATCGCTTTTTTGAAAGAGGCGGAAATTCTCGCGGTGTTCCATTACATTCCGCTGCATGCCTCTCCGGCCGGGGAAAAATTTGGCGAATTCCACGGCGAAGATATTTATACCACGCGTGAAAGTGAGCGTTTGCTTCGCCTGCCGCTATTCTACAATCTGTCATCCGTCAATCAACGCACGGTAATCAGCACACTTCTGAGCTACTTCAACTGATATGTCGCTGGCAAAAGCATCGATATGGACTGCTGCAAGCACGCTGGTCAAAATTGGCGCGGGCTTGCTGGTGGTCAAACTCCTTGCGGTGGCTTTCGGGCCATCGGGTGTCGGGCAGGCCGGTAACTTCCGCCAGCTGATCACTGTGCTGGGCGTGCTGGCGGGTGCCGGTATTTTTAACGGCGTGACGAAGTTTGTTGCCGGGCATCACGACGATCCTGCGCGCCTGCGCGTGGTGGTAGGAACGTCGTCGGCAATGGTGCTGGGGTTTTCCACGCTGCTGGCGCTGATTTTTCTGCTGGCCGCAGCACCTATCAGCCAGGGATTATTTGGTCATACTCAGTACC
Organism: Vagococcus sp. WN89Y; assembly: GCF_052220145.1. Taxonomy (NCBI): domain Bacteria; kingdom Bacillati; phylum Bacillota; class Bacilli; order Lactobacillales; family Enterococcaceae; genus Vagococcus; species Vagococcus sp. WN89Y. The sequence goes on along the minus strand of NZ_JBQPOM010000064.1, from coordinate 54,077 downwards.
AGGGGCTGGTGCGTCTGGTCGCGCTGGTGCAGATGGGCATCGCGTGGGCGAACCTGCTGCTGGCGGTGATGAAAGGCTTTCGCGATGCGGCCAGCAATGCGCTGTCGTTGATAATTGGTAGCGTTATTGGTGTGCTCGCATGGTATTTGTGCTTCCGGGTTGGCGGCTATCAGGGCGCATTGCTCGGCCTGGCACTGGTACCGGCTCTGGTTGTTTTCCCCGCGCTGGCGATGTTGCTGCGCCGGGGTTCGATACCGCTCGCCTTTTTTAAGCCCCGCTGGGATAAGGCGCTGGCCGGGCAACTGAGTAAATTTACCCTGATGGCGCTTATCACTTCGGTCACGCTACCGCTGGCTTATGTGATGATGCGAAACTTGCTGGCGGCGCACTATAGCTGGGATGAGGTCGGGATCTGGCAGGGGGTCAGCAGTATTTCAGATGCCTACCTACAATTTATAACAGCTTCATTTAGCGTGTATCTGCTGCCAACATTAGCCAGACTGACGACAAAACAGGAGATCTCCCGCGAAATCGTTAAGTCGCTCAGCTTTGTGTTGCCCGCCGTCGCAGCGGTAAGCCTCTGCGTCTGGCTGCTGCGCGATGTGGCTATCTGGGTTTTGTTTTCCGACAAGTTTATCGCCATGCGCGATCTCTTTGCCTGGCAGCTGGTCGGCGATGTACTGAAAGTGGGTGCTTACGTTTTTGGTTATCTGGTGATCGCTAAAGCTTCGCTGCGCTTTTATATTCTGGCGGAAGTGAGCCAGTTTGCGCTGCTGACGCTGTTTTCTCGCTGGCTGATCCCGGCACACGGCGCTGCCGGGGCTGCGCAGGCCTATATGGCCACATACATTATTTATTTCGCCCTCTGTTGCGGCGTTTTTTTGATTTGGCGTAAGAAGTCATGACTGCACTTATTCACGTACTGGGATCGGATATCCCGCATCATAATCAGACCGTGCTGCGGTTTTTTAACGACCATCTTGCGGCATCAGGCGAGCACGCGCGCGAGTTTATGATAGCCGGGCGTGACGAGGGGCAGAGCGCAGCGTATCCGGCGCTGACGCTGCATTTCTATCCGGGCAAGAAAGCGCTGGCAAACGCCGTGGTGCAAAAAGCCAAAGCCCAACGCCAGCAACGTTTTTTCTTCCACGGCCAGTTTAATTTTAGCCTGTGGCTGGCGCTTCTACGCGGGGCCATCAAGCGCGACCAGTTTTACTGGCATGCCTGGGGCGCGGATCTGTATGAAGTGTCGCGTAGCCTTAAGTTCCGTCTTTTTTACCCGCTGCGTCGCTTAGCCCAGCGCCGCAGCGGCACGATTTTCGCCACCCGTGGCGATCTGGCATGGTTTGCGAGCCGTCATCCGGGCGTACCGGGTGAGTTACTCTATTTCCCGACGCGTATGGACCCGGCGCTGAATTCGCTGGCGCACAAGCAACAACGTGACGGCAAGTTAACGATTCTGGTCGGCAATTCCGGCGATCGTAGCAATGAGCATATCGCCGCGCTGCAAGCGATACACCGCCAGTTTGGTGATACGGTCAATATTATTGTGCCGATGGGTTACCCGGCCAATAACGACAGCTATATTGATGAAGTCCGTCGCGCTGGCCTTGCGCTTTTTAGTGCGGAGAATCTGCGCATTCTCAGCGAAAAGATGGCCTTTGATGATTATCTGCAGCTGCTCGGTCAGTGCAGTCTGGGCTATTTTATCTTTGCCCGCCAGCAAGGTATTGGCACGCTCTGTTTGCTGATTCAGGCCGGTGTTCCTTGCGTACTTAACCGCGAGAACCCGTTCTGGCGCGATATGGTCGCCGAGAATATACCGGTGCTGTTTACCACTGACGCGCTGAGCGAGCCGGTGATCCGTGAGACACAGCGGCAACTGCGGGCGGTGGATAAAAATGCCATCACTTTCTTTAGCCCGAACTATATCGCGCTGTGGCACAAAGCGCTGCGCATCGCCACGGGGAATGCAGCATGAGCCCACTGGAGTTTTGCGGTTTGCTGGTTATCTGGCTGGTGGCGACGCTGTTTATCGCCACCCTGACCTGGTTTGAGTTTCGCCGCGTGCGTTTTAACTTTAACGTGTTCTTCTCCCTGCTTTTTTTGCTGACCTTTTTCTTTGGCTTCCCGCTCACCAGCATCCTGGTGTTTCGCTTTGATGTTGGCGTCGCGCCGCCGGACGTGATGATGCAGTCGCTGCTGGCCGCCGCCTGCTTCTATGCCATTTACTATGTGACGTATAAAACGCGCCTGCGCGCAAAAGCAGACGTGCAGACGCGCCGCCCGTTGTTCACCATCAACCGGGTGGAAGCGCATCTCACCTGGGTGATGCTGGTGGCTATCGCCCTGGTGAGCGTCGGTATCTTCTTTATGCATAACGGCTTTTTGTTGTTCCGTTTGCACTCCTACAGCCAGATTTTCTCCAGTGAAGTCTCCGGCGTGGCGCTAAAACGCTTCTTCTACTTCTTTATTCCCGGCATGCTGGTAGTGTACTTCCTGCGCCAGAACAGCCAGGCGTGGCTCTTCTTCCTGGTGAGCACCGTGGCGTTTGGTCTGCTGACTTATATGATTGTTGGCGGTACGCGCGCCAATATTATTATCGCCTTTGCTATCTTCTTGTTTATTGGCATCATTCGCGGCTGGATTTCGCTATGGATGCTGGTTGCGGCGGGCGTGCTGGGGATTGTGGGTATGTTCTGGCTGGCGCTGAAACGCTATGGGCTGAATGTCAGCGGGGACGAGGCGTTTTACACCTTTTTATACCTGACGCGCGATACCTTCTCGCCGTGGGAAAACCTCTCTCTGCTGCTACAAAACTATGGCAACATTGAGTTCCAGGGCCTGGCGCCGATTGCGCGCGACTTCTACGTTTTCATTCCGACCTGGCTGTGGCCCTCGCGCCCCGGCATTGTGCTGAACTCGGCAAACTATTTTACCTGGGAAGTGCTGAACAACCACTCAGGGCTTGCGATTTCACCCACGCTTATCGGCTCGCTGGTAGTGATGGGCGGCGTCTGGTTTATCCCGCTCGGCGCGGCAGTTGTGGGGCTAATCATTAAATGGTTCGACTGGCTGTACAATCTGGGCAATCGGGAAACGAACCGTTATAAAGCCGCTATTCTGCACAGCTTCTGTTTTGGCGCTATTTTCAACATGATTGTGCTGGCGCGCGAAGGGTTAGATGCCTTTGTCTCCCGCGTGGTGTTCTTCCTCGTGGTGTTTGGCCTCTGCCTGCTGATGGCGAAATTACTCTACTGGCTGTTTGATAGCGTTGGGTTAATACATCAACGCGGCGAACGCGCGGGAAAACCTCTCTCACAGGTGTAAAGAAAAAAGATGACGGACAAAACGGCAGCGCCGCTGTATGACCTGCGGGGTCTGAAACTGATCGGCTGGCGGGATATGCAGCACGCGCTGGACTACCTGTGCGCAGGTGGTGATATCAAACAGGGAACGCTGGTTGCGATCAACGCTGAAAAAATGTTGACGCTGGAAGACGATGCCGGGGTGCGCGCGCTTATCGACGCGGCGGAGTATAAATACGCTGATGGTATTAGCGTGGTGCGCTCCTTGCGTAAGAAATTCCCTGGCGCTCAGGTTTCACGGGTTGCTGGCGCTGATTTGTGGGAAGCGCTGATGGCGCGCGCCGGGCAGACGGGCACGCCGGTGTTTCTGGTTGGCGGGAAGCCGGAAGTGCTGGCGCAAACGGAGCAGAAGCTACGCACGCAGTGGCAGGTTAATATTGTTGGCAGCCAGGATGGTTACTTTAACACGGAGCAACGCCAGGCGTTGTTTGAACGCATTCGGGATAGCGGGGCGAAAATCGTGACCGTGGCGATGGGTTCACCGCGCCAGGAGATTTTTATGCGCGACTGCCGAGCCGTCTACCCAGAGGCGCTGTATATGGGCGTCGGCGGCACTTACGATGTCTTTACCGGGCATGTGAAACGCGCGCCGAAAATCTGGCAGCAGCTTGGGCTGGAGTGGCTCTATCGACTGCTTTCGCAGCCGAGCCGCCTGAAACGCCAGCTGCGTTTACTGCGTTACCTGCGCTGGCATTACAGCGGCAAATTGTGATCTTCGGGCGGCGTATTACGCTGCCTTTTTCCTTTCATCTGCTGTTTTATTGTGCAGTGTAGCGATTTTTTTGCTACATCGTTTGCCATTTCCCGCAATTTAAGAAACCATTCGCTCACTCATTGCAGTGCCGTGGTGTTTTGCGCCAGCCTTTTTCGGTTCGGCGCCGCATGGCCTGTTATGAGATGTGGGAACACACATAACAATAACCCGCGATGTCGGGAAAGAAGCAAATACAACAGAGGTTATATGGCTAACAATAAACCAGAGCTTCAGCGCGGGCTGGAGTCTCGCCACATTGAATTAATCGCCCTTGGCGGCACCATTGGCGTGGGGCTGTTTATGGGGGCCGCCAGTACACTGAAATGGGCGGGACCGTCCGTGTTGCTGGCTTATATTATCGCCGGGATTTTCGTCTTCTTTATTATGCGCTCAATGGGCGAAATGCTGTTCCTTGAGCCGGTGGCCGGTTCGTTTGCCGTGTATGCCCACCGCTATATGAGTCCTTTCTTTGGTTACCTGACCGCCTGGTCATACTGGTTTATGTGGATGGCGGTAGGCATTTCAGAAATCACCGCTATTGGCGTTTACGTCCAGTTCTGGTTCCCGGATCTGGCGCAGTGGATACCCGCGCTTATCGCCGTGGGGCTGGTGGCGCTGGCTAACCTGGCGGCAGTGCGCCTGTATGGCGAAATTGAGTTCTGGTTTGCGATGATCAAAGTCACCACCATCATTGTGATGATTGTGGTGGGTCTGGGCGTTATTTTCTTTGGTTTTGGTAACGGCGGCCAGTCGGTTGGTTTTAGCAACCTGACTGAACACGGCGGTTTTTTTGCCGGTGGCTGGAAAGGCTTTCTGACGGCGCTCTGTATTGTTGTGGCGTCGTACCAGGGCGTAGAGCTGATTGGCATCACCGCCGGTGAAGCGAAGAATCCGCAGGTGACGCTGCGTAGCGCCGTCAGCAAGGTGCTGTGGCGTATTCTGATTTTCTATGTGGGTGCGATTTTTGTTATCGTCACCATCTTCCCGTGGAACCAGATTGGCACCAACGGCAGCCCGTTTGTTCTCACCTTTGCCAAAATTGGTATCACTGCTGCGGCAGGGATTATCAACTTTGTGGTGCTGACCGCCGCACTCTCCGGTTGTAACAGCGGCATGTATAGCTGTGGTCGTATGCTTTATGCGCTGGCCAAAAACCGCCAGTTGCCTGCTTTTGTCGGCAAAGTGACCAAAAGCGGCGTACCGGCGGCAGGCGTGACGCTTTCTATTATTATTCTGCTGGTGGGATCATGCCTGAATTACATTATCCCTAATCCGCAGCGCGTGTTTGTTTACGTCTACAGCGCCAGCGTGTTGCCGGGTATGGTGCCGTGGTTTGTGATTCTGATAAGTCAGCTGCGTTTTCGCAAAGTGCACAAAGAGGCGATTGCCAGCCACCCGTTCCGCTCGATGCTTTTCCCGTGGGCAAACTGGCTGACCATGGCGTTCCTGGTGTGCGTATTAATTGGCATGGGTTTTAATGAAGATACCCGTATGTCGCTGTTTGTGGGTATTATCTTCATTGCCGCCGTCACGCTGGTGTATAAGGTTTTTGGCCTCAATCGCCACGGTGAGACACAGCGGGTGGGGGAATAAGCGACAAAGTGCGCAAAGCATAACCAAACGCGCAATTTCTGCAAAAAAGCACTAGACAGCCGCGCCCGAAGTCCGTACTATCCACCCCCGCAACGGCGCTACGCGCCCGTAGCTCAGCTGGATAGAGCGCTGCCCTCCGGAGGCAGAGGTCTCAGGTTCGAATCCTGTCGGGCGCGCCATTTTAAACCCGGCGCTTGAGCTGCGGTGTTTCGTGAATATCACGAAACCGCGTGAAAAGATTTACAGTGGTGGCTATAGCTCAGTTGGTAGAGCCCTGGATTGTGATTCCAGTTGTCGTGGGTTCGAGTCCCATTAGCCACCCCATTATTTTGCAGTACAAGTTTCGTGGAATGCGAAGGTGGCGGAATTGGTAGACGCGCTAGCTTCAGGTGTTAGTGTCCTTACGGACGTGGGGGTTCAAGTCCCCCCCCTCGCACCACAACTTAGATTGAACGAAAAATTCAAAAAGCAGTAAAACGGCGAGTAGCGCAGCTTGGTAGCGCAACTGGTTTGGGACCAGTGGGTCGGAGGTTCGAATCCTCTCTCGCCGACCAATTTTGAACCCCGCTTTATGCGGGGTTTTTTCTTTTCTGCTTCCCGGCGCTTTCCGCAAGCTCTGTCGTTTTTTGATAATCCCGCAAGATTACACTGTCGCCAACAGGTGACATGCAACTCATTGATTATTCATTACTAAAGAAAATCCTATAATAATTGTCGCTGTGTGGCGACACTTTTGCGCGCCAGGCCCGCTATAACGAGGGCCAACAAGCTGGAAAGCCGCGCAGAATGCCTCGATTCCTAAAAGATTAGTATGCAATGCGTTTGTTAATGCAAACCTGGCACGCTATGTGCAATAATATACGTGTAGATGCTCATTCCACCTCTTATGCTCGCCATCCGGCTTCATAAACTCAGGAATGATGCAGAGCTGTTTACGGTGCTTATCGTCCACTGACAGATGTCGCTTCGGCCTCATCAAACACCATGGACATAACGTTGAGTGAAGCACCAATTATGTTGTCTATCAGACCTGTTTCAACGCCTGCCTTTATGGCAGGCGTTTTTTTTTGCTGCAACCTGAAGCCTTGCCCTTTAGCGCGATGGCGGGAATATGTGATGGGGTATTTATTTATGTCTGAATACCGAATGTAAAATGACGACCGAATTCATTCTATGGACATATTTACCCTGTCGGCAGGAAAGGACGGATAATGAAAGAAAAATTATTGCTGGCCGTGATGCTGGCTGCCAGTTTTTCGGTCGGTGCCGCTGAAAAGCCTCTGCATTGGGGCTATGAAGGCCAGGAAAGCCCGGAGCACTGGGGCAAACTTTCACCCGATTTTACGTTGTGTGAAAGTGGTAAAAACCAGTCACCGGTCAATATCCACGACGCATTGCGTACACATCACAGCAAACTCGCGCTGGCTTTCCGGCAGGGTAAACAGCAAATAATCAATAATGGCCACACTATTCAGGTTAACGTCAGCGATGGCAATACGCTGAGCACAGGCAAAGAGACCTTTACGCTGCAGCAATTTCATTTCCATGCGCCCAGTGAAAACGAGATCGATGGTAAACAGTTCCCGCTGGAAGGCCATTTTGTCTATCAAAATAAAGAAGGTGCTTTGGCCGTACTGGCGCTGATGTTTCAGGAAGGAGAAGCCAACCCGCAGTTAGCAAAAGCCTGGCAGCAGATGCCCGCGAAGATTGAACAAGCGGCGATATTGACGCAACCTGTGGATATAAAAGCTCTATTGCCTGAAAAGTTCAACTACTACCGCTTCAGTGGCTCTTTGACGACACCACCGTGTTCTGAAGGCGTGATCTGGATGGTATTGAAACAGCCTGTAAGCGCTTCTGATGAACAAATCCGGCAATTCCACGCGGTGCTCCACCACGCAAACAATCGTCCGCTTCAGTCTCTGAATGGCCGCGTTATCATTGATTAATGCAGGGCGCTCAACAAAAGTGGTGCGCGCTGAGCATCGCCCTCTTTAAAGCCGTCGGATAAAAAAATTTGAACCCGGCGCTGAGTGTTCAGCGCCGGTTTTTGTGTGCAGAAGATTAAACTGAAGGGGGTGTTTGCAGCGTCAACAGCAGGCCGTCGCGGCGCATAGTAGCGGCTTCTTCCGGCTGATGCATACGATCGAGGCAGTCGGCAAGCCATGCGTAATCAAAAGCATCGGGACGCTGTTTCAGCGCGGCCCGGAACGCCAGGCTCGCTTCCTGCCACTCGCCGTGTTTCATCAGCGACTGGCCCAGCGTGCTCCATAAAATCGGGCGATCGCCCTGTGTTTTGATCTGCTGGCGTAGCACTTTTTCAATCTGCTCTGGATTATTAGTCTTCAGCCGTGGGATCACTTCAACCAGGCGATCGTCGTACTGGCGCTTCAGACCGTCGAGGATGATCGCTTGTGCCGTGTCGTGATCGTCACATTCAATAAGGTGCTCGGCCATCGCCACTTGCAGGCTGACCTGGTGGCGGGTTTTACGATGCTGGTTTTTCCACCAGGCCCGTAACCCTTCACTGCCCTGATCGGCGCGCACCTGATCCATCATGCCGGTCCATGCCAGTTGTTGCAGCGCATCATGATGCTCTTCGTCACCGACGCCCGCTTTCGCCATCGACGGGATAATATCCAGCAGCGACGTCCACGCGCCGGTGCGGATGTAGGCTTGCTCTGCCAGACGCAAAACTTCCGGGTGGCGCGGGGTTATCTCCAGCAGTTTATCCACACCGTGACGCGCAGCATGGTTTTCATTACGCGCCAGTTGCAAACGCACGCGGGTAATTTCTACCGGGATCGGATCTTTTTCCGCCAGCTCCGCGGCGCGTTCCAGATGCTGATTAGCGCGGATTTCATCACCACGCTGTTGGGCCGCTTCTGCCGCCAGCAGATAATTGACCACCGGCTGCTCGGCGTGATCGGCATTCTTCGACATCAGCTTTTCAACCTGCTGATAGTCGCCTTCTGCCAGTTTCAACAGCGCCTGCTCCGTCTGCTTACGGGCGCGGCGACGCTTACGGCCAACAAACCAGCCGCGCGTGTGGGCGCCGGTACGGAAAATACGACGCAGCAGCCACTCCAGCGCAAAGATCGCGACTAACAATAGCACCAGCATGATCACCAGACCGGTCACGCTGGTTTCAACATTGTAATTATCCGTCTGGATCAATACATAACCCTGATGCCCGGCAAGCATTGGCCCAAGGACGATCCCGGCGATTAACAGTGCAAAGAGTAAAAGAACTTTCAGCATCGTTATTCTCCCTGCACGTTTTGGGCGGGCGGGGTCTGCGCCTGCTCAGACTGGACGCCAGGCTGCGCCAGTAGGTTACGTACGCGGGTTTGCATCAGTTTTTCCAGAATGGGTTGGCTTTGCAAAGACTCCGGCAGATCCATCGCGATGCTTTGCTGGCTCAGCTTATCGACCTCTTCAAGGAACGCCTTCGTGGCGGCATCGTCCGTGTCGTAGTAAGCACGCACCCACGTGGAGACATTATCCAGCGCTTGCTTGTAAGTCTCTTCCTGGTGACGCGGTACGGCCTGAGCCGCTACCAGCAGGCGCGAGCGAATATTTTCACGCAGATAGATATCCTGATTCGGCGCGAGCAGCGGTACGGCGGTTTCATCGCGACGGCGAACAGTGATAAAGCTGTCCATAAAGTTCTGCCAGCTTTTTTGCAGGTTTACGCGCCATTCGCTGATAGAACCTGACAGCTCGCCGCTGTCGGCATCCATCGGGGAGTCGTCGTCGTTATTATCCGCCAGACGCAGGTTATCGATTTGATTGGAAAGCTGATTAAGTTTGAGGATTGCGCCGTCGTAGTCCACCTGGGTAACGGCAGAAAGGCTGGCGATATCGTCGGTGATCGCCCGACGCGCGCTAATCAGGCTCGGGTCATTCATATCCGCCAGGCTGGCGTCGGCGCTTTTGAGCAGCGCGGCGGCGGTCGTCACATCCTGATCGCTCCATAATTTGCGACCGGCGAGTTTCACCAGAAAATCGGCCTGCGCCAGTTGCCACGTCCTGGCATCTGCGCCCGAAATCGTCGCCACTTTCTGCTGCACTTCATCAAGCTGCTTTGCCAGCGTCTCTTGCTGGCGTTTGGCTTCTTCCAGCGCGCTAGCCTGCTGTTTGATTGTCTCTTCAAGCGCGGTACGTTCTTTATCCTGCGCCTGTTGCAGCGCGATGACCTGGTTTGCCATCTGACCGTTATCACTGTGCAGATGTGCCGTCTGCTGTTTGACCCAGCCATATAGCCCAACGCCCGACGCCAGCGCAATAGCGATGGCAATCGCGCTTAGCGCAAGGCTGGTCCTGCTAGCACGGTTGCGCTTCTCAGCGTTGACCGGCGGTGGCGGGGTGCCGTCTACCGTTTTGGTTTCTTCAACCGCGGCGGAGGAGTTTTGTTGTTCCGTCATCATGGCTTCCCATTATGAGAGTTATTGTAATGCGCGAAGCAGCGCATCGTTATCAGCATTGTCAGCGACCTGAATATCCCGCCAGCCCAGCTCCCGGGCGAGGCACGCCAGACGTTCGCTAACCACGACCAGGCGGCAGCGAAGTAACCAGTTTTCCCGATACCAGGGAGGGATAAGTGAAAAGAGTTGCTGCATCATTTCACCGCTGGTGACCACAATGGTGGTCACGCCGCGTGTATGCCAGCGCATCGCTTCTTCTGCGCCGTCATAAAATTTTGCGCCGCGCTGATAACATTCGCAGATTTCAACCTCTGCGCCGCGAGACGCCAGTGTTTCAGCCAGCAATTCGCGCCCACCATTACCCCGTAAGATTAGCGCATGTTTCCCCTGAACACTTTGTAATTCAGGTAATTGTAGTAAAACTTCGCTGACTTCCCGATCGTGCGGATAGCGAACATGCAGACCGCTTACGGTGTGTAACGCCAGCGCTGTCGTGCGCCCGATGGCAAAATAGTGTGGCTCGCCTGGCCAGACTGCCCCGATTTGCTGCAAGTGCGCATGGGCAAATGTCACCGCGTGCCGGGAGAGCACAAAAACCATATCATCGGGCGAGAGTGCGGCGAGCCGGGCGGGCAGCGAGGGTAATTCGCGGCCCGCTGAAAATTCAATGAGCGGAAAGCTCCATGCCACCCGGCCCAGTGTGCGCAGACGGCTCACTAATTCTTCCCCGGCAGGGGACGGGCGAGTGACAAGGATACTCATGCGGGCGCCTCTCCGTTATAAACCTCGGCCAGAATGGCACGCGCGCCATTATCCAGCAGCTCTTCCGCCAGCGAGACGCCAAGCGCATGGGCATCCGCTGGATTACCGCGACGCTCGCCGCGCACCATTAATGTGCCATCCGGCGCGCCAACCAGCGCACGCAGCCAGATTTCACCGTTAATTAGCTCCGCATAGCTGCCAATCGGCACCTGGCAGCCGCCCTCAAGGCGCGTATTCATCGCCCGCTCGGCTTTCACGCGCACGGCGGTATCGTCATGGTTCAGCGGCGCCAGCAGCGCGCGGGTGCGGGCATCGTCCAGTCGGCACTCAATACCGACCGCGCCCTGGCCCACGGCGGGCAGCGAGACTTCCGGCGGCAGCGCCGCGCGAATGCGGGATTCCAGACCCAAACGCTTCAGCCCGGCGACGGCCAGAATGATGGCGTCATAGTCGCCATTATCCAGCTTGCTCAGCCGTGTACCGACGTTCCCACGCAACGAGCGGATCACCAGATCCGGGCGGCGCTCCGCCAACTGACATTGACGGCGTAAACTTGACGTGCCAACCACGCTGCCGGCAGGAAGCTCCTCCAGCGAGTTATAGTGGTTTGACACAAAAGCGTCACGCGGATCGTCGCGCTCGCAAATCGTGACCAGACCCAGGCCATCGGGGAAATCCACCGGCACATCTTTCATCGAATGCACGGCGATATCGGCACGGTTCTCAAGCAGGGCCAGCTCAAGCTCCTTAACAAACAAGCCCTTACCGCCCACTTTAGCCAGCGGCGTATCCAGGATAACGTCGCCGCGGGTAACCATCGGCACCAGCTCTACACGCAGATCCGGGTGAAAGGCTTCCAGGTTATCCTTAACGAAGTGTGCTTGCCAGAGCGCCAGGGGGCTTTGCCTTGTGGCAATTCTTAAAACTTTGTCTACCATGCTTGTTACCGTATTTATCGTCCGTTGACCATCCTAACATTGTTGCTCTGGGGTGTCAGTGTTCCCGGTCGATTGCAGAAAGCAGAAAGGTTTAGCCCGGCGCGCGGAGCGTATTTAGGAATTTACAGATTACGTTTGCTGCTACACTGCTATGTAGCGCATCTTTCTTTACGGTCAATGTGCAAGGTGTTAAATTGATCACGTTTTAGACCATTTTTTCGTCTTTAACCCTACAAAGTCCAGGACGAAATAGGGTGACGGCTACTTTGGATTTTCTGTATACGCTTATCCTTCAGGCCGCCGGGCAGTTTGAAGCGTGCTGTTTGAAGAATAACGTGTATAAACATCAGGCGATATGTCTTGTACCTCTATATTGAGACTCTGAAACAGAGACTGGATGCCATCAACCAACTGCGCGTAGATCGCGCGCTTGCTGCCATGGGCCCTGCTTTTCAGCAGGTTTACAGTCTGCTGCCGACATTGTTGCATTATCATCATCCGCTGATGCCGGGTTATCTTGACGGTAACGTTCCCCAGGGCATTTGCCTCTACACGCCCGACGAAAACCAACTTTATTACCTGAACGAACTCGAACTGCATCGCGGTATGCCTGCGCAGGAGTCGCCAAAAGGCGAGCTGCCTATTACCGGCGTGTACTCCATGGGCAGCACCTCCTCCGTCGGGCAAAGCTGCTCGTCGGATCTCGACATTTGGGTCTGTCATCAATCCTGGCTGGATAACGAAGAGCGCCAGCTATTGCAGCGTAAATGTAGCCTGCTGGAAAGCTGGGCTGCGTCGCTGGGCGTTGAAGTCAGCTTTTTTCTGATAGACGAAAACCGCTTCCGCCATAACGAAAGCGGCAGTCTCGGCGGCGAGGATTGCGGTTCGACGCAGCACATCCTGCTGCTTGACGAATTTTACCGCACCGCTGTGCGTATGGCCGGTAAACGTATTCTGTGGAATATGGTGCCGTGCGATGAAGAAGAGCATTACGACGATTATGTGATGACGCTCTACGCGCAGGGTGTGCTGACGCCAAACGAGTGGCTGGATTTGGGCGGGCTAAGCTCGCTGTCGGCGGAAGAGTACTTCGGCGCCAGCCTCTGGCAGCTCTATAAAAGCATCGACTCGCCCTATAAAGCGGTGCTGAAAACCCTGTTGCTCGAAGCCTATTCCTGGGAATATCCCAACACGCGCCTGCTGGCCAAAGATATCAAACAGCGCCTGCACGATGGTGAGATCGTGTCGTTCGGCCTTGATTCGTACTGCATGATGCTGGAGCGCGTCACTCATTATCTGACGGCAATTGAAGACACCACGCGTCTTGACCTCGTGCGCCGCTGTTTCTACTTAAAAGTGTGCGAAAGGCTGAGCCGTGAGCGCGCCTGCGTTGGCTGGCGCCGCGAAGTGATCACCCAACTGGTTAAAGAGTGGGGCTGGGACGAAGCGCGCGTTGCGATGCTGGATAACCGCGCAAACTGGAAGATTGACCAGGTGCGCGAGGCGCACAACGAGCTGCTCGATGCGATGATGCAGAGCTATCGCAACCTGATTCGTTTCGCTCGCCGCAATAATCTAAGCGTTTCCGCCAGCCCGCAGGATATCGGGGTGCTCACCCGTAAGCTGTATGCGGCGTTTGAAGCGCTACCGGGGAAAGTGACGCTGGTGAACCCGCAAATTTCACCGGATCTCTCCGAGCCAAACTTAACCTTTATTCATGTGCCGCCGGGCCGCGCCAACCGTACGGGTTGGTATCTGTACAACCGCGCGCCGAATATGGATTCCATCATCAGCCATCAGCCGCTGGAATATAACCGCTATCTGAATAAGCTGGTGGCCTGGGCCTGGTTCAACGGTCTGCTGACGTCGCGCACGCACCTTTATATAAAAGGCAACGGTATTGTTGATTTGGCGAAACTGCAGGAAATGGTCGCGGATGTGTCGCATCACTTCCCGTTGCGCCTGCCCGCGCCCACGCCAAAAGCGCTGTACAGCCCGTGCGAAATCCGTCATCTGGCGATAATTGTTAACCTGGAGTACGACCCGACAGCGGCGTTTCGTAACCAGGTGGTGCATTTTGATTTCCGCAAGCTGGATGTGTTCAGCTTTGGCGAGCAGCAAAATTGCCTGGTCGGCAGCGTCGATCTGCTCTATCGCAACTCGTGGAACGAAGTGCGTACCCTGCATTTCAACGGCGAGCAGGCGATGATCGAGGCGCTGAAAACGATTCTGGGCAAAATGCACCAGGATGCCGCGCCGCCGGATAGCGTGGAAGTGTTCTGCTACAGCCAGCATCTGCGCGGCCTTATTCGCACCCGCGTGCAGCAGCTGGTTTCTGAGTGTATTGAGCTGCGTCTTTCCAGTACGCGCCAGGAAACCGGGCGCTTTAAAGCGTTGCGCGTAGCCGGGCAGACCTGGGGATTGTTCTTCGAACGGCTGAATGTCTCGGTGCAGAAACTGGAAAACGCTATCGAGTTTTACGGCGCGATTTCACACAATAAACTGCATGGCTTGTCGGTGCAGGTAGAGACTAATCATGTCAAGCTACCGGCGGTGGTGGATGGCTTTGCCAGCGAAGGCATAATCCAGTTCTTCTTTGAAGAGACCGGTGAAGAGGGCTTTAACATCTATATTCTGGATGAGAGCAACCGCGCGGAAGTTTACCATCATTGCGAAGGCAGCAAAGAGGAGCTGGTGCGCGACGTCAGCCGGTTCTACTCGTCGTCCCATGACCGTTTCACCTACGGCTCAAGCTTTATCAACTTCAACTTGCCGCAGTTCTACCAGATCGTAAATGTCGACGGGCGCGCGCAGGTGATTCCGTTCCGCAGCCAGGCTATCAACGCCGTGACCCCGGCCAACCAGGATCACGACGCGCCGCTGTTACAGCAGTATTTTTCGTGATGGTTAGCCCGGTGCGCCGGGCTAACCTGCTTAACGAAAGCTAACCGTTTCACCTGCCTGCTGAGTGGCCGCTTGTTCCAGCAGATCCCAGAAGGTTTCGCCGCTACGGTCGCAGACCCACTCGTCGCCTTTCAGGTCGAAATGGTAGCCGCCCTGTTTGGTCGCCAGCCATACCTGGTGCAGCGGCTCCTGGCGGTTGATGATAATTTTGCTGCCGTTTTCAAAGCTCAGGGTGAGTACACCGCCGTTGATTTCACAATCGATGTCGCTGTCGCCATCCCAGTCATCAAGGCGTTCTTCAATGGTGAGCCACAGGCCGTCGGCGAGGCGATGAAATTCACTGTCGTTCATTCTGCTTTCCCGTTTTTTATGATGGAGGCAGTATAACGCGAAATATTTCCCGATGCGCTAAGCGCGCAAACTCTTGCTTTTGTGTCTTCTCCTGCGATGATAGGTAGCAGAAAGAATGAACTTACAGGCAACTTACAATGAAAGATGTTTCTCGCACGCTGGCTATACTGCTGACGCTGTTCAGCCTGACGGGTTGTGGTCTGAAAGGGCCGCTCTATTTCCCGCCCGCCGATAAGAACGCGCCGCCGCCAACCAAAGCGCAGGAAAGCACCATTCAGTCAACGACGCCGGATCGTCACGATCGCGGTGACACGGGTGCGCCAACGCAGGTGAATTACTAACGTTACCGTTCTGTATCCGCGTAAATGGAGTAGATGATGCAGTTCTCTAAAATGCATGGCCTTGGCAACGATTTTATGGTCGTCGACGCGGTGACGCAGAATGTCTTTTTTTCCCCAGAGCTGATCCGTCGTCTGGCGGATCGCCATCTCGGGGTTGGTTTCGATCAACTGCTGATCGTGGAACCGCCTTACGATCCCGAGCTGGATTTCCACTACCGAATTTTTAACGCCGATGGCAGCGAAGTCTCGCAGTGCGGAAACGGCGCGCGCTGCTTCGCGCGTTTTGTGCGTTTGAAAGGTTTAACCAATAAACGTGACATCCGCGTCAGTACGGCGAATGGCCGTATGGTATTGAGCGTTACGGAAGATGAGTTAGTGCGCGTCAATATGGGCGAGCCGAACTTCGAGCCTTCGCAGGTGCCGTTTCGCGCAAACAAAGCGGAAAAGACCTACATCATGCGCGCGGCGGAGCACACCGTATTGTGCGGCGTGGTTTCCATGGGCAATCCACACTGTGTTATTCAGGTGGATGATGTGGAGAGCGCGCCGGTCGAAACCCTCGGGCCGATGCTGGAGAGCCATGAGCGTTTTCCGGAACGCGCCAACATCGGCTTTATGCAAGTGGTGAAGCGCGACCATATCCGGCTGCGGGTGTTTGAGCGCGGCGCGGGGGAGACGCAAGCCTGCGGCAGCGGCGCCTGTGCGGCGGTTGCGGTGGGTATTCAGCAAGGTTTACTGGCGCAAGAAGTGCGCGTTGAATTACCAGGCGGGCGACTCGATATCGCCTGGAAAGGTCCGGGTCAACCGCTGTTTATGACTGGCCCGGCGGCACATGTCTACGACGGATTTATTCACCTATGAAGCAAGTTGGAGAAGAGCAACAGGAAACCCAGGCCGGGCTGGACGATAGTTCGGTGGCGGCGTATTTACTGCAGAATCCTGAGTTCTTTATCCGCAATGCGCGGCTGGTAGAACAGCTGCGCGTGCCGCATCCGGTGCGCGGTACCGTATCGCTGGTGGAGTGGCATATGGCGCGCTCTCGTGACCATATTAATGCGCTGGAAGAGAACATGTCGCTGCTGGCGGAGCAAGCCAGCGCCAACGAAGGCCTGTTCTATCGCCTGCTGCGTTTGCAAAGCCAGCTGGTGTCGGCCAGTAGTCTCGACGAGATGCTCAGCCGCTTTCACCGCTGGGCGCGTGAGCTGGGCCTGGCAGGTGTGGCCATCCGCCTGTTCCCCGACCGCTGGCGGCTTGGCGCTCCGTCCCGTTTCACCGACCTTGCGTTATCCCGCCAGGCGTTTGAGCCGCTGCGCATTCAACGGCTGGGGCATCAGCATCACTACCTGGGGCCACTGAACGGGCCGGAACTGTTGCTACTTTTGCCGGAAGCGAAAGCGGTCGGATCGGTGGCGATGTCGCTGATGGGCGAAGACGGCGACCTTGGCGTGGTGCTCTTTTCCAGCCGTGATGCACATCATTATCAGCAAGGGCAGGGAACTCAGCTGTTACAGGAGATCGCGCAAATGCTGCCGGGTCTTCTGCAACGCTGGATTGAACGCGTATGAATGAGGCTTTATTAGCAACAGAGGTGGCGCGGTTTATCCGCTACCTCGGTGTCGAACGCCAGCTTAGCCCCCTCACACTGCTCAATTATCAGCGCCAGCTTGATGCCATCATTGCGCTGGCCGATGAAATCGGTCTGAAAAGCTGGCAACAGTGCGATGCGGTGATGGTGCGTGCCATTGCGGTGCGCAGTCGGCGTAAAGGCCTGGGGCCAACAAGCCTTGCGCTGCGGCTCTCGGCGCTGCGCAGCTTCTTCGACTGGATGGTCAGCCAGGGGGCGCTTCCCGCTAATCCGGCGAAAGGCATATCCGCGCCGAAAACGCCGCGTCATCTGCCTAAAAATATTGATGTCGATGATATAAATCGTCTGCTGGATATCGATCTTAACGATCCGCTGGCGGTGCGCGACCGCGCGATGCTGGAGGTGATGTACGGTGCCGGGCTGCGTCTGTCTGAGCTGGTGAACCTGGATATCAAACATCTGGATCTGGAAAGCGGCGAAGTGTGGGTGCTGGGTAAAGGGAGCAAAGAGCGGCGCGTACCCATCGGGCGCAACGCGGTCAGTTGGGTGGAGCACTGGCTTGACCTGCGCGGGCTGTTTGGTGCCGAGGAAGAGGCCCTGTTTTTGTCGAAACTGGGCAAACGTATTTCAGCGCGCAACGTGCAAAAACGCTTTGCCGAGTGGGGCATAAAACAGGGGCTGAACAGCCATGTACACCCACATAAACTGCGTCACTCATTTGCCAGCCATATGCTGGAGTCAAGCGGCGACCTGCGCGGCGTGCAGGAGTTGCTCGGCCATGCCAATTTATCCACGACACAAATCTATACGCATCTGGATTTCCAGCATCTTGCCACGGTGTACGATGCGGCTCATCCGCGCGCAAAACGGGGGAAATAATGCGTTTTTACCGCCCTTTAGGCCATATCGCTGCGCTAACTTTTGACCTGGACGACACACTTTATGACAACCGGCTCGTTATTCAGCGAACAGAGCAGGAAGCGCTGGCGTTTGTGCGAAGCTATCACCCGGCTTTAAAAGGCCTGGAAAACACGGAACTTCATCGCCTGCGCCAGTCGCTGCGCGAAAGCGAGCCGGAAATTTACCACGATGTGACCGAGTGGCGTCGCCGTTCGGTGGAGCGTGCCATGCTGGAGGCGGGGCTGACGCCGGAAGAAGCCGCCGCTGGCGCAAACGCGGCGATGGTCAATTTTGCCAAATGGCGCAGCCGTATTGATGTGCCGCAGGAAACCCACGACACGCTCGCAAGGCTTGCGAAAAAGTGGCCGCTAGTGGCTATCACCAACGGTAATGCCCAGCCGGAGCTGTTCGGTCTGGGAGAATACTTCAAATTTGTGCTGCGCGCCGGGCCTGACGGGCGTTCCAAACCCTTTAGCGATATGTATCACCTGGCCGCCGGGCGCCTGGATGTGGCTATCGGCGACATCCTGCACGTGGGCGATGACCTGACGACGGATGTGGCGGGTGCTATCCGCAGCGGAATGCAGGCGTGCTGGATCAAACCGCAAGGCGCCGACCTGTTGCAGGCCGCCGACAGCCGTTTGTTGCCGCACATCGAAATTTCACGGTTGGCATCCCTGACTTCGCTGATATAATCACCAGCAGTATTGTATAAATCCCCAGGGTTGGCTACGCGTCACCCTTCGGCCCGCAAGTGTGCTGTGTTTGCTTGCTTACCTCGTGCGGCAAGGGTGAGCAAGTCTCGCCTTTGCGCTGGCCGAACAGGCTGGCGTAGCTGCTCCTGACTATTTTTGGCGGTGCCCATGGACGTTTCTTATCTGCTCGACAGCCTCAATGACAAACAGCGCGACGCCGTTGCCGCGACGCGCAGCAATATGCTGGTGCTGGCAGGGGCGGGCAGTGGTAAGACGCGTGTGCTGGTTCACCGCATCGCGTGGTTGATGAGCGTCGAAAACTGCTCGCCCTACTCGATTATGGCGGTGACCTTCACCAACAAAGCGGCGGCAGAAATGCGCCACCGTATCGGCCAGCTAATGGGCACCACACAGGGCGGTATGTGGGTCGGCACCTTTCACGGTCTGGCGCACCGCCTGCTGCGCGCGCACCATATGGATGCGAAACTGCCGCAGGATTTTCAAATTCTCGACAGCGAAGATCAGCTCAGGCTGTTAAAGCGTCTGATAAAAGCCATGAACCTTGATGAGAAGCAGTGGCCGCCGCGCCAGGCGATGTGGTACATCAACGGTCAGAAAGATGAAGGCATTCGCCCGCACCATATTCAGAGCTTTGGTAACCCGGTGGAGCAGACCTGGCAGAAAGTCTATCAGGCGTACCAGGAAGCGTGCGACCGCGCCGGGCTGGTGGATTTTGCCGAGCTGCTGCTGCGCGCCCACGAGCTGTGGCTCAACAAGCCGCATATTCTTCAGCATTATCGCGAGCGCTTTACCAACATCCTGGTGGATGAGTTCCAGGATACCAACAATATCCAGTACGCATGGATCCGCCTGCTGGCGGGCGACAGCGGCAAAGTGATGATCGTCGGCGACGACGACCAGTCTATCTACGGCTGGCGCGGCGCGCAGGTGGAGAATATCCAGCGCTTCCTCAACGATTTTCCCGGCGCGCAGACCATTCGTCTGGAGCAAAACTATCGCTCCACCAGCAATATCCTGAGCGCCGCTAACGCCCTGATTGAGAACAATAACGGGCGTCTGGGTAAAAAGCTGTGGACGGAAGGCATCGACGGCGAGCCGATTTCGCTTTACTGCGCGTTTAACGAGCTGGACGAAGCACGTTTTGTCGTCAACCGTATCAAAACCTGGCAGGACAACGGCGGGGCGCTTGAGCAGTGTGCGATCCTTTATCGCAGCAACGCCCAGTCGCGCGTGCTGGAAGAGGCGTTGTTGCAGGCCAGTATGCCGTATCGTATTTATGGCGGCATGCGCTTCTTCGAACGCCAGGAGATCAAAGATGCGCTCTCTTATCTGCGCCTGATTGCCAACCGTAACGATGACGCGGCGTTTGAGCGCGTGGTCAATACGCCGACGCGCGGCATCGGCGATCGCACGCTGGATGTGGTGCGCCAGGCCTCGCGCGACCGGCAGCTTACGCTGTGGCAGGCGACGCGCGAGCTGTTGCAGGAAAAAGCGCTGGCAGGCCGCGCGGCAAGCGCATTACAGCGCTTCCTTGAGCTGATTGAAGCGCTGGCGCAAGAGACCGCCGATATGCCGCTGCACGTGCAAACTGACCGGGTGATTAAAGATTCCGGCCTGTGGATGATGTACGAGCAGGAAAAGGGCGAGAAAGGCCAGACGCGCATTGAAAACTTAGAGGAGCTGGTGACGGCAACGCGCCAGTTCAGCTATAACGACGAAGACGAAGATTTGATGCCGTTGCAGGCGTTTTTATCCCACGCGGCGCTGGAAGCGGGCGAAGGGCAGGCGGATACCTGGCAGGATGCGGTACAGCTGATGACGCTGCACTCGGCGAAAGGTCTGGAGTTCCCGCAGGTGTTTATTGTCGGCATGGAAGAGGGCATGTTCCCCAGCCAGATGTCGCTGGATGAAGGCGGTCGCCTGGAAGAGGAGCGCCGGCTGGCGTATGTCGGCGTCACGCGCGCGATGCAAAAGCTCACCTTAACCTATGCGGAAACCCGCCGTCTGTACGGCAAAGAGGTTTACCACCGTCCGTCGCGCTTTATCGGCGAGCTGCCGGAAGAGTGTGTCGAAGAGGTGCGTTTACGCGCCAGCATCAGCCGCCCGGTCAGCCATCAGCGTATGGGCACGCCGGTGGCGCAGAGCGATACGGGTTACAAACTCGGCCAGCGCGTGCGCCATGCTAAGTTTGGCGAAGGCACGGTGGTCAATATGGAAGGCAGCGGCGAGCACAGCCGCTTACAGGTGGCTTTTCAGGGGCAGGGCATCAAATGGCTGGTTGCCGCCTACGCCAAGCTTGAGGCCGTATAACATTCAGAAAAACATCATGTTTTTGTAATAATCTGCTAGCCTTATACGTTGAAAGGCAAATAATGCTTTTTGACGTTTCGTTGCATGTTGACGCTTTATATGTGCTGGCGTAACATGCGCGCACGATCACGCTAAGAGGACATTCGCCTTGGACACACCCAGTAGATACTGGCTCAATTTCCTGTTTTTCAGGAACAACTCCTAAGGCTATTCCTCGTGCTGATAGCCTTAGCGGTTGTCAGCGACCTGCACTACTTCCCGTCGCGCTGAGTCAGGCTGTTTAATGGTCTGAAACGCCATCTGTTTCTTGTGTGCCCTGTGAACTGTCCGATATTTTTTGCATTGGGAGTCCCGGCCATGCTGAGCGCATTTCAACTGGAAAACAATCGTTTAACCCGCCTTGAGTCGGACGAAATCAAGCACCTCGCCAGCTCGGTTTGGGTTGATTTGGTCGAGCCGGACGATGAAGAACGTTCCCGCGTGCAAACGGAATTGGGTCAGAATCTGGCCACCCGTCCTGAACTGGAAGACATCGAAGCATCGGCGCGTTTCTTTGAAGATGAAGACGGTTTACACATCCACTCCTTCTTTTTCTATGAAGATGCGGAAGACCACGCTGGTAACTCAACGGTTGCATTCACCATCCGCGAAGGGCGTCTTTTCACCCTGCGCGAACGCGAGCTACCCGCTTTTCGTCTCTATCGTATGCGCGCCCGCAGCCAGGAAATGGTCGATGGCAACGCCTATGAGCTGCTGCTCGATCTGTTTGAAACCAAAATCGAACAGCTGGCGGATGAAATAGAAAACATCTACAGCGATCTGGAAAAGCTCAGTCGCGTCATTATGGAAGGGCAGCAGGGCGATGAGTACGATGAAGCGCTCTCGACGCTGGCAGAGCAGGAAGATATCGGCTGGAAGGTGCGTTTGTGTCTGATGGATACCCAGCGCGCGCTGAATTTCCTGGTGCGCAAGGCGCGTTTGCCGTCCGGCCAGCTTGAGCAGGCGCGTGAGATCCTGCGCGATATCGAATCCCTGCTGCCGCACAATGAGTCCTTGTTTCAGAAAGTGAACTTCCTGATGCAGGCGGCGATGGGTTTTATCAATATCGAGCAGAACCGCATCATTAAGATTTTCTCGGTGGTGTCGGTGGTGTTTCTGCCGCCGACGCTGGTGGCCTCCAGCTACGGGATGAACTTTGAGTTTATGCCTGAGCTGCACTGGAGCTTCGGCTATCCAGGGGCGATTATCTTTATGATCCTCGCCGGGCTTGCGCCGTATCTCTACTTCAAACGCCGTAACTGGTTGTAACACGCAATTTTACGGGCGGGATCTCCGCCCGTCATATCACCGTCTTTTACGCAATCCGCGCTGGGTATAAATCGCATCCATAACAAAAATGGCCAGCGCCACCCAAATAAAGCCAAAGGTCACCATCTTATCTGCGCCAGGGTGTTCGTCGTAAAACGTCACCGCCAGCACGAACATCAATGTCGGGCCAATATACTGGAAAAAGCCCAGCGTGGAGAGCCGCAGGCGTGTTGCCGCGCCGGTAAAGCACAGCAGGGGGATCGTGGTGACGATTCCGGCGGCAATCAGCAGCAGGTTCAGCGACAGCGTGTTTTGCGCCATATGGCTGGTCGGGCTATCGGTGATGCCGAACAACCATATTGCGGCGACCGGCAGCAGCCAGAGTGTTTCTACCAGCATCCCTGTTTGCGCATCGACCGCGATTTTTTTGCGGATCAGGCCATAGAAAGCAAAACTAAAGGCCAGGCCGAGCGCGATGATGGGCAGCGAGCCGAAGGTCCACAGCTGCACCAGCACACCGATGGCGGCAAGCAACACGGCCAGCCACTGCATGCGGCGAAAACGTTCGCCCAGAAACAGCATCCCCAGCAAAATATTCACCAGCGGATTGATAAAGTACCCCAGGCTGGCTTCCAGCATATGGTTATGGTTCACCGCCCAGATAAATAACAGCCAGTTGCCGCCAATCAGCAAGGCGGATAAGGCCAGCAGGAAGATTTTTTTCGGCGTTTGCAGCAGGGCTTTAACACTGCTCCACTGACGGCTGATGCTTATCAGCGCCAGCATAAAAAAGAAGGACCAAATAACGCGGTGGGTCAGGATTTCATCGGCCGGAACGTACCAGATAATCTTAAAATAAGCCGGGGCAATACCCCAAATAAAATAAGCGGCCAGGGCAAGGAAAATGCCCAGCCGCGTCTGTTTTGCATCCATCAGGAAAACTCATTACGGGAACGTTAATGCATGGTAACCGATTTTTGCAGCTGACTCACCCCACCATATAAGTGGCTGTCGCGCTGGCGATATGCAGCAAGTCTTCGTTATGCAGCTCCACGCGGGCGACGGCGACCTTATTTCCGGCACGCAGCAAAGCGGCGCTGGCGGTGAAGCGATTACCGCGACCAGGCCGCAGGTAATCCACCCGTAAATCAATGGTGCCCATGCGTGATAACCGCTGGCGCAGCTCCTCTTCGGCAATCGTTTCATGCCGGGTGAGCGTGCTGCCCACGCAGACCAGGCCTGCGGCCACGTCCAACGCTGAGGCGATTACGCCGCCATGCATAATGCTTTGCGCCCAGTTGCCGACCATCATCGGTTGGTTAGTAAAATTCACCTCGGCAAACGCTTTCTCATAACGCCCCAGCTCCAGGCCTAACGCGCGGTTAAAAGGCATATGATAAATAAACATTTCACCAACCAGTTTTAGCGCTTCTTCGGCTGTGAGAACGGCTGACATAGTTATCTGATCCGATGAGTTAATGAAATGTTGATTTTATGCTTATTGTTTGTTGAGCGCCAGTTTAAGCAGAGAGACCTGCGCAGTTTCGCAATATGTATGTAGAATACGTTTCGGAAGATTCATCAATTCAACACAATGATTTGGGAGCACAAAACCGATGCGGACCGCTCTGGGTTGGGTTTTCGCAGCATTCGCTTTGCCGTCTATGGCATTAGCCAGGGAAGCCACAATAAAAGAAGTGCATGACGCGCCAGCCGTGCGCGGCAGCATTATCGCTAACTTATTGCAAGAGCATGATAACCCTTTCACGCTCTATCCTTATGAGTCCAATTATGTGCTCTATACCTATACCAGTAGCCTGAATAAGGACGCGATTAATTCCTATAGCTGGGCGGATAACGCACGTAAAGACGAGGTCAAGTTCCAGCTAAGCCTCGCGTTCCCTCTCTGGCGCGGCATTCTGGGGCCAAGCTCAGTGCTGGGCGCGGCGTACACACAAAAGTCCTGGTGGCAGCTTTCCAACAGCGGTGAGTCCAGCCCGTTTCGTGAAACGAACTATGAGCCGCAGGTCTTCCTCGGTTTTGCGACAGATTACTCTTTCGCGGGCTGGACGTTGCGCGATGTGGAGTTTGGTTATCACCATGATTCAAACGGGCGTTCAGATCCCACGTCGCGAAGCTGGAACCGCGTCTATACGCGCCTGATGGCGCAAAATAATAACTGGCTGGTGGAAGTGAAACCCTGGTATGTGGTCGGTGAAACCAATGACAACCCGGACATCACGAAATATATGGGCTATTACCAGCTAAAAATTGGCTATCAGATTGGCGATGCTATTCTGAGCGCCAAAGGGCAGTACAACTGGAATACCGGCTACGGCGGCGCGGAAGTCGGGCTGAGCTACCCGGTAACCAAACATGTCCGTTTTTATACTCAGGTATACAGCGGCTACGGCGAATCGCTGATTGATTATAACTACAATCAAACGCGTGTCGGCGTGGGCGTTATGCTCAACGATTTGTTTTAAACATTGCAGTTTCTGTCGCAGGCGCTGAAAATAGCGCCTGTTTTTATTTCAGGCAAATGGGGTCAATGTGGCGCAGGCGGAAGTATTGAATCAGGGATCGCTGGCTAAACAGGTTTTACAGGAAACCTTTGGCTACCAGCAGTTCCGCCCTGGCCAGCAGGATATTATCGACACGGTACTCGGTGGTCGCGACTGCCTGGTGGTGATGCCGACCGGCGGCGGGAAATCCCTGTGCTATCAAATCCCGGCGCTGGTATTAGATGGCCTGACGGTAGTGGTTTCACCCCTCATCTCGCTGATGAAAGATCAGGTTGATCAGCTGCTTGCCAACGGTGTTGCGGCGGCATGCCTGAACTCGACGCAAAGCCGTGAACAGCAGCAGGACGTGATTAGCGGCTGCCGTAACGGGACGATTCGGCTGCTGTACATTGCACCTGAGCGCCTGATGCTCGACAACTTCCTTGATCAACTGCGCCAGTGGAACCCGGTGCTGCTGGCCGTGGATGAAGCGCACTGTATTTCCCAATGGGGGCATGATTTCCGCCCGGAATACGCAGCACTCGGCCACCTGCGCCAGATGTTGCCCGCTGTGCCGTTTATGGCGCTGACCGCCACGGCGGACGACACCACCCGCCGCGACATTGTTAACCTGCTTGGCCTGCACGATCCGCTGATTCAGGTCAGCAGTTTTGACCGTCCGAACATCCGCTACATGCTGATGGAAAAATTCAAGCCTCTCGACCAGCTACTGCGCTACGTGCAGGAGCAGCGCGGCAAATGCGGCATCATCTATTGCAACAGCCGGGCCAAAGTCGAAGACACCGCCGCGCGCTTGCAGAGCCGTGGCTTTAGCGCAGCGGCGTACCATGCGGGGCTTGAGAACGAGGTGCGTGCGCGGGTGCAGGAACAGTTCCAGCGCGACGATCTGCAAATCGTGGTGGCGACGGTGGCTTTTGGTATGGGCATCAACAAGCCGAACGTGCGTTTTGTGGTGCATTTCGACATCCCGCGCAATATCGAATCCTATTATCAGGAGACGGGGCGCGCCGGGCGCGATGGCTTACCGGCCGAAGCGATGCTGTTTTACGACCCGGCCGATATGGCGTGGCTGCGCCGCTGCCTTGAAGAGAAACCCGCCGGGCCACTACAGGATATCGAGCGGCACAAGCTGAATGCGATGGGAGCGTTTGCCGAAGCGCAAACCTGCCGCCGCCTGGTGTTGCTTAACTATTTTGGCGAAGGGCGTCAGGCGTCGTGCGGCAACTGTGATATCTGCCTGGACCCGCCGCGCCAGTACGACGGTTTACAGGATGCGCAAAAAGCGCTGTCGGCGATTTACCGCGTCAACCAACGCTTTGGTATGGGTTATGTGGTGGAAGTGCTACGCGGTGCCAACAACCAGCGCATCCGCGAGCTGGGGCACGACAAACTGCCGGTGTACGGCATTGGCCGCGAGCAGAGCCACGAGCATTGGGTAAGCGTCATTCGCCAGCTGATCCACTTAGGGTTTGCCACGCAAAATATTGCTCAGCATTCGGCGCTGCAACTCACAGAAGCCGCACGCCCGGTGCTTCGCGGCGAGGTGCCGCTGATGCTGGCGGTGCCGCGTATGGTGGCGCTAAAACCCAAAGTTATGCAGAAAGCAGCGGTGGGGAATTACGATCGTAAACTGTTCGCCAAGTTGCGTAAGTTGCGCAAAGCGATTGCCGACGAAGAGAACATTCCGCCGTATGTGGTGTTTAACGATGCGACGCTGATTGAGATGGCGGAGCAAATGCCGCTCTCGGCGGGCGAAATGCTGAGCGTTAACGGTGTGGGCACGCGTAAGCTCGAACGTTTTGGCCAGGAGTTTATGGCGCTGATCCGCGCGCATGTCGATGGCGACGAAGAGTAGCCAGCCTGGTAAAAAGGTGCGAGGATAGTGACTCTCAAAACGCTTTCTTCGCGAGTCATTTATGTTGATGCTATTTCTTACGGTCGCACTGGTCCATTTTGTCGCGCTGCTAAGCCCCGGCCCTGATTTCTTTTTTGTCTCCCAGACTGCCGTCAGCCGCTCACGCAAAGAGGCGATGATGGGCGTGCTGGGTATCACCGCAGGCGTGATGATATGGGCAGGCGTGGCGCTGCTCGGGCTGAACCTGATCCTGCAAAAAATGGCGTGGCTGCACAGCATTATTATGGTCGGTGGCGGCCTTTATCTGTGCTGGATGGGTTATCAGATGCTGCGCGCGGCGCTAAAAAAAGAGACGGCTTCGGGCGGCGCGCCGCATGTTGAACTGGCGACCGGCGGGCGCAGCTTTATAAAAGGCTTACTCACCAACCTCGCCAACCCGAAAGCCATCATCTACTTTGGCTCGGTGTTTTCGCTGTTCGTTGGCGAAAGCGTGGGCGCCAGCGCGCGCTGGGGCATCTTCCTGCTGATCGCCGTGGAAACCTTCGCCTGGTTTACCATTGTTGCCAGTTTGTTTGCCTTACCGGCTATGCGTCGCGGCTACCAGAGAGCGGCGAAATGGATCGACGGCATTGCCGGTGCGCTGTTTACCGGGTTTGGCATCCATCTCATTATTTCCCGCTAAACATTGTGTTCAGGCGTGGCGCGCGGAAGCCAGCAGCGCGCCCACCAGCATAAACAATGAACCAAACACTTTATTCAGCGCTTTCATCTGGCGTGGGCCTTTAATCCACGCCGCTATGCGTTGTGCGAGCGTTGCATAACCAATCATCACAATGATATCGACGACAATCGTTGTCGCGCCGAGCACCACATACTGCATAACCTGCGGCTGGTGCGGCACGATAAACTGCGGGAAGAGGGCGGCGAGAAACACAATGCTTTTCGGGTTCGTCAGGTTAACAAACACGGCTCGCTTAAACAGACGCCCGCGTGAGTGGGTCTGCGCCAGCGTGTTCAGATCGATAGCCCCGGCGGCTCGCCACTGCTGAATACCGAGCCAAATCAGGTAGGCAGCGCCCGCCCATTTCAGCACCTCGAAGGCAAGAACAGAGCGGGAGAACAGCGTTCCCAGACCGACGCCCACCAGCACGATGTGGATACCCAGGCCCGTTTGCAGCCCGGCAATGGACGCCGCTGCACCGCGATAACCGTGGCTAATCGATGTCGTCATGGTGTTAATCGCGCCCGATCCCGGCGACAGGCTCAAAATTATGGACGTCAGCAAGTAGGCGAACCACCACTCGAAGGTCATGAGAAACTCCCTGGTTGTCTGTTTTTATGCCACAATACGCTAATGTCAGCGGAATTTGCTATTGCTTAAAAAAAAACGATTTTACCGAGCTAACAGGGGCGAAATTCCGATGTTTCGGCATAAAAAATCATGGGAAACCAGAGAAAAAGCGTTCGCGGCTTTTACGATGGGGCCGTTGACGGATTTCTGGCGCTCGCGCGAAGAGGCTGAATTCACCGGCGTGGATAATGTCCCGGTGCGCTTCGTCCGCTTCTGCGCGCCAGGTAACGACCGGGTGATTGTCGTCTGTCCCGGGCGCATTGAAAGCTATATCAAATACGCCGAGCTGGCGTATGACTTGTTCCATCTCGGTTATGATGTATTAATCATCGATCACCGTGGGCAGGGGCTTTCCGGGCGTATGCTGGCGGATTCGCACCGTGGTCATGTGGTCAACTTTAGCGATTATGTCGATGACCTGGCGGCGTTCTGGGAACAGGAAGTGGCCAGCGGGCCGTGGCGTAAGCGCTATATCCTGGCGCACTCGATGGGGGGCGCCATCTCCGAGCTCTTTTTACAGCGATCTCCAAACGCGTGCGACGCTATCGCTATGTGCGCTCCGATGTTCGGCATTATTATCCGCCTGCCGGAATGGGTGGTGCGCCCGTTGCTCGACTGGGCGGAAAGCTACCCGCGTTTTCGTGAAGGCTACGCGCTTGGCACCGGAAGCTGGACAGCGTTACCCTTTGCTATCAACATATTAACCCACAGTCGCGAGCGCTACCGGCGCAATCTGCGGTTCTATGCCGACGAGCCGAGGCTGCGCGTTGGCGGGCCAACGATGCACTGGGTGCGTGAAGGTATCCAGGCGGGTGAACAAGCGCTGGCGGGCGCGGCAAAGGATGCGACGCCGACATTAATACTCCAGGCAGAAGACGAGCACGTGGTGGATAACCGCATGCACCAACGTTTTTGTGAAATTCGCGCTGCGGCAGGCCACCCCTGTGAGGGAGGTAAGCCGTTTGTCATACGCGGCGCGTACCATGAGATCCTTTTCGAAAAGGACGCTATGCGCGCGGTCGCGCTCAACGCCATCGTCGACTTTTTCGACAGGCATAACTAATTATTGAGGTTAAATTTTCTTATGTACCAGGTTGTTGCGTCTGATTTAGATGGCACGTTACTCTCGCCCGACCACACACTCTCTTCTTACGCCAAAGAAACGCTAAAGCTGCTCACCGCCCGTGGCGTCAACTTTGTCTTTGCCACCGGTCGTCACCATGTTGATGTTTCGCAAATTCGCGACAATCTGGATATCAAAGCCTATATGATTACCTCTAACGGTGCCCGCGTGCATGATACCGACGGTAATCTGGTCTTTACCCATAATCTGGATAGCGATATCGCCACCGATCTCTTTGCCGTAGTGCATAACGATGAAGAGATAGTGACCAACGTCTACCGCGACGATGAGTGGTTTATGAACCGCCACCGCCCGGAAGAGATGCGTTTTTTCAAAGAAGCGGTGTTCCAGTATTCGCTGTATGAACCTGCGCTGCTGGAGCCTGAGGGGATCAGTAAGGTCTTCTTTACCAGCATCAGTCACGAAAAATTGCTGCCGCTGGAGCAGGCGATAAATGCGCGTTGGGGCGATCGCGTCAATGTGAGTTTCTCGACGCTCACCTGCCTGGAAGTGATGGCGGGCGGCGTCTCGAAAGGGCATGCGCTGGAAGCGGTCGCCGGGGCGCTCGGTTACAGCCTGAAAGAGTGTATCGCTTTTGGCGATGGCATGAATGACGCGGAAATGCTGTCGATGGCGGGTAAAGGCTGCATCATGGGCAACGCGCACCAGCGCCTGAAAGAACAATACCCGGCGCTGGAAGTGATCGGTACCAATGCGGAAAACGCGGTGCCACATTACCTGCGCGAATTGTTTATGAAGTAATCAAACGTAAACTAAATACACAAACGTTGCGCAACTGAGTTCGCTACAATGAATGCTCACTATCTTGCGAGACATTCATTGTGGCGTTACTGATTATCACCACTATCCTGTGGGCATTCTCCTTTAGCTTGATTGGCGAGTACCTTGCTGGCCATGTCGACAGCTATTTCTCCGTGCTGATGCGCGTGGGTCTGGCGGCGCTGGTGTTTTTACCTTTTCTGCGCGCGCGTGGGCACAATCTGAAAACGCTTGGCCTCTATATGCTGGTGGGTGCGCTGCAACTTGGCGTGATGTACCTGTTCAGTTTTCAGGCTTATCTCTACCTGACGGTTTCCGAGTTTCTGCTTTTCACCGTGTTTACGCCGCTCTATATCACCCTGATTTACGATCTGCTGAGCAAACGTCGGCTGCGCTGGAGTTATGCCCTCAGCGCCGGGCTGGCGGTTATTGGCGCGGCGATCATTCGTTATGACAAAGTCAGCGATCACTTCTGGATTGGGCTTATCCTGGTGCAGCTGGCGAATATCAGCTTTGCCATCGGTATGGTCGGCTATAAGCGGCTGATGGAAACGCGCCCGATGCCGCAACACAACGCCTTTGCCTGGTTCTATCTCGGCGCGCTGGTGATTGCGGCGGCGGCATGGCTGGTGATGGGCAACCCGCAAAAGCTGCCGACAACGACGCTACAATGGGGCGTGCTGGTGTGGCTGGGCGTAGTGGCGTCCGGGCTGGGGTATTTTATGTGGAACTACGGCGCCACACAGGTAGACGCCGGTACGCTTGGCATTATGAACAATGTTCACGTTCCCGCCGGGTTGCTGGTTAACCTCGCCATCTGGCAGGAGCAGCCGCACTGGCCGAGCTTTATTATTGGGGGGGCGGTGATAATGGCTTCGCTGTGGGTCCATCGGCGCTGGGTCGCTCCGCGCTGCGCACAAACGGCAGATGATCGCAAGCGTGGTTCCGCGCTGAGCGAATAAACGCTTCGGTTACCGGCTGTCGCTGCTCGCCCTCGCGCACGGCGGCGTACAGCCGGCTCCACAACCCTTCGCCCAGGGTTTTGGTCACAACCAGCCCCTGGCGCTCAAAGCTTTCCACCACCCAGTGCGGCAGCGCGGCAATCCCCATGCGCGCCGCCACCATCTGAATTAATAACAACGTGTTATCCACGCTTTTCAGCGACGGACTGATGCCTGCCGGTTGCAGAAAGTGCCGCCAGATATCGAGCCGACTGCGCTGCACCGGGTAGATAAGCAGCGTTTCGCTGGCGATATCATCCGGCGTGATCCGCGCTTTCGCCGCCAGCGGGTGATCCGGCGCCAGTACCAGCCGCACTTCAAAATCAAACATCGGTGAGTAGTGCAGCCCGCTGCGCGGCAGAATGTCGGAGGTCATCACCAGATCCAGCTCGCCTTGTTGCAGCGCAGGCTGCGGGTCAAACGTCACGCCGGATTTAAAATCCATCTCGACCTGCGGCCAGTGCTGGCGGAAATTCTCCAGCGCAGGCGTCAGCCACTGAATACAGCTATGGCATTCGATAGCAATGCGCAGGGTTGCCTGCTGCGGTTCGTTACAGGCCTGTAGCGCGCGGCTGATCTGCGGCAGCACCTGATTCGCCAGCTGCAACAGAATTTCCCCCTGTGGCGTAAAGCGCAGCGGCTGGCTTTTACGCACAAATAGCCGGAAGCCAAGGCGCTGTTCCAGATCGCTGAACTGGTGGGAAAGCGCGGACTGCGTTTGATGCAGCGTTGCCGCCGCCGCCGCAAGCGACCCGCAATTCCGTAACGCCAGCAGCGTTTTCAGATGTTTAACCTCGATCATGAATGTCCTTCACTTCGCTATGAGCAATTTGCGCTTGAGGTTTATACAGTACCTTTACATTATGGATGTGTAAACATCTGGACGTCTAAAAATCCATTGTCTTTCGAATTGATGGTGCGTTGGCTGCGCTTACTCACACCGGTCACTTACATAAGTAAGCTCCCGGCGATTCATGCGCTTGCCGCCTTCCCTGAATTCGAAATCCTGCGGATTTGTTTAAAAGTGACATTCTTGAATCACACCTTCAGTACGCGCCGGGGGATTCAACCGTTTGTCGCCTTCAATCCTGCGGATTCACTAAAAAGAGGCTAAAAATGACCATTCTGAATCACACCCTCGGTTTTCCTCGCGTTGGCCTGCGTCGCGAGTTGAAAAAAGCGCAAGAGAGCTACTGGGCGGGTAACAGCAGCCGCGAAGAACTACTGGCGACCGGGCGTGAGCTGCGCGCGCGCCACTGGCAACAGCAACAAGAGGCCGGAATCGATCTGCTGCCGGTGGGGGATTTCGCCTGGTACGACCATGTGCTGACCACCAGCCTGCTGCTGGGTAACGTACCGGCGCGCCACCAGAACCCGGACGGATCGGTGGATATCGATACGCTATTTCGCATTGGCCGTGGCCGCGCCCCAACGGGGGAACCGGCGGCGGCGGCAGAAATGACCAAATGGTTTAACACCAACTATCACTACATGGTGCCGGAGTTCAGCAAAGACCAGCAGTTCAAACTGACCTGGACCCAATTGCTCGACGAAGTGGACGAAGCGCTGGCTCTTGGCCACAAAATCAAACCGGTGCTGCTCGGCCCGGTAACCTACCTGTGGCTGGGTAAAGTCAAAGGCGAGTCCTTCGATCGCTTAAGCCTGCTGAACGCCATCCTGCCGGTATACCAACAGGTGCTGGCAGAGCTTGCCAAACGCGGCATCGAATGGGTGCAAATTGACGAACCCGCGCTGGTGCTGGAACTGCCGCAGGCCTGGCTGGACGCGTACAAAACGGCTTACGCGGCGCTGAACGGTCAGGTGAAACTGCTGCTGACCACCTATTTTGAAGGCGTCACGCCAAACCTGGACACCATCACTGCGCTACCGGTGCAGGGGCTGCACGTGGATCTGGTGCATGGCAACGATAGTGTGGCGCAGTTGCATCAGCGTCTGCCCGCCGACTGGCTGCTCTCGGCTGGTCTTATCAATGGCCGTAATGTCTGGCGTGCGGATCTAACCGAAAAATACGCGCAAATCAACGCGATCGTCGGCCAGCGTAATCTGTGGGTTGGCTCGTCCTGCTCGCTGCTCCATAGCCCCATCGATCTGAGCGTGGAAACGCGCCTCGATGCCGAAGTCAAAAGCTGGTTCGCCTTTGCGCTGCAAAAATGCCATGAACTTGCGCTACTGCGTGACGCGCTTAACAGTGGCAACACACAGGCGCTGGAAGCGTGGAGCGCGCCGATTCAGGCTCGCCGCCACTCAACCCGCGTGCATAACCCGGCGGTGGCGAGACGTCTGGCGGCAATTTCGCCCCAGGATAGCCAGCGCCAAAGCCCCTACGCCGAACGTGCCAGGGCGCAACGCGCACGCTTTAACTTGCCTGCGTGGCCAACCACCACCATCGGCTCTTTCCCGCAAACCACTGAAATCCGCGGCCTGCGCCTGGACTTTAAAAAAGGCAAGCTGGATGCCAACAACTATCGCACCGGCATCGCCGGGCATATCAAACAAGCGATAGTCGAGCAGGAGCGCCTGGGGCTGGATGTGCTGGTGCATGGCGAAGCAGAGCGCAACGATATGGTGGAGTACTTTGGCGAGCATCTGGACGGCTTTGTCTTTACGCAAAACGGCTGGGTGCAAAGCTACGGTTCCCGCTGCGTGAAGCCGCCGATTGTGATTGGTGATATTAGCCGCCCGGAAGCCATCACCGTTGAATGGGCAAAATACGCCCAGTCGCTGACCGACAAACCGGTCAAAGGGATGCTCACCGGCCCGGTCACCATTCTCTGCTGGTCGTTCCCGCGCGAGGATGTCAGCCGTGAGACTATCGCGAAGCAGATTGCGTTGGCGCTGCGTGATGAAGTGGCGGATCTGGAAGCCGCCGGTATTGGTATCATCCAGATTGATGAACCGGCGCTGCGCGAAGGCTTGCCGCTGCGCCGTAGCGACTGGGATGCCTACCTGGCGTGGGGCGTGGAGGCTTTTCGTCTCAACGCGGCGGTTGCGAAAGACGAGACGCAGATCCACACACATATGTGCTACTGCGAGTTCAATGACATCATGGACTCTATCGCGGCGCTGGATGCCGATGTTATCACTATCGAGACGTCCCGCTCGGATATGGAGCTACTGGAGTCGTTTGAAGAGTTTGAATACCCGAACGAAATCGGCCCGGGCGTCTATGACATTCACTCGCCGAATGTGCCGAGCGTCGAATGGATTGAAGCGCTGTTGCAAAAAGCCGCGCTACGTATCCCGGCTGAGCGCCTGTGGGTGAACCCGGACTGCGGCCTGAAAACCCGTGGCTGGCCAGAAACACGCAGCGCGCTGGCTAACATGGTGAAAGCGGCGCAAAACCTGCGCCAGCAGTAAGCTACCGCGCCGCCCGTTGCATAACCGGCGGCGCGTTAATTATTTTTTACCGTGCTGCGCAAACCATGCCAGCATCCGCTGCCAGCCGTCTTTCGCGGATTCTTCATGATAGCTCGGGCGGTAATCTGCGTTAAACGCGTGCCCGGCGTCAGGGTAAACAATAATGTCTGCCCTGGCATTTGCCGCACGCAGCGCCTGACGCATGGTCTCCACGCTTTCCAGCGAAATACCCGTGTCCTGCGCGCCGTACAAACCGAGCACGGGCGCGTTCAGATCGGTTGCAATATCAACCGGATGGCGCGGCGAGTTAAGCGTTTTATCCCCTAACAACTTCCCGTACCACGCCACCGCCGCTTTCAGTTGCGGGTTATGCGCCGCATACAGCCAGGCGATGCGCCCGCCCCAGCAAAAACCGGTGATCAGTAATTGATGAGCATCGCCGCCGTTACGCGCAGCCCAGCTGGCGACATGATCGAGATCGGCGAGCACCTGGGCATCCGGCACTTTACTGACCAACTCGCTGAAGAGCGTCGGGATGTCGGCGTAATCATTTGGATTGCCCTGGCGGAAATAGAGCTCTGGTGCGATGGCCAGATACCCCTCCAGCGCCAGGCGGCGGCAAATATCGCGGATATGCTCATGCACGCCGAAAATCTCCTGCACCACTATCACAATCGGTAGCGGCCCTTCGGCATTTTGCGGGCGAGCGTGGTACGCAGGCATATTTTCGCCCTGCGTTGGGATCGTTGTTTCCCCCGCAGTGATGGCGTCTTCCGGTGTGTGTATTGTTGTTGAAGCAAGAGGTGAAGCCGCAGGTGCAAAGCCTGTTGGTCTGTTTGTTGTCATGGCATTCTCCATACCCTTTATTAGCGCTTCACTAACTATAGTCGGGAAGCGGTCGCTGCGCGCAAATCCACTCAGGCCAGGCTATCTTTGCTGCTGAATGAAGCAGTGCAATATCATAATGTGATGTTAGTCACTATTTTACAGAAACGTTATGCAAACATTTACAGTCGGAGTGATATCAATCACGAAACTTAGCCCGCGACTTCTGTAAAGTAGCTTTTTGCCTCTACTGATAAAACCGACCACAGAGGAGTCTGTCATGTCCAAGTCTGATGTTTTTCATCTCGGCCTCACCAAAAAAGATTTACAAGGGGCTACGCTGGCCATCGTCCCTGGCGACCCGGAGCGTGTGGAAAAGATCGCCGCGCTAATGGATGAGCCGGTCAAGCTGGCATCTCACCGTGAATTTACCAGCTGGCGAGCCATGCTGGACGGAAAAGCGGTTATCGTTTGTTCTACCGGTATCGGCGGGCCTTCTACCTCTATTGCCGTAGAAGAACTGGCGCAGCTCGGCATCCGTACCTTCCTGCGAGTGGGCACCACTGGCGCTATCCAGCCGCATATTAATGTTGGCGATGTGCTGATCACCACCGCGTCCGTCCGCCTGGACGGCGCCAGCCTGCATTTTGCCCCGATGGAGTATCCGGCCGTTGCTGATTTCGCCTGTACGACAGCGCTGGTGGAAGCCGCCGACGCTATTGGCGCAACGAAGCATATTGGCGTGACGGCGTCTTCTGACACCTTCTACCCAGGCCAGGAGCGTTACGACACCTTTTCAGGCCGCGTGGTTCGCCGCTTCAAAGGCTCTATGGAAGAGTGGCAATCCATGGGCGTGATGAATTACGAAATGGAGTCCGCGACGCTTCTGACCATGTGCGCAAGCCAGGGGCTACGCGCAGGGATGGTCGCCGGGGTGATTGTTAACCGCACCCAGCAGGAGATCCCGAACGCAGAAACCATGAAGCAGACCGAAAGCCACGCGGTGAAAATCGTCGTGGAAGCGGCGCGCCGACTGATATAAATCGCGCTTTTATTCTTTTTCAACGGCTTCCTGCGGGGGGCCGTTTCTGTTTTTGCGTAATGCTTCACAGGAAAGCTCTTTCAAACTGGACGTTTATACAGCACAATTCTCCGTTGTATGGATGAGCTAACAAGGGGGCGCGGTGGACACGTCAATAATTGTGATGGCAGCGGTTGCGCTGGCGGGAGTACTGGTCGGCTGGCTGGCGGCAAGCTGGCGCGGCGCGCAGCAGCAGGCGGAACTGCTTGCTGAGCAGCGCGACGTTTTCAGTGAACTTAGCGCCGCCAAACAGCAGATTAGCCAGAACGAGCACTGGCGCGAAGAGTGTGAACTGCTTAATAACGAGCTTCGAAGCCTCCAGCATATTAATAGCTCGCTGGAAGCCGACCTGCGCGAAGTCACCACCCGTCTCGAAGCGACCCAGTTGCATGCGGAAGAGAAGCTGCGCCAGATGCACAGCAGCGAGCAGCGTCTGAGCGAGCAGTTTGAAAACCTCGCTAACCGGATTTTTGAGCAGAGCAACCGCCGGGTGGATGAGCAAAACCGCCAGAGCCTCAACAGCCTCCTTACGCCGCTGCGCGAGCAGCTTGATGGTTTTCGCCGCCAGGTGCAGGAGAGCTTCGGCCAGGAAGCCCGCGAGCGCCATACCCTGGCCCATGAGATTCGTAACCTTCAACAGCTCAACGCGCAAATGGCGCAGGAAGCGATTAACCTGACGCGCGCGCTGAAAGGCGATAACAAAACCCAGGGCAACTGGGGCGAAGTGGTGCTGACCCGCGTGCTGGAGGCCTCCGGTCTGCGTGAAGGGTATGAGTATCAGACGCAGGTGAGCATTGAAACCGATAACCGTGCGCGGATGCAGCCGGATGTCATCGTCCGCTTGCCGCAGGGTAAAGATGTGGTTATCGATGCCAAAATGACGCTGGTGGCTTATGAACGCTATTTCAACGCGGAAGATGAATACGCCCGTGAAGCGGCTCTCCAGGAGCATATTGCCTCGGTGCGCAACCATATCCGTCTGCTCGGGCGTAAAGATTACCAGCAGCTTCCGGGGCTTCGCAGCCTCGATTATGTGCTGATGTTTATCCCGGTAGAACCCGCGTTTTTGATTGCTATCGACAGGCAGCCGGAGCTGGTTACCGAAGCGCTGAGAAGTAACATTATGCTGGTCAGCCCGACCACATTGCTGGTGGCGCTACGCACAATAGCGAACCTGTGGCGCTATGAGCATCAAAGCCGCAATGCGCAGCAGATAGCAGAACGGGCAAGCCGCTTATATGACAAAATGCGCCTGTTCGTGGACGATATGTCCTCAGTCGGCCAGTCGCTTGATAAAGCCCAGGATAATTACCGCCAGGCCATGAAGAAACTGAGCAGCGGGCGAGGCAATTTACTCGCCCAGGCCGAAGCGTTCCGCGGGCTTGGCGTTGAGATCAAACGCGAGATTAACCCGGAGCTGGCCGCAGAGGCGTTGGCGCAGGATGAGGAGTTTCGTTTGCGTGAGGGGCGCGCAGAGAATCGTTCAGATGCGCCCGCTGCGTGCGCAGAATCGCCTGTAAAAGCGTCCCCGACTGGTTGAAACGTAGGGCAATTGCGCCCAATCTGTTACACTTCAAATACAAATTCTTGAATAGCAGGCACTAAGATGGCGGAAGATTCAAAAGAGACGACGCACTTTGGTTTTCAGACCGTCGCCAAAGAGAACAAAGCTGACATGGTGGCGCATGTCTTCCATTCAGTGGCGTCAAAATACGACGTCATGAATGATTTGATGTCGATGGGCATTCACCGGTTATGGAAACGATTTACGATCGATTGCAGCGGCGTGCGCCGTGGGCAGAAGGTTCTTGATCTGGCGGGTGGGACCGGCGATCTGACGGCAAAATTCTCGCGCCTGGTGGGTGAAACCGGGCAGGTAGTACTGGCTGATATTAACGAATCGATGCTGAAAATGGGGCGTGAAAAGCTGCGCAACATCGGCGTTATCGGTAACGTTGAGTACGTTCAGGCCAATGCCGAAGCGCTGCCGTTCCCGGATAACACATTTGATTGCATCACCATCTCTTTTGGTCTGCGCAACGTGACCGAAAAAGAGAAGGCGCTGCGTTCGATGTTCCGCGTGTTAAAGCCCGGCGGTCGTCTGCTGGTGCTGGAGTTCTCCAAACCGGTTATCGAGCCGCTGAGCAAAGTCTATGACGCCTACTCTTTCCATGTTTTGCCGCGCATTGGCCAGATGGTGGCAAACGATGCGGAAAGCTATCGTTATCTTGCAGAATCCATTCGTATGCACCCGGATCAGGATACGCTGAAAGCAATGATGCAGGATGCAGGCTTTGAAAATGTAGATTATTACAACCTGACCGCCGGGATCGTTGCCCTGCACCGTGGCTACAAGTTTTGACAGGAGGGCGTATGCCGTTTAAGCCAATGGTGTCCTCCGCAATTGAGCGCGCGTTGAATACATTTTTATACCGCGAGGGCGCGCTGAAATCGGCGCGCGCGCGTTTGCACGGCAAAGTGCTGCGCATCGTGGTGCAGGAGTTTTCCTCGCCGTTCGTGCTGGTCTTTAGCGAGCGTCAGGTCGATGTACTGGGCGCGTGGGAAGGCGATGCCGACTGCTCCGTCATTACGCAACTGCGGGTGTTACCCAAGCTGCGCGACCGTCAACAGCTGACCGCGCTGATTCGCAGCGGCGAGCTGGAAGTGCAGGGCGATATCCAGGTAGTGCAAAACCTGGTGGCGCTGATGGATCAGGCCGAGTTTGATCCTGCCGAAGTGCTTGCTCCCTGGACCGGCGATATCGCCGCCGAGGGGATAAGCAAATTCCTGCGCGGCGGCACGCGTTTTTTGCAAAACGGTTTTCGCCGCCAGAAACATTATGTCTCTGAGGTGCTCACAGAAGAGTGGCGTGTTGCGCCGGGCGCGCTGGAAGTCGCCTGGTTTGCGGAAGAGACCGCAGCCGTTGAACGGGCAGTCGATGCGTTAGCCAAACGCCTGGATAAACTGGAGGGCAAATGACGCCTGGAGAATTACGGCGCCTCTATTTCATCATCCAGACTTTTTTAAGTTACGGTCTTGATGAACTCATCCCTAAAATGCGTATCACCCTGCCGCTGCGCTTCTGGCGGTGGACGCTATTCTGGATGCCGAACCGGCACAAAGAAAAACTTCTGGGCGAGCGCCTGCGCCTCGCGTTGCAGGAGCTTGGGCCGGTATGGATTAAATTTGGGCAGATGCTCTCCACGCGCCGTGATTTGTTCCCGCCGCACATCGCCGATCAACTGGCCATGTTGCAGGATCGCGTTGCACCGTTTGATGGCCAACTTGCTAAAAAACAGATCGAAAAAGCGATGGGCGGCCTGCCGGTTGAAAGCTGGTTTGACGACTTCGACATAGAGCCTTTGGCCTCCGCGTCGATTGCTCAGGTCCATACGGCACGCTTAAAAGAGAGCGGCAAAGAGGTCGTGATTAAGGTTATCCGCCCGGATATCCTGCCGGTCATCAAAGCGGATCTGAAACTTATTTATCGCCTGGCAGGCTGGGTGCCGCGCCTGTTGCCGGACGGGCGTCGCCTGCGCCCGCGCGAAGTGGTTCTTGAGTACGAAAAAACGCTAATCGATGAGCTGGATCTGCTGCGCGAAGCGGCTAACGCTATCCAGCTGCGTCGTAATTTTGAAAACAGCCCGATGCTGTACGTGCCGGAAATCTACTCCGACTACTGTAGCCAGGACATGCTGGTGATGGAGCGCATTTACGGCATTCCTGTTTCGGATGTTGCGGCGCTGGAGAAAAACGGCACCGATATGAAACTGCTGGCGGAACGCGGCGTGCAGGTCTTTTTCACCCAGGTGTTCCGCGACAGTTTCTTCCATGCGGATATGCACCCTGGCAATATTTTTGTCAGTTACGAGCACCCGGAAGATCCGCAATACATCGGCATTGACTGCGGTATCGTCGGCTCTTTGAATAAAGAAGACAAACGCTACCTGGCAGAAAACTTTATCGCCTTTTTTAACCGCGACTATCGCAAGGTGGCCGAGCTGCATGTGGATTCCGGCTGGGTGCCGCCGGATACCAACGTTGAAGAGTTTGAGTTTGCTATCCGTACCGTCTGCGAGCCGATTTTCGAAAAACCGCTCGCGGATATCTCCTTCGGTCACGTACTGCTCAATCTTTTCAACACCGCGCGGCGCTTTAATATGGAAGTGCAGCCGCAGCTGGTGCTGCTGCAAAAAACGTTGCTGTACATTGAAGGTGTGGGTCGCCAGCTCTATCCGCAGCTGGATTTATGGAAAACGGCGAAACCTTTTCTCGAAACCTGGATCAAAGATCAGGTAGGTATTCCTGCTCTGGTGCGGGCGCTGAAAGAGAAAGGGCCGTTCTGGATAGAGAAAATGCCAGAACTGCCGGAGCTTATCTACCACGGGTTGCAGCACGGCAAGCATTTACAACAGAGCGTTGATAAAATCGCCAACGAGTTGCAGGTCAACCACGTGCGTCAGGGGCAGTCACGCTTTCTGTTCGGCATCGGCGCGACGTTACTGTTAAGCGGAACATTACTGCTTATCAACCGGCCGGACTGGGGGCTGCAACCGTTATGGTTAATGGGCGGCGGCGTTTGCATTTGGTGGCTGGGGTGGCGCAAAACGCGCTAACTTAACGTTGCCGTGCAGCAGGCGTACAGATGCAGCGTGGGTCAGAACGTGTATACTGGGGCCTGTTTTTAATATCATCGGCTTGAGGATTATGTATGGGTGGTATCAGTATTTGGCAGCTGTTGATCATTGCAGTCATCGTTGTGCTGCTGTTTGGCACGAAAAAGCTGGGTTCGATTGGCTCCGATCTGGGTGCCTCGATCAAAGGCTTCAAGAAAGCAATGAGCGACGACGAGAAAGAGAAGCAGGATAAGTCTGCGCAGGATGCTGATTTTACGGCGAAATCCATTTCTGAAAAGCCAGACGAAGCCAAAAAAGACGAAAAACGCCACGACAAAGAGCAGGTGTAATTCGTGTTCGATATAGGTTTTGGCGAACTGTTACTCGTTTTCATCATCGGTCTGGTGGTTCTTGGGCCGCAACGGTTACCCGTAGCGGTAAGAACGGTTGCGGGCTGGGTGCGCGCATTACGCTCGCTAGCCACGACGGTGCAAAATGAACTGACGCAGGAGCTTAAGCTACAGGAGTTTCAGGACAGCCTGAAAAAGGTGGAAAAAGCCAGCCTGGAAAACCTGACGCCGGAGCTAAAAGAGTCAATGGACGAACTGCGCCAGGCAGCCGAATCGATGAAGCGCTCCTACAGCGCTGACGATGCGGAAAAAGCGAGTGATGAAGCGCATACGATCCACAACCCGGTGGTTAAAGGGAATGAAGAGCAGCATGAAGGCGTAACGCCTGCGAGCGCTGAGCATCAGGCCGATTCTGTTGCGCAAACCCCGGAAGTTCCCGAAGAGAAAAAAGTACCGGAAGAGAAAAAAGCGCCGGTGTCTGACTCCTTACCTTCTTCAAGTGATAAATCCTGAACATGGCTGTAGACGATACCCAACCGCTGATCGCGCACCTTATTGAGCTGCGCAAGCGTCTGTTGAACTGCATTATCGCCGTCGTTGTGATTTTCCTCGCGCTGGTTTACTTCGCGAATGATATCTATCAAGTGGTTTCTGCGCCGCTGATTAAGCAAATGCCCCACGGCGCAACGATGATTGCAACCGACGTCGCATCACCGTTTTTTACGCCGATCAAACTGACCTTTATGGTGTCGCTGATCCTGTCCGCACCGGTCATCCTTTACCAGGTCTGGGCGTTTATCGCACCGGCGTTGTACAAACACGAGCGCCGACTGGTGGTGCCACTGCTGGTTTCCAGCTCGCTGCTTTTCTATATCGGTATGGCGTTCGCCTATTTTGTGGTGTTTCCCCTGGCGTTCGGGTTCCTCACGCACACGGCGCCGGTCGGCGTACAGGTCTCGACGGATATCGCCAGCTATCTCAACTTTGTGATGGCGCTGTTTATGGCGTTTGGCGTGTCGTTTGAAGTGCCGGTCGCGATTGTTTTGCTCTGCTGGATGGGTGTGACCACACCTGCGGATCTGCGGCAAAAACGCCCGTACGTGCTGGTTGGCGCGTTCGTCGTCGGCATGCTGTTAACGCCGCCGGATGTCTTCTCGCAGACACTACTGGCCATTCCGATGTACTGCCTGTTTGAAGTCGGCGTGTTCTTTGCCCGCTTCTATGTGGGAAAACGGCGCGAGCCGGAAGAAGAAAACGGAACCTCCGAAGAGTAATTAAACCGCCCGCCAGGGCGGTTGTTGTATGGGGAAAGGCATGTTTGATATTGGTGTAAATCTGACCAGCGCCCAGTTTGCCAAAGACCGGGACGAGGTCGTTATACGAGCGCAAGAGGCGGGAGTGTCCGGCATGCTGCTCACCGGCACGAATCTGCATGAAAGCCAGCAGGCGCAGCAACTGGCGCAGCGCTACCGGCATTGCTGGTCCACGGCCGGGGTGCATCCTCACGACAGCAGCGGCTGGACGGAGGATACCGCTCAGGCGCTTCACCGCCTTGCGGCATCAGAACGGGTGGTGGCGATTGGCGAATGCGGGCTGGATTTCAACCGCAACTTTTCCACGCCTGCGCAACAAGAAGCGGCGTTTAGCGCGCAGCTCTCGCTTGCCGCCGAGCTGGCGATGCCGGTTTTTCTCCATTGCCGGGATGCTCACGCGCGCTTTCTCGAATTGCTCGATCCGTGGCTTGATAAATTGCCGGGCGCAGTACTGCACTGTTTTACCGGGTCGGCGCAAGAAGCGCAGGAATGCCTTGCGCGCGGCATTTCGCTTGGGATTACCGGTTGGGTTTGCGATGAGCGCCGCGGCCTTGCCTTGCGTGATGTGGTACCGTTGATCCCGGCCGGGCAGTTATTCATCGAGACCGATGCCCCGTATCTCCTGCCGCGCGATTTACCTAAGCCTGTTTCACGGCGTAACGAACCCGCTCACCTGGGCCATATTCTTGCCACGGTTGCCGGGCTGCGCGGAGACGATCCCGCGTGGCTAAGTACGGTAACGGACGGTAATGTGAAGCGGCTGTTTGGCGTTGCGTTCTGAGTCAGGCTTTGCGAAAAGCGGTGTTCTTGACGCTTTGCAGCACCTGCTTATTGAGTAAATGGAGCAGCAACATCGAGCGCGTTTCGCCATCCGGCTCTTTAAAAATCGCCTGAATGCCTTCAAGCGCGCCTTCCGTGATAACCACATCATCACCAGGATAAGGGGTGGAAGGATCGGTAACGCCTTCCGGTTTATAGATAGAAAGCTGATGGATAACGGAAGACGGAACGGTGGCCGGATTCATACCAAACCGCACAAAGTGACTGACGCCACGCGTGGCATTAATCGTTGTGGTGTGGATGACTTCCGGGTCGAATTCCACAAACAGATAGTTAGGAAAGAGCGGCTCATTGACCGTTGTGCGTTTGCCGCGAACAATTTTTTCGAGCGCAATCATCGGCGTCAGAGAACTGACCCCTTGACGTTCAAGGTGTTCCTGGGCGCGCTGGAGCTGGCCTCGTTTGCAGTAAAGTAAATACCAGGATCGCATAATGGCTCTTTTTTGTAAGTTCGGGCGCAAGAATAACAAAACCTTAGCGCGATGGCTAAAATGATTATAACTCGTACCTATAACGTGTTGTTATTCACCATAATTTAACAAAAAGTCAGCAATATTCGGACGAAAATCGTATAATAAAGCCCTTATCTGGAGGTGATAATACACTGCATGAAATACAACGACCTACGCGATTTTCTGACGC
The DNA here is from genome assembly GCF_052220145.1 of Vagococcus sp. WN89Y. Lineage (NCBI taxonomy): Bacteria > Bacillati > Bacillota > Bacilli > Lactobacillales > Enterococcaceae > Vagococcus > Vagococcus sp. WN89Y. The sequence continues at coordinate 10,140 of NZ_JBQPOM010000064.1, read as the reverse complement.
TGCTGGAGCAGCAGGGCGAGCTAAAGCGCATTACGCTTGCGGTTGATCCTTACCTGGAAATGACGGAGATAGCCGATCGCACGCTGCGTGCTGGCGGTCCGGCGTTGTTGTTTGAAAATCCTAAAGGTTATTCGATGCCGGTGCTGTGTAATTTGTTCGGTACGCCGCGCCGCGTTGCGTTGGGTATGGGCCAGGAAGATGTCAGCGCGTTGCGGGACGTGGGCAAGCTGCTGGCGTTTCTGAAAGAGCCTGAGCCACCTAAAGGTTTTCGCGATCTTTTCGATAAGCTTCCGCAGTTTAAGCAAGTGTTAAACATGCCGACCAAACGCCTTCGCGGTGCGCCTTGTCAGCAAAAAGTGATACAGGGCGATGCGGTGGATTTAACGCAAATTCCTATTATGCAGTGCTGGCCGGAAGATGCCGCGCCGCTTATCACCTGGGGTTTGACCGTAACGCGCGGGCCGCATAAAGAGCGGCAGAACCTGGGGATTTATCGTCAGCAATTGATCGGCAAAAACAAACTGATCATGCGCTGGCTCTCGCATCGCGGTGGCGCGCTGGACTTCCAGGAGTGGCAGGCGCAGCATCCGGGCGAGCGCTTCCCGGTTGCGGTGGCGCTGGGCGCCGACCCGGCAACCATTCTGGGCGCGGTGACGCCGGTGCCGGATACGCTTTCTGAATATGCGTTTGCCGGGCTGCTTCGCGGCACGAAAACAGAAGTGGTGAAGTGCGTTTCGAACGATCTTGAAGTGCCTGCCAGTGCGGAAATCGTGCTGGAGGGCTATATTGAGCCGGGCGAAATGGCGCCGGAAGGGCCATACGGCGATCACACGGGTTATTACAACGAAATCGATAACTTCCCGGTGTTTACCGTGACGCATATTACTCAGCGCGAAGATGCTATTTACCACTCCACGTATACCGGGCGTCCGCCGGATGAACCAGCGGTACTGGGCGTGGCGCTGAACGAAGTGTTTGTACCGATTCTGCAAAAGCAGTTCCCGGAAATCGTTGATTTTTATCTTCCGCCGGAAGGGTGTTCATACCGTCTGGCGGTGGTTACCATGAAGAAACAATACGCGGGCCACGCGAAACGCGTCATGATGGGCGTCTGGTCATTTTTGCGCCAGTTTATGTACACCAAGTTTGTGATTGTGTGCGATGACGACGTGAACGCCCGCGACTGGAATGATGTCATCTGGGCGATTACCACCCGTATGGACCCCGCTCGGGACACGGTTCTGGTGGAAAATACGCCAATCGATTACCTGGATTTTGCCTCGCCTGTCTCCGGGCTTGGTTCAAAAATGGGCCTGGACGCCACGAATAAATGGCCGGGCGAAACCCAACGTGAATGGGGGCGTCCTATCAAAAAAGATCCTGAAGTAACGGCGCGAATCGACGCTATCTGGGATGAACTGGCCATCTTGAACGACGAAAATAGACCCGACAGAGGGATCGCATGACAATCTTAAGCTGTAAAGTGACTTCGGTAGACGCTATTACGGATACCGTATACCGCGTTCGTTTAGTGCCGGAAGCGGATTTTTCTTTTCGCGCTGGCCAGTACCTGATGGTGGTGATGGACGAGCGGGATAAGCGTCCCTTCTCAATGGCCTCGACACCAGACCAGCACGATTATATCGAACTGCATATCGGTGCCTCTGAACTTAACCTCTACGCTATGGCGGTAATGGATCGTATTCTGAAAGACCGCGAAATCGTGATCGATATTCCGCACGGCGACGCCTGGTTACGTGAAGACGATGATCGCCCGATGATACTGATTGCAGGCGGTACCGGGTTCTCGTACGTTCGCTCGATTTTATTGACGTCGCTTGCGCAAAACCCGGATCGTGACATCACGATTTACTGGGGCGGTCGGGAAGAGAAGCATCTTTATGATTTGGCCGAGCTGGAAGCGCTAACGGTGACGCATAAAAACCTGCGTATTGTGCCGGTGGTTGAACAGCCGGAAGAAGACTGGCGCGGTCGTACCGGAACCGTGCTGGCTGCCGTTTTGCAGGATTATGGTTCGCTCGCCGATCAGGATATCTACATCGCCGGGCGGTTTGAGATGGCGAAAATCGCCCGCGATCTGTTCTGTAATGAGCGCGGCGCGCGCGCAGACAGGTTGTTTGGGGATGCTTTTGCATTCATCTAATCTATCGTCGCCCTTGTCTGCGTAGCGGTGTTGGCTGCGTTCGCTCACCCTGGTCACATAGTTATCTATGCTTCCAGGGATTCGCTTACTTGCCGCCTTGCTACGGAACCAACGGCTTGATAGAGCAATGAGTGAAAAGACTTAACAGAAAAGTGAGCGAGAAGGGCATCCGAGGTGGCTGAAAAAATCTCACGATAAAAACAAAAAACCCGCCCCTGACAGGCGGGAAACGGCAACCAAATTTTATCTGCGCCATAACGCTGTCATGGCAAAGAAAGCGTGTTAAACCCGTTCGAAAACCGTGGCGATCCCCTGACCTAAACCGATGCACATTGTCGCCAGACCAAACTGTGCGTCTTTGCGTTCCATCAGGTTCAGCAGCGTGGTGCTAATACGCGCCCCGGAGCAACCCAGCGGGTGACCCAGTGCGATCGCGCCGCCGTTAAGGTTGATCTTCTCGTCGATTTGCTCCATCAGCCCCAGATCTTTAATACATGGCAGGATCTGCGCCGCAAATGCTTCGTTCATCTCAAACAGAGAGATATCGCTCGCCGCCAGCCCGGCCTTTTTCAGCGCCAGTTTTGACGCCGGAACCGGGCCATAACCCATAATCGACGGATCGCAGCCGACGACCGCCATTGAGCGCACGAGCGCGCGTGGCGCTAAGCCCAGCTCGCGGGCGCGGCTCTCGCTCATCACCAGCATCGCGGCGGCACCATCTGACAACGCCGACGAGGTGCCCGCCGTTACTGTACCGTTTACCGGATCGAACGCCGGGCGCAGCGAAGAAAGCGCTTCCACCGTTGTTTCCGGGCGGATCACCTCATCATAATTAAACTGTTTCAGCACGCCATCCGCGTCGTGCCCGCCGGTTGGGATAAGCTCGCCTTTAAACGCGCCGGACTGCGTGGCTGCCCATGCTCGCGCGTGCGAACGCGCCGCAAAGGCGTCCTGCATTTCGCGGCTGATACCGTGCATGCGGGACAACATTTCAGCCGTCAAACCCATCATGCCTGCTGCTTTGGCCACATTACGACTCAGGCCAGGGTGAAAATCGATACCGTGGCTCATCGGCACATGACCCATATGCTCCACGCCACCGACCATGCAAACCTGCGCATCGCCGGTCATTATCATACGCGCAGCATCGTGCAGCGCTTGCATCGACGACCCGCACAGACGGTTGACGGTCGTCGCCGGGACAGAATGCGGGATCTCGGCCAACAGCGCGGCATTACGGGCGATATTGAAACCCTGCTCCAGCGTCTGCTGTACACAACCCCAATAGATATCATCGATAGCGCTGGCCTCCAGCGCCGGGTTGCGCGCCAACAGGCTGCGCATTAAATGCGCGGAGAGATCCTCCGCGCGCACGTTGCGAAATGCTCCGCCTTTTGAACGGCCCATCGGGGTGCGAATCGCATCGACAATGACAACTTTTTCCATTGTGACTCCTTAAGCCGTTTTCAAAGCGCCCACCGGGCGTGCAGGTTCAACCGCAGGGTAATAAGGTTCGTTGTGGCTCGCTTTCTCGCGCAGCCCCGCCGGGACGTCATAAAGCGGGCCAAGATGCTGATAGCGCTGCGCCATATCGAGGTACTTCGCGCTGCCCAGCGTGTCGAGCCAGCGGAACGCGCCGCCGTGAAAAGGAGGGAAGCCCAGGCCGTATACCAGCGCCATATCCGCTTCCGCCGGGCTTGCGATGATGCCTTCTTCCAGGCAACGCACGACCTCATTGACCATCGGGATCATCATGCGGGCAATAATTTCTTCATCGCTGAAGTTCTGTTTGCCCTTGCTGACACCGGCCAGCAGCTCATCGACCGCGCTATCTTCTTCTTTCTTCGGTTTTCCTTTGCTGTCTTCTTTATAGCGCCAGAAACCGACACCGTTTTTCTGCCCGAAACGCTTCTCATCAAACAGCGCATCGATGGCATCGCGATAATCTTTTTGCATACGCTGCGGGAAGCTTGCCGCCATCACCGCCTGCGCATGATGCGCGGTGTCGATGCCCACCACATCCAGCAGATACGCCGGGCCCATCGGCCAGCCGAACTGCTTCTCCATCACTTTATCCACTTTGCGGAAATCCGCGCCGTCGCGCAGCAGCTGGCTAAAACCGGCGAAGTAGGGGAACAGCACGCGGTTAACAAAAAAACCGGGGCAATCGTTGACCACGATTGGCGTTTTGCCCATCTTGCTCGCCCAGGCCACCACTTTGGCGAGGGTTTCGTCCGAGGTTTTTTCTCCGCGGATCACCTCAACCAGCGGCATCCGGTGCACCGGGTTAAAAAAGTGCATACCGCAGAAATTTTCCGGGCGTTTCAGCACGCTTGCCAGTTCGCTAATCGGAATGGTCGAAGTGTTGGAGGCGAGCACCGTGTCCGGGCGCACGTGGTCTTCTGTTTCCGCCAGCACGGCTTTTTTCACTTTCGGGTTTTCGACCACCGCTTCAACCACTACATCTGCACGCTCAAAACCGGCGTACTCAAGCGTGGGCTGAATAGTCGCAATGACACCTGCCAGCTTCAGACCATCTATTTTGCCGCGCTCAAGCTGTTTATTCAGCAGCTTGCCCGCTTCATTGATACCGAGGGTGAGGGATTTTTCATTAATATCCTTCATCAATACCGGCACGCCTTTCCAGGCAGACTGATAAGCAATGCCGCCGCCCATGATCCCGGCGCCCAGCACCGCCGCCTGCTTAGGCGTCTCAACGTTTTTGGTCAGTTTCTTTGCTTTGCCTTTGACGTATTGATCGTTGAGGAAAATACCGACCAGTGCACGGGCTTCGTTGGTATGCGCCAACGGTACAAAGCTTTGATTCTCAAGCGCCAGCGCCGCGTCCCGACCGAGCGTTGCCGCAGCTTCGATGGTTTTTACCGCGGTAATCGGTGCCGGGTAGTGTTTGCCGGCCGTTTGCATCACCATGCTTTTCGCAATGGTAAAACTCATGGTCGCTTCGATTTTGCTGAGTTTGAGTGGCTCCAGCTTCGGCTGGCGTTTCGCCTTCCAGTCAAGCTCGCCCTTGATAGCCTGGCGCAGAATCGCCACCGCGCCCTCGCGCAGCTTTTCAGCTTTTACGATGCCATCGACCAGGCCGATTTTCAGCGCTTGCTCTGCGCCAACGTCTTTACCCGCGGCAATAATTTCCAGCGCGCTATCCGCACCGAGCAGGCGCGGCATACGCACCGAGCCACCGAAGCCTGGCATAATGCCGAGCTTCGTTTCCGGCAGACCAATGCGTAAATCTGGCGTTGCCAGGCGATAATCGGTAGCCAGCACGCATTCGCAGCCGCCGCCCAACGCATAACCATTCACCGCAGAAATCGTCGGCACCGGTAAATCTTCCAGACGATTAAAGACGCTATTTGCGAAGTGCAGCCACTGGCTCAGTTGCTCTTCCGGGACGAGGAACAACGAGAGGAATTCGGTGATATCGGCACCGACAATAAAGGCTGCTTTGTTTGAACGCAGCAGCAGCCCTTGTAAATCTGTACGTTTTTCCAGCACGCTCAACGCGTCGCCGAGGCTGGCGACCGTGGCGGTATCCAGCTTATTGACTGACCCGTCGGCATCAAACACCAGTTCGGCGATGCCATCTTCCAGCCAGTCGAGATAGAGGTTATTACCTTTGTAGAGCATGTCAGTCTCCTGAATCCGCAAGGGATCTGGTCATACCAGATGAGAGGGAGTGTGGTTTTTATGTTAAAAAATTGCAAATAACTGTTTAAGGAAATGCTGAGTGGATCACGCTCAGCGGAAATCACCCTGCGATATTCAGGTGTGCTAATATGCCTGGATCTGAGGTCGCAAAAACAGAAGGAAAAATGATGGACTCACTGGCAGCGCTTTATAAAAATCATATAGATACCTTGCAAGAACGCACCCGTGATGTACTGGCGCGCTTTAAACTCGACGCGTTACTTATTCATTCCGGCGAACTGTTGAACACCTTTCTCGACGATCATGCTTACCCCTTTAAAGTCAATCCGCAGTTCAAAGCCTGGGTGCCGGTAACCCAGGTACCTAACTGCTGGTTATTGGTTGATGGCGTCAATAAACCGAAGTTATGGTTCTACCTGCCGGTGGATTACTGGCACAACGTAGAGCCGCTGCCGACTTCCTTCTGGACCGAAGAGGTTGAGGTGCATGCGCTGCCAAAAGCGGATGGGATCGGCAGTTTGTTGCCTGCTACGCGTGGCAACATCGCATACATTGGCCCGGTGGCCGAGCGCGCGCTGAACCTCGGCATTAGCGCTGACAATATCAACCCGCAAGGGGTTATTGATTATCTGCACTACTACCGTGCTTATAAAACGGATTACGAGCTGGCCTGTATGCGCGAAGCGCAAAAAACGGCGGTGATCGGCCATCACGCAGCGTATGAAGCGTTCCAGTCCGGTATGAGCGAGTTTGATATCAACCTGGCGTACCTCACCGCAACGGGCCATCGCGATACCGATGTGCCGTACAGCAACATTGTGGCGCTGAATGAGCACGCTGCCGTGCTGCACTACACTAAGCTCGATCATCGCGCTCCGGCGGAAATGCGTAGCTTCCTGCTGGATGCGGGCGCAGAGTACAACGGTTATGCGGCTGATTTAACGCGCACCTGGGCGGCGAATAGCGACACTGACTACGCGCAGTTAGTGAAAGATGTTAACGACGAGCAACTGGCGCTTATCGGCACCATGAAAGCAGGCGTTAACTACGTCGAGTACCATATCCAGTTCCATCAACGGATTGCCAAACTGCTGCGTCGCCATCAAATCGTGACGGATATCAGCGAAGAAGCGATGGTGGAACAGAACATTACCGGGCCATTTATGCCGCACGGTATTGGCCATCCGCTGGGTTTACAGGTTCATGATGTTGCAGGCTTTATGCAAGACGACAGCGGAACGCATCTCGCTGCGCCAGCGAAATATCCTTACCTGCGCTGTACTCGCGTGCTGCAACCGCGCATGGTATTGACCATTGAGCCGGGTTTTTACTTTATCGAGTCGCTGCTTGTGCCGTGGCGCGACGGGCCGCTGAGTAAACACTTCAACTGGCAGAAAATCGACGCGCTGAAACCGTTTGGTGGTATTCGTATCGAAGACAATGTGGTAGTCCACGAAAACAGTATCGAAAACATGACGCGGGATTTGAAACTGGCGTAATGGAGAGCTGGCTTATCCCGGCAGCGCCGGTCACCTTTTGCGAGGAGATCAAAAAGAGCCGCTTTATCACGCTATTGGCCCATACTGACGGCGTGGAAGCGGCAAAGGCGTTTGTCGAAAGTACCCGGGCGGCGCACCCCGACGCTCGCCACCACTGCGTGGCGTGGGTGGCCGGGCCGCCTGATGATTCTCAGCAATTAGGGTTCTCCGATGATGGCGAGCCCGCAGGCACCGCCGGGAAACCGATGCTCGCACAACTTATGGGCAGCGGCGTGGGTGAAATCACCGCGGTGGTTGTGCGTTATTATGGCGGCGTGCTGCTGGGTACCGGCGGGCTGGTGAAAGCTTATGGCGGCGGCGTGCAACAGGCGCTTAATCAACTGTCAACCGTCCGCAAAATGCCGCTGACTGAATATACTTTGTGGTGCGATTATGCACAGCTGGCCGGTGTCGAAGCGCTGCTTGGGCAATTTGATGGAAAAATTGTCACAAGCGACTATCAGGCATCCGTGCATCTGCGAGTGGCGCTTCCTCACAGCAGAGTAGAAGCGTTTTCGGCAAGGCTTGCTGATTTTAGTCGTGGCACATTGCAATTGTTAAACCCTAAAGAATAATCCCTACCTGATTTTCTGAACACCTAAGGAAGCGGCAGAGATGCATTTTCGCGCCATAACCCGAATCGTTGGACTGCTGGTTATCCTTTTTTCCGGAACGATGATCTTACCCGGACTGGTAGCCCTTATTTACCGTGATGGCGCGGGGCGCGCATTTACCCAGACATTTCTTGTGGCTGTGGTGATTGGCTCCATGCTGTGGTGGCCGAACCGCCGCCAGAAAGGCGAGCTGAAATCCCGCGAGGGTTTCTTGATAGTGGTGCTGTTCTGGACCGTGCTGGGGAGTGTCGGTGCGCTGCCGTTTATCTTTTCAGAAAGTCCTAATCTGACGGTGACGGACGCGTTTTTTGAGTCCTTCTCAGGCCTGACGACAACGGGTGCGACCACGCTGGTGGGGCTGGATTCCTTACCCCATGCCATTTTATTTTATCGCCAGATGCTGCAATGGTTCGGCGGGATGGGGATCATTGTGCTCGCCGTTGCAATACTGCCGATTCTGGGCGTCGGCGGGATGCAGCTTTATCGCGCCGAAATGCCCGGTCCCCTGAAAGATAATAAAATGCGTCCGCGTATCGCTGAAACCGCCAAAACCCTATGGCTTATCTATGTGCTCCTGACGGTTGCCTGCGCGCTGGCGCTCTGGTTCGCCGGTATGCCAGCCTTCGATGCGATAGGGCACAGCTTCTCAACCATTGCGATTGGCGGTTTTTCCACGCACGATGCCAGCATCGGCTATTTTGATAGTCCGACCATCAACACCATCATCGCCATTTTCCTGCTGATTTCAGGCTGTAACTATGGCCTGCACTTTTCTTTGCTCAGCGGGCGTAACCTGAAAGTTTACTGGCGCGATCCGGAATTTCGCATGTTTATTGGTGTGCAGTTGACGCTTGTCGTCATTTGTACCGTGGTGCTTTGGTTCCATGACGTCTACAGTTCAGTAGTGACCACCGTTAACCAGGCGTTTTTCCAGGTGGTGTCGATGGCGACGACCGCGGGCTTTACTACCGATAGCATCGCGCGCTGGCCGCTGTTCCTGCCTGTGCTGCTGTTGTGTTCAGCGTTCATTGGTGGCTGTGCGGGTTCGACCGGTGGCGGCTTGAAAGTTATCCGTATTCTGTTGCTGTTTAAGCAAGGGAACCGTGAACTTAAACGCCTGGTACACCCGAATGCGGTGTACAGCATCAAACTTGGCAACCGTGCGCTGCCGGAACGTATCCTTGAAGCGGTATGGGGGTTCTTCTCCGCTTATGCGCTCGTGTTTATTGTCAGCATGCTGGCGATTATCGCAACGGGCGTGGACGATTTCTCTGCTTTCGCCTCCGTGGTGGCAACGCTCAATAACCTGGGGCCGGGGCTTGGCATTGTGGCGGATAACTTTGCCAGTATGAACCCGGTGGCGAAGTGGGTACTCATCGCGAATATGCTGTTTGGTCGTCTGGAGGTCTTCACCCTGCTGGTGTTGTTTACTCCAACGTTCTGGCGTGAATAAAGGTTGTTTTACGTGAAAACATTGATTCTTTTCTCGACCCGCGACGGGCAAACGCGGGAAATTGCATCTTATTTGGCTTCTGAACTGAAAGAGATCGGTGTGGATACCGATGTGGTGAACCTGAACCGTGCCCAGGAGATAAGCTGGGATAAGTATGAGCGGGTGGTTATCGGTGCGTCGATTCGCTATGGGCATTTCCATCCGGCGCTGGAACGCTTCGTAAAAAAGCATCAACATGTCCTGAATCACTTGCCGAGCGCGTTTTACTCCGTGAATCTGGTCGCGCGCAAGCCTGAAAAATGTACGCCACAAACGAACAGCTATACGCGCAAGTTTTTGATTGCGTCGCCGTGGCAACCGGACCAATGCGCGGTATTTGCAGGCGCGTTGCGCTACCCACAATATCGGTGGTTCGACCGGCTGATGATCCAGCTCATTATGAAAATGACCGGCGGTGAAACAGATTCCAGTAAAGAAGTGGTGTACACCGATTGGCAGCAGGTGGCGAGTTTTGCGCAGGAAGTCGCCCAAATGAAGCAGAAATCGGCTGATTAACCGGCGCTGTGTGTGAAAAATAAACGGTTGAAAACTTTTTTCAAATTAGGGGTTGCCAGCGGAAATTATCTCCCTATAATGCGCCTCCACTGACACGGCACAACGGCAAACACATCGGCCTGTCAGGCGAAGAAATCTGAAATTAATCAG
>NZ_JBQPOM010000063.1:0-78512 GCF_052220145.1 Vagococcus sp. WN89Y | reverse complement strand
TAAGCAGTGAAACCGGTGCAACAAGCCGGTGGTTGTAAAGAAATTCGGTGGAGCGGTAGTTCAGTCGGTTAGAATACCTGCCTGTCACGCAGGGGGTCGCGGGTTCGAGTCCCGTCCGTTCCGCCACTTATTTTAAGAACCGTATCTCATTTGAGATACGGTTTTTTTTCGTCTGTACGTTTTCAAAAATTCATACGGCGAAATAAACAGGCTTTCTCTCTGGCGACCAGGCAATTAAAGACGAAAGCTATGTTGCTTCTGAACACACCTGGCTGGGCAGAATGCCTGGTACGTGTAACGTACAGTATGACGAGACTTTTTGTATTGATGAACATGAAAGCATTAATTTTATGAATTGTTGCTTCTCAGGCAATTATCCTCTGCGTTTTAGCCCCTTTTTCCCTTTCTAATCACACGTAATAATCCTCGTACTTGTTAAAAATGACAAAGAGGAATTCTTATGACAGTCCCTGCATTTGGTCTTGGTACTTTCCGTTTAACTGACGAGACCGTGATTGCTTCCGTCAAAAACGCGCTCGAATTAGGCTATCGCGTGATTGATACGGCTCAGATTTATGGTAACGAAGAAGCGATCGGCAAAGCGCTGGCTGAAAGTGGCGTACCGCGTGAAGAATTGTTTATCACCACCAAAATTTGGACGGATAACCTTTCTGAAGACAAATTGATCCCAAGCCTGAAAGAAAGCCTGGAAAAATTGGGAACCGATTATGTCGATTTGACGCTAATCCACTGGCCTTCACCTGGGGCTGCTGTACCGGTTGAAGTATCCATGAAGCAACTGATGAAGGCGAAAGAGCAAGGGCTGACGCGCCAGATTGGCATCTCTAACTTCACCATTGCATTAATGGAAGAGGCGATCGCCGCTGTTGGCGCTGAGAATATCGCGACTAACCAGATTGAACTTTCACCGTACCTGCAAAATCGCAAGGTTGTCGAGTGGGCTAAACAGCACGGTATCCATATTACCTCTTATATGACGCTGGCTTATGGTAAAGCGCTGAAAGATGAGGTTATTGCTCGCATTGCACAAAAACACGCTGCAACGCCAGCACAGGTGATCCTCGCCTGGGCTATGGGCGAGGGGTATTCCGTGATCCCATCTTCAACCAAACGTGAAAACCTGGCGAGCAACCTGCTTTCCCGGTCACTGAAGCTCGATGCAGAAGATAAGGCAGAAATTGCTAAGCTGGATTGCAATGATCGATTGGTCAGCCCCGAAGGTCTTGCACCGAAATGGGATCAGTAATCACGACTTGTCTGCGGGAGCATAGGCTCCCGTTTTTTACTGTTTTCCGGCGCGCGGCACATGCTCGCTAACAAAATCGATAAACGCGCGGATACGCGTGCTCACCGCCCGGTCACTGTAATACACTGCGCTAAAAGGCATCTCTAGCGGTAACCGCTTATCCGCCAGCACCTCAACCAGCTCCCCGCTTGCAAGTTCCTTATCAATCATATAATCCGACAGGCTGGCAATACCGTTGCCGCTCATGCATAAATGTTTCAGGGTCTCGCCGCTATTGGATGATAGCGTTGGCGTCGCTTCATACAGCTGCCCGTCGGCAGAAGCCAGCGGCCATGTATTAAGCGTTAAGGGTTCAGTAAAACCGAGACAGGTATGCTCACTCAGTTCTTCCACCGTTGTGGGGGCACCGAAGCGTGCAATGTAATCTGGCGATGCGATAATTTTACGATAGCTATTGAATAAGGGACGCGCGCGCAGACTTGAGTCGGTTAGCTTGCCCACGCGGATCGCCACATCAACTTTACGCTCAATAAGATTGATAAACGTTTCGCTGGAGACGAGAGATAAAATTATCTCGGGATAGCGTTCACGAAAAGGTTTTATCAGCGGCATCAGGAAATGGAGTACCACAGGTGTTGCTGCATCAATACGCAGCGCTCCACGGGGCGTGGATTTTGTTTCCATTACCTCTGTTTCTGCAGCGGCCATCTCCTGAAGAATATTTTGCACGCGGCGGAAATAGCGTTCACCTTCTTCTGTCAGACTGAGCTGGCGCGTGGTGCGATTGAGCAAATTTACGCCGAGCTTGTTTTCCAGCTTTTTGACAGCCCGGCTAATGGCCGAGTTCGCCTGACCCAGGCGTTCTGCTGCTCTGCTGAAGCTGCCGCTTTCGACAACAGCAACAAAGATCGCGAGTTCCTCTGACGTGGTTTTCATTATTGCCTCTGTAGCAACATTTTGACGATATTATTCATACATCATTTATTTAACCATGTCGCCGCGTCTGGCGCCACGTGAGGCGCTTTCTGATAATGTTTGCAAGTGGTCACTAACTTAAGCTGCCGCTTTTTCTGCCCACTGGTCGTTGAAAGTCTGCGCTAAAATCCCTATAACTGAATAACCACCCGCGAGGCGGGAGCGGATACTAACGAGGTTCGAAACCGAAAGTGCCAAAAAATACCTATGCCATGCGATATGTTGCCGGACAGCCTGCGGAACGCATTTTACCGCCAGGGTCTTTCGCGAGTATTGGTAAGGCCTTGCCGGCAGGGGTTCCGCTAAGTAGTGAGGAAAAAATCCGCGTACTGGTATGGAATATTTTCAAACAGCAGCGCGCCGAGTGGCTATCGGTACTGCAAAATTTTGGCAAAGATGCACACCTGGTTCTATTGCAGGAAGCGCAAACGACGCCAGAGCTTGTGAGGTTTGCAACCACTAACTACCTTGCTGCCGATCAGGTTCCTGCCTTTGTGCTGCCTCAACACCCCTCAGGCGTGATGACGCTATCTTCAGCGCATCCGGTCTATTGCTGCCCTTTGCGCGAGCGTGAACCTATTCTACGGCTGGCGAAATCAGCGCTGGTGACGGTCTACCCATTGCCTGACGCGCGCAATCTGATGGTCATTAATGTGCATGCGGTGAATTTCAGCCTGGGGGTAGATGTTTATAGTAAACAGCTCTTACCTATTGGCAGCCAGATAGCCCATCATGCGGGGCCGGTAATTATGGCGGGGGATTTTAATGCCTGGAGCCGTCCGCGAATGAATGCGCTCTACCGCTTTGCGAGAGAAATGTCGCTCAGGCAGGTGCGTTTTACGGACGACAACCGCAGACGTGCGTTTGGTCGCCCGCTGGATTTTGTCTTTTACCGGGGGTTAAACGTGCAGGAAGCCTCTGTGCTGGTGACCCGCGCATCGGATCACAACCCGCTGCTGGTAGAGTTCACGCCCGGCAAAGCGTAAATAAAAGGCAAAAAAAGCACCGCGGGGAAACGGTGCTTTTTTTGTGCCTGCAATCAGGAGTCCGGCGTAGCGCTATTGCTGACGAAAAGCGTCAGATGGTCGCCAGGCTTGAGGTTGTCCGTATCATCGTTCCAGCGCATCACATCCTTGATGTTTACGCCATGACGTTTCGCGATACTCGACAACGAATCACCTTTGCGTACGCGATAGGTGATGCTATCCGAATTGTTCGCCAGCTGCTGCGCGCTGCTGCCAGCGCCAACGGTCAGGCTCTGACCCACTTTCAGCTTCGCGCTACGAAGATTGTTCCATTGCTGGAGATCCTTCGTGCTCACGCCAAGACGTGATGCGATTGCAGAGAGTGTATCGCCTGAGCGAACCGTATAGCTTTTACTGGTCAACGGGCGGTTTGCTGCGACCAGCGTCGGCTGCACGGCGGCAATTTCGCCAGAAGCCAGCGATTCACGCAGCTGCTCTGCGTGCTTCTTTGGCACCATAACGTACTGCGGACCAACAGAGCCCAGCGTAGAACCTTTAACGCCTGCATTAAAGGTTTTCAGCTTGCTAACTGATATACCCGCCATTTCAGCGAGCTGCTCCAGTTCAACCGGGCTGCTCAACCTGACGCGCGCCAGCGCACGACTTTCGTCCGGCGTTGGCAAATTTACGCCATACCGCTTGCTGTTCTTGAGAATATCGCTCAAAGCCAGCATCTTCGGCACGTAAAGCTTTGTCTCTAACGGCAGAGAAAGTGACCAGAAGTCGGTGGGTTTGCCACGCGCTTTGTTCGCTTTAATTGCCTTCATCACTCGCCCTTCACCGCTGTTATAAGCAGCGACAGTCAATAACCAGTCGCCATCAAACATACGGTTAAGACGCTCCATCATGTCGAGTGCTGCTTTTGTTGAAGCCACCACGTCACGACGCGCATCGTAGCTGCGAGTCTGTTTTAAACCATAATTGCGCCCGGTGCTCGGAATGATCTGCCAGATACCTGCGGCATTGGCGCCAGACGTTGCGTGTGGGTTAAAAGCGCTCTCCACTATGGGTAGTAGTACCAGTTCCATGGGCATGTTACGTTTTTTCACTTGCCCTGCTATCCAGTACATATACGGCTCTGCCCGTAAAGTTACATCGTGGAGATAGCTCTTATTTTTTAAATACTTTTGTTTTTGTTCGCGAATCCGGCTGTTTTCCGGAATTCCCATCTTTAGCTCGTCGCTTATGAAGGTCCACAAGTCACTGTCATCCTGCGTGGCGATCGTTCCATCATCCATCCACCGTGCCTGACTTGTAAACTTCCCCGCTTCCCCTTGACCAGCTGCAGAAAGGCTCTGTGCGTGCTGTTGGACCGTGCCGTCGTGTTTAGACGCCTGGCACCCCACGAGCAGGACAGAGGCGAATAATATCGCTCGTGCCTTCATGTGTGTGTCAATAGTAGTTGCTTAAAAGACGAGCGATCATAACGGCGAAGTTTACAAAAGGCAACCCGCAAATTTCAGAAGTTATCTTTCTTTGACCTTAACCATGCAAAACGCTCTTCAGGGTGTTGCAAATTTGTTTCTTTGTTGATTACCCTAATTAAATCATCATCTTCCGTACGTAAAAATAAATTTATCCTGCGCTCATTTTGCAGTGTTACCGGGAGAGTTGTCAGATTTTTACCGCGTAAGTCATTAACTTTACTGTAGTATTCTTTAATTGCCTTATCTTGCGGAAGAACGCTGATTGCAAACTTCATATTTGCTAATGTGTATTCGTGCGCGCAGCAGATAATCGTTTCATCTGGCAAGGCATTAATTTTCGCGAAAGACTGGTACATCTGCTTTGCGGTTCCTTCGAAGAGTCGGCCACAGCCTCCGGAAAAGAGCGTATCTCCGCAAAAAAGATAAGGAAAACTGTAGAAACAGATATGTCCTAAAGTATGTCCCGGTGTCGCGAAAACTGAAAATTCATGCTCCAGAACGGTAATGATGTCGCCTTCCTGAACCAGACACGTGGCTCCCTTATCTTGTGTTTCTGCCGGCCCGTAAACCACAAGATCAGGGAAATGTTGCAGCAGTGTTTTCACTCCGCCAACGTGATCGTTGTGATGATGCGTCAGAAAAATAGCCTCAGGCTGCCACTGTTTTTTTTCGATTGCGCTGAGTACTGGTGCGGCTTCGCCCGGATCGACAATCAGGCAGCGCCCGTTATCATTACTCAGAACCCAGATGTAGTTATCTGTAAATGCGGGAATACTGTTAAGATTCATAAAATACCTCTCAAAGCGTAGCGGAAGGTGGTGATGAAACCGGCAAGGACTTCCCGAACATTAGTAGCACCCGGGGGATGGGATGATTTACCCAAAGGCGAATATTATCGCGAGGCGCTGGAGCGAGAGCTAAAGCCGTGGTTAGCGAAATTATATGGCTTTCATTTACTTAAAATCGGCAATTTGAGCGCAGGAATCAAAACTGAAAGCTGTGCTATTTCCCATCAGGTCAACGTCTCTTTGGCAGGCGCACCTCTGCAGGTCAGAGCTGACCCGCTGCACCTGCCGTTTGCCGAAAAATCCGTTGATGCCTGCCTGCTGGCGCATACGCTCCCCTGGTGCAGCGATCCTCATCGACTGTTGCAGGAGGTCGACAGGGTGTTGATTGACGACGGCTGGCTGGTGATGAGCGGTTTTAACCCCATCAGCCTGCTTGGGCTGGGTAAGGCCGTTCCTTTAGTCCGCCGCTCACCCGTTATTCGTAGCCGCATGTTCACCCTGATGCGCCAGCTTGACTGGTTGTCGCTACTCAATTTCGAGGTGTTACATTATAGCCGCTTTCGCGTGCTGCCCTGGTCAAAGCAGGGCGGCAAATTACTGAGCACGCACCTGCCTGCGCTCGGCTGCATGCAGTTAATTATTGCACGCAAAAGGACGATTCCCCTGACGCTTAACCCGATGAAACAGAGCCTCAACAAGCCGCATGTTCGTCAGACCGTAGGGGCGACGCGGCAGTCTTAACTTTCAGCTTGATAGCCCGTATCTTCAAGCGTTGGGTTCATTGCTGCGGCGCGAGCCAGTTCGTCGCAGCGCTCGTTTTCCGGGTGTCCCGCATGGCCTTTTACCCATTCCCAACGGATTTGGTGCTGGCTAAGCGCTTTATCGAGACGCTGCCAGAGATCCACGTTTTTCACCGGTTTTTTTTCGGCGGTTTTCCAGCCGCGTTTCTTCCAGTTATGGATCCACTGGGTGATCCCCTGGCGCACATACTGGCTATCGGTACTCAGCACCACTTCGCAGTGCTCCTTTAGGCCTTCAAGAGCGACAATGGCGGCCATCAACTCCATGCGGTTATTGGTCGTCAGGCGATAGCCTGCGCTAAAGGTTCTTTCATGCTGGCGGTAACGTAAAATCGCCCCATAGCCACCCGGTCCCGGATTGCCGAGGCAAGAGCCGTCGGTAAAAATTTCTACCTGTTTAAGCATCGCTGGTAGAGTTCCTGTGTTTAAAACGGCAAGTCTGACATAAATGACCGTGGTGAGCACTGCAAATCCATAACATAGCGGTTTTCCCGTCGCTAATGAACGGTGAAAATGCGCGTTTATTGTTGTGCTGAGGGCGAGGATGAATGGCTTGATTTTATATACCATCATTGCACAATAGCTGCATGCTAACGAACCAGATGGCCCTCTGTCTGGCCGATGAGACGTTAAAACGTGTTTTGAGGTGATGTATTAACACTAACAATGCGAACAGAGTAATCGTCCTCGATACCGAAACCACCGGTATGAATCAGATCGGTGCTCATTATGAAGGGCATAAGATTATTGAGATTGGTGCGGTGGAAGTGGTGAACCGTCGTCTGACCGGCAACAACTACCACATCTACCTGAAGCCCGATCGGCTGGTGGACCCGGAAGCGTTTGGTGTTCACGGTATTGCTGACGAATTCCTGCTGGATAAACCGGTGTTTGGCGATATTGCCGATGAATTTCTGGAGTATATCCGCGGCGCAGAGTTAGTTATTCATAACGCGTCGTTTGATATCGGCTTTATGGATTATGAGTTCAGCAAGCTGAACCGTGGTATACCGAAGACCGACACCTTCTGTAAGGTGACTGATAGCCTGGCGCTGGCGCGCAAAATGTTCCCCGGCAAGCGCAATAGCCTTGATGCGCTCTGCTCGCGTTATGAAATCGATAACAGTAAGCGTACGCTGCACGGGGCGTTGCTCGATGCCCAGATCCTTGCCGACGTTTATCTGATGATGACCGGTGGCCAGACATCGATAAAATTTCAGATGGAGGGCGAGGGGCAATCACAGACGGGGGATACCGGTATTCAGCGCATTGTTCGTAGAGCGAGTCAGTTGCGCGTTGTTTTAGCCAGTGACGAAGAGCTGGCGGCTCACGAATCGCGGCTCGATCTGGTGCAAAAAAAGGGCGGAAGCTGCCTGTGGCGCGGGTAAAACAGTTGTTTTGTATGAAAAATCCCAACATGGGTGATTTTTGCAGCAAACGACATAAAAATGTCAGAAAAAGCGTTGACGGAGCCAGACTCTATCCGTAATATTCGCCTCGTTCCCTAACAGGAACAGATCGCGGAGCGGTAGTTCAGTCGGTTAGAATACCTGCCTGTCACGCAGGGGGTCGCGGGTTCGAGTCCCGTCCGTTCCGCCACTATTCAGAAAGCCTGAGTCAGAAATGATTCAGGCTTTCGTCGTTTCTGCCCTTCACTATTTATCCCGGCGCTGACATGCATGCCATAACCGCCCGGTGTATTCGCACGTTATTTATCATTGCTCGTGCGCGAGAGCGGTGCGAGAACCTGTTCGGTAAATC
This sequence comes from Vagococcus sp. WN89Y, assembly GCF_052220145.1. NCBI lineage: Bacteria > Bacillati > Bacillota > Bacilli > Lactobacillales > Enterococcaceae > Vagococcus > Vagococcus sp. WN89Y. Next base: position 70,469 of record NZ_JBQPOM010000063.1, on the reverse strand, counting down.
GCTGCGCTGCAAAGCAGAGCACTGTAAAAGCCCGCTCGCAGCATAAGCCGCTGCGCCGGAACATTCACAGAAACGGCGCGGGCATTTTCAGCCAGATTTAGCGCGCCAGCCGAAGCTGTTGTAAATTGCCGTCCAGCTGAAGATCGGTTTGCAGGCGCGCCACGTCCCGGCAGGTGAAAGCCATCGTTTTGTGGGTTTCCAGTTTTTGCCGCCACTTCTCCGGCACTTCTTGCAGGTTTTCATACAACGCTTCCAGCGTCGGGAACGTATTCAACAATTGCGTCGCGCTTTTCGGGCCTATACCGGCAACGCCCGGCACTTTTGAACTGCTGATGCCCGCAAGCCCCCAGTAGTCCGGCAGCTGTTGTGGCGTGACGCCATACTCCTGGGCAATAAAGGGGGCGTCCAGCCAGCGTTTCTGAAAATAATCACGAATGCGAATGGTTGGGGAGAGGAGCTGGCAATAGCCTTTATCCGTCGAGACAATGGTGGCCTGCTGCCCGGCCTGTGCCAGCTTAACCGCCAGCGTGGCGGCGAGATCGTCCGCTTCATTACCCGGCGTCGCCCAACAGCGTATCCCGCGCTGCTCAAAGGCTGCACGCAGGGCTGGCATCTCATTATGCAGTGTTTCCGGCATCGGCGGGCGGCCCGCTTTATAATCCGGCAAAAGCTGGTGGCGCCACCCTTGCGCGCGGGCCTCATCGTCAAACACCGCCACAGCATGCGTCGGCTGGCTGTGAACGATAAGCTGCTCCAGCGCATGCAGACAGGTGTCAACGCAGGGAGAACCCTGCACGGCGTGAATGCGACGGATAAGATTAAGTGCGTCGACGATTAAAAGATGTGCCACAGATACCCTCCCTGAAATCTTGCGCTAAGAGTAACACTGCGGGGAAGGAGAGGCTACGCGGCGGAGGAAAATCAGGAAGATGCCTCGCAAAACGAGGCATCTGAGGGCGTTAATCGCAGGTTACGATTTTCATCGCCAGCCCACCGCGTGACGTTTCGCGGTATTTGGCGTTCATATCTTTACCGGTTTCATACATCGTCTCGATAACTTTATCGAGGCAGACTCGCGGTTCGCTGGTACGGCGCAGCGCCATGCGCGCGGCGTTCACCGCTTTTACGGACGCTATCGCGTTTCGCTCAATGCACGGCACCTGCACCTGGCCTGCCACCGGATCGCAGGTTAAGCCCAGGTTGTGCTCCATGGCTATCTCGGCCGCGATGCAGACCTGTGCCGGGCTGCCGCCAAGCAGTTCCGCCAGTCCTGCGGCGGCCATAGAGCAGGCGACGCCCACCTCGCCCTGGCAACCCACTTCTGCACCGGAAATCGACGCGTTCATTTTATAGAGCGAGCCAATCGCGCTGGCGACCAGTAAGTAGCGCGCCAGCGAATTCGCATTCACCTCGCGAATAAACTTATCGTAGTAGGCCAGCACCGCAGGCACGATGCCACAAGCGCCGTTAGTCGGTGCGGTGACCACGCGCCCACCGGCAGCATTCTCTTCATTAACCGCCAGAGCAAACATATTGATCCAGTCAACAACCTGCATCGGATCTTTGCTGGTGTTATCGCTACTGACCAGCATGCGGCGCAGCGCGGCGGCACGTCGCGGAACGCGCAGCCTGCCCGGCAGCACGCCCTCGGTATGGGTGCCGCGCTCGATACCGCCACTCATCACTTCCCACACACGGGCGAGGTGCTGTTCCAGCTCCTCTTTGCTGTGCAGCGCCAGTTCGTTTTGCATCATCAAACCGGAGAGCGACAGGCCGGTTTCCTTGCAGTGCCGCTGTAAATCGGCGGCGGTTTTGTACGGGTAAGGTACGACGACCGGCTCGCTGGCCAGCTGGCCAAAATGTTCCTCGTCGACGATAAAACCGCCGCCAATGGAGTAATAAGTTTGGCTATAGAGCACCTTATCGCCAGCCAGCGCAGTAATGCGCATACCGTTTTCGTGCAGCGGGAGGTTATCCGCGTGGAAATTCATGCACTGATCGACCGGGAACTCAACTTCATGTGCGCCGTTTGCCAGCATCAGGCGACTATGGGTATTTACATCCTGAATAAACCCAGGAATGGCATCAATATCAACGCTGTCCGGCAGATTACCGGCCAGTCCCATAATGATAGCGATATCAGTGTGGTGCCCTTTACCGGTCAGGGAGAGAGAACCGTAAACGTCCACTACCACGCGGGTGACATCATGCAAAATGCCGCGGGCAATCAGATCGTCTGTGAATTGTTTTCCGGCTTTCATCGGGCCGACGGTATGTGAGCTGGAGGGGCCAATACCGATTTTAAAAATGTCGAATACGCTGATCATAACGCATTATCCATCAGGACGCGCCGCCCGCTAAAGGCGGCGCAAAAGAATTAACCGAACATGGTGAAGAGGGTGTAGAAGATCGCAGAGATAGCGATAAGACCCATGATGACAACAAACGCGTTGCTGAGATGACCGCTGTATTTACGCATAGCCGGGACTTTAGCAATGGCGTACATCGGCATCAGGAACAGGATCATCGCGATAACCGGGCCGCCCAGGGTTTCGATCATCCCCAGAATGCTTGGGTTCCAGGTGGCAACCGCCCAGGTGGTTAGCAGCATAAACAGCGCGGTGATGCGGTTCAGCTTGTTGATTTCGATGGTTTTACCCTTGCCACGCAGCGACTTGATAACCATACCGTTGAAACCTTCACGCGCGCCCAGGTAGTGGCCGAGGAAAGATTTGGTAATGGCGATCATTGCGATGATAGGCGCCATCCAGGCGATAACCGGTGCGTTAAAGTGGTTCGCCAGGTAAGAAAGAATCGAGATATTCTGCTCTTTCGCTGCCGCCAGGTCTGCCGGAGAGAGGCTCAGTACGCAGCTGAACACGAAGAACATCACGGTCAGCACCATCATAATATGTGCGCAGGCCAGGATGCGGGAGCATTTGCTTTCGGCTTCGTTGCCGTACTCTTCACGTTTTGCAACGGCAAAAGAGGAGATGATCGGTGAGTGGTTAAAAGAGAACACCATCACCGGGATAGCCAGCCAAAGGGTCATCCACAGGCCATTACCGGTGTTTGCAGCGCTCTCAAAAGAGAGGGTTTCCAGCGCAGCACCGTGCCATTGCGGGATCAGGTAAACCGCCAGCACCATCAGAGCAATCACAAACGGGAACACCAGCACGCTCATCGCTTTGACAATCATTTGCTCGCCGAAGCGCACGATGGCCATCATGCCGACAATCAGGATCAGCGACAGAATCGCGCGCGGCGGCGGCGTCATGCCCAGCTGGTGGGACATAAAGCTTTCGACGGTATTGGTAATTGCCACGCTATATACCAGCAGGATCGGGTAGATAGCGAAGAAATAGAGCAGGGTGATGAGTTTACCCGCGCCGGTGCCGAAGTGTTCTTCAACCACTTCGGTAATGTCCTGGCCTGGATTTTTGCCCGACAGCACAAAGCGGGTCAAGCCGCGGTGCGCGAAGTAGGTCATCGGGAAAGCCAGGATTGCCATGATAATAAGAGGGATCATGCCGCCCACGCCTGCGTTGATCGGCAGGAACAGCACACCTGCGCCAATCGCAGTCCCGTAAAGGCCTAACATCCAGATGGTATCGGTTTTACGCCACGAGCTTCGGCTTTGGGTCGAGGCAATAGAGGCGGTTTGGGTTGTTTCCATTATTACATCTCCTGGAGAAGCAAATGCTGAAATTTCAGTTTAATCACGCAAGCTGAAACGTCGGCGGTAAAATTAAATCTCGTCGATTACGGTTTTTTTATAATTTATGGCCGCAACTTTAGGTCGCGAAAGATACATTGATGTTATGTTTCTATCAGTGATCCCGATCTCAAATGCAATAATTCACTTTTTATGTGGGTATATTTAGACCTTCTGTCTATATAAGCAGCCGCATATAAAATTTATGCTCGCAAAGGCTACCACCCGCCATACAGGTGAGCATAGTTAGCAGGGTGAAAAGCGTTAAAGCTTCTGTAAAACAAATAAATAGCAGTGATTTACCAACACTAAAGGCAACTGGAATGCAGGAATATCTTGAGAACGCAGAAGGGGGACCGTCGAGAAGTATAAGGGCAACTTATAAGTCGCCCTGGGGAATCATGCACAAATTTCGTAGCAAGGGATATAGGCAGAACCGGGAAGTTTCATACGGTGCTGGGCGACAAAACCCTGCAATAAGTCATCCATCCGACGCATCATCTCTTTGTCACCGTGAATTTTATAAGGCCCGCGCGCTTCAATAGCGCGAATGCCCACTTCTTTCACGTTGCCCGCGACGATACCCGAGAAGGCGCGGCGTAGATCTGCTGCCAGCACTTCAACAGGCTGATCCGGATAAAGCTTCAGGTTTGCCATATTTTCATGGGTCGGATCGAACGGCAGCTGAAGATCCGGCGCAATACGGATAGACCAGTTAAAACTATAGGCATCGCCCGTTTCACGACGGTTCTCTTTCACCAGCGGCATCGACTTTTTCATCAGGCGAGCCACTTCAGGCGCGTTATCGATAACGATGGTGTAGTAGCGACGCGCCGCTTCACCAAGCGTGCTCACAATAAACTCATCCAGCACGCGGAAGTAGTCGGCGCTCTCTTTCGGCCCGGTAAGGATAAGCGGCAGCACCTGATTACTGTTGGCCGGGTTCATCAGAATGCCCAGCAGATACAGCAGCTCTTCCGCTGTGCCGACGCCGCCTGGAAAGATAATGATACCGTGGGCGATACGGACGAAGGCTTCGAGGCGTTTTTCGATATCCGGCATGATAACCAGTTCATTGACCAGCGGGTTGGGGGGTTCGGCCGCGATAATCGACGGCTCGGTCATGCCGATAAAACGCCCTTCTTTATAGCGCTGCTGCGCATGGCCGACAGCGGCGCCTTTCATTGGCGCTTCCATCGCGCCCGGCCCGCAGCCGGTGCAGATATTCAGTTCACGCAGGCCAAGCTGGGTGCCTACGCGGCGTGCATAAAGGTATTCCGTCTCATTGATGGAGTGACCGCCCCAGCAGACCACCATACTTGGCGCTTCGCCTACATGCAGGGCGCGGGCATTACGCAAAATGGAAAAGACCAGGTTAGTAATATGCGAGGAGCTTTCCAGATCCAGGTGCTGGAAACGACCGGCGTTATGAATCTGCCCGCTAACGAACAGAATATCGCGCAGCACCGCAAACAGGTTAGCCTGCAAAGACCGAATAATTCGCCCGTCAACAAACGCTTCTTCCGGCGGGTTAATCAGTTCCAGTTTTACGCCGCGTTCACGGCGTAACACATTAATATCAAAGTTTTCATAGCGGGACAGCAGCTCTTTGCTGTTATCTGTCAGGCTACCTGAGTTCAGTACGGCGAGCGAGCAATTACGAAACAGTTGATACAAATCGCTGCTGGCCGTGCGCTTAAGCATATCGACTTCCAGCTGCGACAGCAGGTCCATTGAGCCAAGCGGGCTAATATGTGTAATCAAGTGAGCTCCTTACGGGACGAGAAAATGTATCTTCCCTGCGATTACAATAGCCCTGGCTTATGACCTTTAACAACCCGGCGCGCGGAATGTTTTACTGGCGCACCAGCCGACCGGTCGCCGGAACGAAATCCGTATTGCTGCGCCACGGGTTAATATCCAGCCCGCCACGGCGGGTGTAGCGCGCATAAACACTCAGTTTTTCCGGCTGGCAGAAGCGCTGAATATCGTTAAAAATACGCTCAACGCACTGCTCATGAAACTCGTTATGATGGCGGAATGAGACCAGGTAGCGCAGCAGTTTTTCTTCATTGATTTTGGCGCCGCGATACTGAATCTGCACCGAGCCCCAGTCCGGCTGGTGGGTAATCAGGCAGTTGGATTTCAGCAGATGGCTCACCAGCGTCTCTTCAACCGTTTTGCCGCAGGCGGCGTCTTCGAGTAGCGCCGCATCGAACGCGTAGTTATCGATCTCAATATCCTGATTATCGATACATTTCCCGTGGAAATGGGCGATCGGCTGGCCTTCCAGCTCATCCACACGGTAAAGCGCGACTGACACGCGACCCTGGGCACAGGCGCTGAGATCGCGCTCAAGCGTGCTGCGCACCTCGTCCCAATGGGTAAAACGCGTCTGGTTGAAGCTGTTGAGATAGAGCTTAAAACTTTTCGATTCCACCAGATTCACGCTGGTATAATCCAGCGACACATGACCCACCGCCACCTGCGGCAACCCTTTGGCATTGAGCCAGGAAAGCTCATACAGCGTCCAGATATCCGCGCCGTGAAAAGGCAGATTCTCCGCATGCAGGCCGAGCGGATCGCGGTTCAGCGAGCGCGGCACGCCCTGAAGCAGGCTGGCGTCGTAAGTGTCGCGGTAGTCGGTGGTTTTGCCAAGCGTCAGGCCAGACAGCGCCTGGTGGTTATCATAAGAAGACATGTTTCATCGCCAATTTGCAGGTAAACTATGCAACAGAGTTTATCCTGGCTTAAGTAAAGAGAGAAATCGGTGGAAAAAGAGACGGCCCTTGCGCTTGAAGCTTTTACGACACGTTATTGCGATGCCTGGCACGAGCAGCGAGGTAGCTGGCCGCAAAGTGAAGAACTTTATGGTATTCCGTCACCCTGTATTATTTCTTCAATGGATGGATATGTCGTCTGGCAACCTAAGCCCTTTACCCTTAAACAAAATGTAAACCCAATTGAACAAGCGATGGACATTGTGGTACAACCTGCGGTCCACGCTTTTTATACGACGCAGTTTGCCGGTGATATGAGCGCCCGCTTCGGCGAAGAGACGCTGACGCTTTTGCAAACCTGGAGTGAAGAGGATTTTCTGCGGGTGCAGGAAAATCTGATTGGACATCTGGTGACGCAAAAACGGTTGAAACTGTCGCCAACGCTTTTTATTGCTACGCTTAACAGTGAACTGGACGTTATTTCGCTGTGTAACCTGAGCGGCGAAGTCATTAAAGAGACGCTGGGAACGCGCAAACGTACCGTTCTTGCCCCCGACCTGGCGACGTTTCTCGGCCAGCTCGACCCCATAATATAATCCCTTTCGCTACTTTCCTTGTAAGAGATCTCTTACAAAGCCTGTGAGAGATCGCCTGGTTGTTACTCATCGTGATATTACGTGTTTTCGTAACAAAATGATATAAATCATAGGATTAATCTGTATACAGACTTTCCTTAGGCTTTCATTCAGAAGTATATTTGCGTTAAGTTATCTTGTAAGACGAGCCGGAATAGGTAATGCTATTTGAGTCGATACGGAGTTTGACACCAACGAAGCGTACATCAGGACGATGTTGTTTCAGGGACTCACCGGGAAGGTGCTGCAAGGAAGGCTTCTGGACGAAGCAAAGTGGATAGCGCAAGGTCGCGCAAGGGACACCTCCAGGACGGAGAATGTGAGCCGATCGGGACGTCGGCGGATCAGGACGATCGCAGGACACGCTTTAAGGACGAGGCTATTTCACATCGGGGTGGTGTGAGCACGAAGCACAGTTTAAGGATGAACAGGTCAGGAGACCGTAGGAAAAGTTGTCACGGATGAGCAGGGAGCACAATAGGTAGCGGGATTGCTGCGAAACGAAACCGGGAGCACTGTGCAAGCAGTGCTCCCTTTTTTATTTCTTCGGGACTTTGATATGCTGCGCGCCAGTTTGAATGACCCGGGGGATTTATGACTCAACACCAACGTATCCGCCAGCAGCTGCAACAGCTTGAGGCTCTACTGCGCGAACACAACTTATGGCAAAGCTGCGAGCCTGACGCCAGCGCGTTTGCCAGTACACAACCTTTTTGTATGGACACCCTTGAGCCGTTCGAATGGCTGCAATGGGTGCTTATTCCCCGCCTTCACGCGCTACTTGATAGCCAGCAACCGCTGCCGGACACTTTTGCCATTACGCCCTATTATGAAATGGCGCTCGACGCCGCCCATCCACACCGCGCCATCGTTTTAGTGCATTTACAACAGCTTGATGCCCTGTTTGCCGGTGAAAACACCTAATGCTGGAGATTATCTATCAGGACGAATGGCTGGTTGCCGTCAATAAGCCATCCGGTTGGCTGGTGCACAGAAGCTGGCTGGATCGCGACGAAAAAGTGGTGGTGATGCAAACCGTGCGCGATCAAATCGGCCAGCACGTTTTCACCGCCCACCGGCTCGATCGTCCCACCTCTGGCGTTCTGTTAATGGGGCTTTCCAGCGAAGCAGGACGGCGGCTGTCACAGCAATTTGAGCAGCACCAGATCCAAAAACGCTACCATGCGATTGTCCGCGGCTGGCTGATGGATGAGGCGCTGCTGGATTACCCGCTGGTGGAGGAGCTGGATAAGCTCGCTGACAAATTCTCCCGCACGGATAAAGGCCCGCAGCCTGCGCTAACACACTATCGGGGGCTGGCGACCACGGAGATGCCCGTCGCGACCGGAAAGTTTCCCACCACCCGATACGGGCTGGTCGAGCTGGAGCCGAAAACCGGGCGCAAACATCAGCTGCGCCGCCATATGGCGCATTTACGCCACCCGATAATCGGTGACAGCAAGCACGGCGATCTGCGGCAAAACCGCAGCGCTGCCGGGCATTTTGGCTGCACACGCCTGATGTTACATGCAAGCCTGCTCAGCCTGATACACCCGTTTACCGGCGAGCCGCTCACGCTTCGCGCGGGGCTGGACGACGTGTGGATGCAGGCATTAACGCAGTTCGGCTGGTGCGGGCTTCTCCCTCTAAATGAAAGGGTTGAGTTTGCGCTCCCAAGCCGCCAGGATGAAAGCAATCAGGAATCAAACAAGGAGTGAACAGCATGGCGGATGTAGGCATTTTTGTTGGCACCATGTACGGCAACTCGCTGCTGGTAGCGGAAGAAGCGCAGGAAATTTTATCCGGTCTGGGTCACAAAGCCACCGTATACGAAGATCCCGGCGCGAAAGAGTGGGACAACAACAAAGGCAACTATGCGCTGATTGTGACCTCAACCACCGGGCAGGGCGATTTGCCGGAGAGCATCGCGCCGCTATTTCATTACCTGCGCGATAGCGTCGGGTATCAGCCTGATTTACGCTACGGGGTGATTGCGCTGGGCGACAGCAGCTATACACATTTCTGCGGCGGCGGTAAGCAGTTCGATGCCTTGCTACAGGAGCAGGGCGCGCAGCGCATCGGTGACGTGCTGCTAATTGACGCGACCGAAGATCCCGAACCAGAAAGCGTCTCCAATCCGTGGGTCGAACACTGGGCAACGCTTTTGAAATAACCTTTCCGCCCCCTGCCGCCAGGGGGCTTGCTTTTGCGCCGCACACCGTCCTCTCCCTTCTTTTTTTCGCCTGGTTTTTAGCCATTGCACGGCGGCATCTTATTTCAATTCCGTGAAGTACTCCCCACGCGCCAGGGCTAATGCAACAGAAACGCGCGTCAGATTTTAACAATGTTGTGTGGATGCACGATGAGTGTTGAAAAGTCACTTTTTATACTTTCCCTGCCAGTAAAAAAACACGCTCCGCAAAGGGGAAGCCACCCTGCGTAGAGAGCGGCAAAAACACAAAAACATCATCCTGTTTACCCCTACAGGTTGTGCCGTACAGGATGAACCTACAAGAACATCTACGCTCGGGAGTACAACCTATGAGTTCATTCAGCCAGGCGGCGAGTAGCGCTGAAAAGCGCACCAACGCCCGCTACTGGATAGTGGTGATGCTGTTTATCGTCACCTCTTTCAACTATGGCGACCGCGCGACGCTGTCCATTGCCGGTTCCGAAATGTCCAAAGCCATTGGCCTCGACCCGGTCGGCATGGGCTATGTCTTTTCCGCCTTTTCCTGGGCCTATGTCATAGGCCAGATCCCCGGCGGCTGGTTACTGGATCGCTTCGGTTCGAAACGCGTCTATTTCTGGTCCATTTTCACCTGGTCGATGTTTACCTTATTACAGGGTTTCGTCGATATCTTCAGCGGCTTTGGCATCATCGTCGCCCTCTTTACCCTGCGCTTTATGGTCGGACTTGCCGAAGCGCCCTCTTTCCCTGGCAATAGCCGCATTGTTGCCGCCTGGTTTCCGGCGCAAGAGAGAGGCACGGCGGTGGCGATATTTAACTCCGCGCAATACTTCGCGACCGTCATATTCGCCCCAATCATGGGCTGGCTGACGCAGGAAGTGGGCTGGTCGCATGTGTTCTTCTTTATGGGCGGGCTTGGCATCGTTATCAGCTTTCTGTGGCTGAAAATGATCCACGATCCAAACCAGCACCCCGGCGTGAATAAAAAAGAGCTGGAGTACATTGCCGAAGGCGGCGCGCTGATCGATATGGATCAGAAGAGCAACAAACACGGCGTGCCGTTTTCTGAAAAGTGGGGCCAAATCAAGCAAATGCTCGGCTCACGCATGATGATTGGCGTCTACATCGGCCAGTACTGCATCAATGCGCTGACCTATTTCTTTATTACCTGGTTCCCGGTCTATCTGGTGCAGGCGCGCGGGATGTCTATCCTGAAGGCGGGTTTTATCGCTTCGGTGCCTGCGGTGTGCGGGTTTATCGGCGGGGTGCTGGGCGGGGTGATTTCTGACTGGTTAATGCGCCGCACCGGTTCTCTGAATATTGCACGCAAAACGCCTATCGTGCTGGGTATGTTGCTCTCCATGACCATGGTGTTCTGTAACTACACCGACGCTGAGCTGATGGTGGTGGCGTTTATGTCGATGGCCTTTTTCGGCAAAGGCATCGGCGCGCTGGGCTGGGCGGTGATGGCAGATACCGCGCCGAAAGAGATAAGCGGCCTGAGCGGCGGCCTGTTCAACATGTTCGGTAATATTTCCGGTATCGTCACGCCGATTGCGATTGGCTATATCGTCGGCACCACCGGCTCGTTTAACGGCGCGCTTATCTATGTCGGCATCCACGCGCTCGTCGCTGTTCTCAGCTACCTGGTGCTGGTGGGCGATATCAAGCGTATCGTACTGAAACCTGTGGCGGGGCGTGAATAATGACGACACAAGCAAGCCCGATTATCACGCAGATGAAGGTTATCCCTGTCGCCGGGCACGACAGTATGCTGATGAATATTGGCGGCGCGCATAATGCGTATTTTACGCGCAACATCGTGGTTCTCACCGATAACGCCGGAAACACCGGCGTTGGTGAAGCGCCGGGCGGCGAGGTGATTTACCAAACGCTTCTTGATGCTATCCCAACCGTGGTAGGCCAGGAAGTTGCGCGGCTGAACAAAGTGGTGCAGCGCGTGCACAAGGGCAACCAGGCCGCGGATTTTGACACCTTCGGCAAAGGTGCCTGGACCTTTGAACTGCGTGTCAATGCCGTGGCAGCGCTGGAGGCGGCGCTGCTGGATCTGTTAGGCAAAGCGCTCAATGTCCCGGTATGTGAACTGCTCGGGCCGGGCAAGCAGCGCGATGAAGTGACCGTGCTCGGCTATCTCTTCTATGTTGGCGATCGCCGCAAAACCGACCTGCCTTACCTCGAAGCAACCGCTGGCAGCCATGAGTGGTATCGCCTGCGCCATCAGGAAGCAATGAATAGTGAGGCGGTGGTGCGCTTAGCTCAGGCCTGCGCCGATCGCTACGGTTTTAAAGATTTCAAACTCAAAGGCGGCGTACTTCCCGGCGAGCAAGAAATCGACAGCGTGCGCGCTCTTAAAAAAGCGTTCCCGGATGCCCGCATCACCGTTGATCCCAACGGCGCATGGCTGCTCGACGAAGCTATCGCACTGTGTAAAGGGCTGAATGATGTGCTGACCTACGCCGAAGATCCGTGCGGCGCGGAGCAGGGTTTTTCCGGGCGGGAAGTGATGGCGGAGTTTCGCCGCGCCACCGGGCTGCCGGTCGCCACCAATATGATTGCCACCAACTGGCGTGAAATGGGCCATGCGGTGATGTTAAACGCGGTCGATATTCCGCTGGCCGACCCGCATTTCTGGACGCTTTCTGGCGCGGTGCGCGTAGCGCAACTGTGCGACGACTGGGGGCTTACCTGGGGCTGCCACTCCAATAACCACTTCGACATCTCTCTGGCGATGTTTACCCATGTCGGCGCCGCCGCGCCTGGTACGCCGACCGCTATCGACACGCACTGGATTTGGCAGGAAGGCGAGGCCCGCCTGACTAAACAACCGCTGAAAATCCGCCAGGGAAAAATTGCCGTACCGGATGCGCCGGGGCTTGGCGTGGAGCTGGATTGGGCGCAAATCGAAAAAGCCCACGCGCTCTATAAAACGCTGCCCGGCGGCGCGCGAAACGATGCCGGACCGATGCAATATCTTATCCCCGGCTGGACGTTTGATAAAAAACGCCCCGTGTTTGGACGCCATTGATAGACGAAAAGGATAAAAAATGAACACCACTTACGCTACCCCCGTCGTTACTGCTATGCAGGTCATCCCGGTTGCGGGTCATGACAGCATGTTGATGAATCTCAGCGGTGCCCACGCGCCGTTTTTCACCCGCAATATCGTCATTATTAAAGACAATTCCGGGCATACCGGCGTGGGTGAAATCCCCGGCGGTGAGAAAATCCGCCAGACGCTGGAAGATGCCATTTCGCTGGTGGTCGGCAAAACGCTGGGCGAGTACAAAAACGTATTAAACCTAGTACGCAATACCTTTGCCGACCGTGATGCTGGCGGGCGCGGGCTGCAAACCTTTGATTTACGCACCACGATTCATGTGGTGACCGGTATTGAAGCGGCGATGCTGGATCTGCTCGGCCAGCATCTGGGGGTAAACGTGGCGTCGCTGCTTGGCGAAGGGCAGCAGCGCAACGAAGTCGAAATGCTCGGCTACCTGTTTTTCGTGGGCGACAGCAAAAAGACCCCGCTGCCATACCAGAGCCAGCCGGACGATCCTTGCGACTGGTATCGCGTGCGTCATGAAGAGGCGATGACGCCGGAGCGCGTGGTGCGTCTGGCGGAAGCGGCGTATGAAAAATATGGCTTTAATGACTTCAAACTTAAAGGCGGCGTGCTGGCGGGTGAAGAAGAGGCGGAATCTATCGTTGCGCTGGCGAAACGCTTCCCGCAGGCGCGCGTGACGCTGGACCCGAACGGTGCCTGGTCGCTCAATGAGGCTATCAATATCGGTAAATACCTCAAAGGCGTGCTGGCTTACGCCGAAGATCCGTGCGGTGCCGAGCAGGGCTTCTCCGGGCGCGAAGTCATGGCTGAGTTCCGCCGCGCGACCGGTCTGCCAACCGCCACTAATATGGTTGCTACCGACTGGCGTCAAATGGGCCATACCCTGTCGCTGCAATCCGTGGATATTCCGCTGGCTGACCCGCATTTCTGGACGATGCAAGGTTCCGTTCGCGTAGCGCAAATGTGCCACGAGTTTGGCCTGACGTGGGGGTCTCACTCCAATAACCATTTCGATATTTCTCTGGCGATGTTTACCCATGTCGCCGCCGCGGCACCCGGCCAGATAACCGCCATCGATACGCACTGGATCTGGCAGGAGGGTAATCAGCGCCTGACCAAACACCCGTTTGAAATCAAAGGCGGGATGGTGCAGGTTCCCGCCACGCCAGGCTTAGGTGTGGAACTGGATATGGACCGGGTCATGAAGGCGCATGAGCTGCATCAGAAACATGGCCTGGGCGCGCGTGACGATGCGATGGGGATGCAGTATCTGATCCCCGGCTGGACGTTTGATAACAAGCGCCCGTGCATGGTGCGCTAACCAATTTGCCAGTCCTTGCGTGGGCTGGCATTTCCCGCTCTTTCCAGAGTGTATGCTTAGCGTTGTGATGATGCGTAAGGATGGCTTATGAAGATTGTTATTGCACCTGACTCTTACAAAGAAAGCTTAAGTGCTCTGGATGTGGCGAATGCAATAGAACGCGGGTTTCGCGAGGTTTTTCCTCGCGCCGAATATGTAAAAATCCCGGTGGCGGACGGTGGTGAAGGGACAGTCGAAGCGATGGTCGCCGCCACCGAAGGCCGGGTCGTTAAGATGCCGGTCACCGGCCCGCTTGGCGAGCAGGTGGACGGCTTTTATGGCCTGTCCGGCGATGAACAATCAGCCTTTATCGAAATGGCGGCAGCCAGCGGGCTGGAACATCTGCCTGTGGAAAAGCGCGACCCGCTGTACACCACTTCATGGGGAACCGGCGAGCTGATTCGCCACGCGCTGGATGCGGGCGTACAGCATATCATTATTGGTCTTGGCGGCAGTGCGACCAACGACGGCGGCGCCGGGATGGTGCAGGCGCTGGGCGCGAAGCTTCTGGATAATCAGGGCGAGCAAATCGCCCCCGGCGGCGCGGCGCTGGAAACGCTGGCACGCATTGATATCAGCGAGCTGGACAAACGCCTGGCAGATTGCCGCATCGAGGTGGCCTGCGATGTCACCAACCCACTCACCGGGAAAGAGGGTGCCAGCGCTGTCTTTGGCCCGCAGAAAGGCGCGACGCCTGAGATGATAGCCCGGCTGGATAAGGCGCTTACCCACTATGCAGAGATAATCTCCCGCGATTTACAGTTCGATGTGCTGAATTTATCCGGCGGTGGTGCCGCAGGCGGCATGGGCGCGGCGCTGTATGCATTTTGCGGCGCGAAGCTGCGCCAGGGCATTGAAATTGTGACCGACGCGCTGGCGCTGGATAAACAGGTTGCCGATGCCGACCTGGTCATCACCGGGGAAGGGCGGATAGACAGCCAGACCGTGCATGGCAAGGTGCCGATCGGTGTGGCGAAGGTGGCTAAGCGTTACAATGTGCCGGTAATTGGTATCGCGGGCAGCCTGAGTGCGGACGTCGGCGTGGTGCACGATCACGGTATTGATGCCGTTTTCAGCGTGCTCTATAAGATATGTTCGCTGGATGAGGCGCTGGCGGGAGCCGGGGAGAATGTGCGTATGACGGCGCGCAATATCGCCGCCGTGCTTAAAGCGGGCAAGGGCCTGTGACCGTGGCCCGGTAGCATCGCGCTTACCGGGCAATCGCTTAATCAATCAAACGCCGCGCTTCACGCGCCACGTTATCCATCTCATCAAGCAGCTCCAGAAACTCCGGTTCCAGATCTTCAGGCGGCACACCGCTGCGTAGCTGCTGCTCCAGCAACTGGCAGAGCTTTTTCAGGCGCGGCACGCCGCTGTACCCACAGCTGCCGTGCAGTTTATGCACCGCTTCAAGCAGCCCTTGCGGCGCTTCGCCAACCAGCTGCTCTTCCACCATATTGCGGATCTCCGGCAGGAACTCCACCAACATGCGCAGCATATCGCGCGCCAGATCGGTTTTCCCTGCGGCCTGGCGCAGCGCAAGCGGCCAGTCCAGCGTGACATCTGTATTAACCGCCGGCGGTGTTGTGGTGCTTTCTGTTTCGCCGGGCGGCAGGCGGGTGCTGCTTTCCGGGCCTGGCATATAGCGCAGCAGCAGGTTATTGAGTTTTTCCTCCTCAATAGGCTTCGCCAGGTAATCATTCATCCCGGCATCGAGCAGTTTCTCTTTTTGCCCGGCCATAGCGTGCGCCGTCACGGCGATCACTGGCGTCTGCTGCTGGTGCGGTAGCTGGCGGATCAGCTCGCAAGCCCGAATACCGTCCATGTCCGGCATCTGGATATCCATCAGGATCAGATCGAACTGCATCTGTTTTGCCCGCTCAATGGCCTGAATTCCGCTATCGCATAACTCGACGTGCTGCACCAAATCGTCGAGCAGTGCGCCAATAAGTTTCAGGTTTGCCGGGTTATCGTCCACCGCCATGACGGTCATCGGCAGCTTGCTCTCATCCACCAGAAGCGTGGGGACGAAATGGGTTGAGCGGCAATATTCCGTCAGTACCGGCAACAGCCGCGCGGCGGTCAGCGGTTTTAACAGGCAGGCGGCCGCGCCATCCTGTTTGAGCTGCTCGGCGTTAACCTGCGCGTGGCAGGGCAGCGCCAGCACCAGATAGTCGGTCATCGACGCCGCCCTGGCCAGGCGCTCATGCTGCATGGTCAGCGGTTCACGAACCGTTACCGGAATAGCGAGCAGCAAGATATCGTAATGCCTGGCAGGGAGTGCCGAGAACGACGGGCTGTAAATCACCTCCAGCGGCGTATCGCTCAGCACATCCAGCGTACTTTGCGCAGCCGCCGCGTTTGGCTCTACATAAGCCACGCGTTTTCCGCGCAGATTATGCATCGCTGGCGCGTCGGTAACGGCGTTAGGATTGAGATCCAGATCGATATGAAACCAGAAAGTTGAACCCCGGTTCGGCTGGCTGTGAAACGAGATATCACCGCCCATTTCATTAACCAGTTTTTGGGTGATAACCAGCCCCAGGCCTGTACCGCCATGACGGCGTGAAATACTGGCGTCTGCCTGGCGAAACGCCTGAAACAGGCGCGACTGATCGCGCTCGGGAATACCAATGCCGGTATCGCGGATCTGCACCTCAATCTGCACTTTGTTATTACTGAGGGCGCGTTTTTCGACCACGATATCGATGTTGCCGTTTTCGGTAAACTTGATGGCATTCCCCACCAGGTTGGTTATCACCTGTTGCAAACGCAGCGGATCGCCAATGACATTATCCGGCACGTCGTGCTTGATGGTCAGCGTCAGTTCCAGTCCCTTATCATGGGCCGAGTGCGCCAGCAAAATAACCACTTCATCAAGCGTTGTTCGCAGCGGGAAAGGAATACTTTCGAGGATCAGTTTACCGGCCTCAAGCTTGGAAAAATCCAGAACATCATCAATGATTGCCAGCAGATTATTGGCCGAGCGCTCGATGGTCATCAGGTGGTCGCGCTGGGTCGGGTTTAGCTCCGACTTCAGCGTCAGGCGCGTAAAGCCAATCACGCCATTAAGCGGTGTGCGCAGCTCATGGGACATATTGGCGAGAAACTCGGACTTAATCCGCGCCGCTTCCTGCGCGCGTTTCTTCGCCAGATCCAGCTCCACGTTCTGGATCTCCATCTGTTCCAGCGTTTCACGCAGATCCGAGGTGGATTGATCGATATTGTGCTGCATCTCTTCGTGGTATGCCGCCAGCGACATGGCCATCGAATTGATACCGTTTTTCAGCATATCCAGCTCGCCGAGCATAAAGCCTTCGACGCGACTGTCGAGCTGCCCACGGCGAATGCGATCGACGGTATTGACCATGTTACGAATAGGGCTGGTGACATCGCGCATCAGACGCCAGCCAAAAATCAACGCAATACTGATACAGAACAAAATCATCAGGCTTGAGCTAAAAATTTCTTTGTACTGCTGAAGCCGCACGGATTTGAGATCCAGCTCCAGCGCGACATAGCCGGGCATATTGCCGGTGATTTTATCGGCAGGTAGTGCCCTTTTCAGTGCGGAATAATCGTCGGAAAGTATTGGCGTGCGCAGCATCATCGCATCGCCGCGGCGGGTAACGCTTAACGAGCGCGGAAAAGGTTGCCCCTCCGGCAGCTTTAGCGAATCCGCATCAAGCTGAAAATTAGACGAAACAAACAGGTTATTCTGCCCATCATAAATTGAAATAGCCCGCACAATGTCTGAATGGCGACGATGCAGTACGCTGATGAGTTGGCCAAGCGCCTCTCTGTCCTGCAGCGCCATGCTGTACTCGCTGGAGACGGCCAGAGGCTCGATAATGCTGGCGCCGGCATCTTCCAGCTGTTGCTGCAAATCGTTATAGCGGTGGACGACAAAAAAGATACTGAGTAAGACACCAATTAAGACAGTCGGTGCCAGGATCAGAATCATCATGCGTGCGCGCAAGCTGTAGTTGGTCATGGTGTTCCGTTATGGGAGAATCAGGCCATTAATTTGAGATTGAGAAATTCCCGGCAATGGCGCAATTCTACTCTGCAAAACGACGTGTGACGACACGTCAAAAAGTTACCGTAACAGTAAACGACCTTGACCCATTTGGGCAGGGGGTGGCACGACATAATGGTAAAGCGTTGTTTGTGCCGGGTCTGTTACCTGGAGAAACGGCGGAAATTACCCTCACCGAGGATAAGCGTCAGTATGCCCGTGGCGAGGTGCAACGCCGCCTGAACGACAGCCCTGAGCGCGTCACACCCCGCTGCCCGCATTTTGGCGTTTGCGGCGGTTGCCAGCAGCAACACGCCAGCATCGCGCTGCAACAACGCAGTAAAAGCGCGGCGCTGGCGCGTTTAATGAAGCACGATGTCAACGAGGTAATAGCCGGGCAACCGTGGGCGTATCGCCGCCGTGCGCGCCTGAGCCTGAACTGGCAGCCGAAAACCCAGCGTCTGGAGATGGGCTTTCGCAAATCGGGTGATAGCAGCATTGTTAATATCACCTGTTGCCCGGTTTTGGTGCCCCGTCTTGAGGCATTACTGCAACCGCTGCACGATTGTCTGGCATCGCTTAAAGCGGTGCGTACGCTTGGGCATGTTGAACTTGTGGAAGCGGACAATGGTCCGATGATTGTGTTGCGACATACAGCATCATTAAGTCAGGCCGATAAAGAAAAACTGGAATGCTTTTCGCATTCTCAAAACCTTGCGCTGTACCTCGCGCCACAAAGCGAGATACTTGAGCGCCTTAGCGGAGAAACGCCCCACTATAGCGTCGACGGGCTAAAGTTAATGTTCAGCCCGCGGGATTTCATCCAGGTTAACGACGGCGTGAATCAGCAAATGGTTGCCCGCGCGCTGGCATGGCTCGATGTTCAGCCAGGCGATCGCATACTGGACTTGTTCTGCGGTATGGGGAATTTCACCTTGCCGCTGGCAAAGCGGGTGGCAAGCGTGGTGGGTGTGGAAGGTGTGGCGGAGCTTGTCGCGAAGGCGCAGGATAACGCTCAGCGTAATGGCTTGCAGAATGTGACATTTTTTCATGAGAATCTGGAGGACGATGTCACAAAGCAGCCGTGGGCGCGGCAAGGTTTTGACAAGGTATTGCTTGACCCGGCGCGTGCAGGCGCGGGCGGGGTGATGCAACATATTATTAAATTGTCTGTGGGCCGGGTGGTGTATGTTTCCTGTAATCCCGCCACGCTGGCACGAGACAGTGAAGCACTATTAAATGCGGGTTACCAGATTCAGCGGCTGGCGATGCTGGACATGTTTCCGCACACTGGCCATCTGGAATCGATGGTGTTGTTTGTGAAAACAAATAATTAATTTCGGCTTGTCGAGTTCGACAGGCTCGGTCCCTGAAAGGAGAGGACAATGGTTGCGGTACGCAGTGCACATTTAAATAAAGCGGGTGAATTCGATCCAGGACAGTGGATCGCGAGTCTGGGTGTAACCAGTCAACCGTCGTGTGAGCGCTTAACCGAAACCTGGGAATATTGTCTGCGGCAAACCGAGGGGCATCCTCAGGCAGAGCAACTGCTTGGGCGCGGTATTGAGATGGTGGAGATCCTCTCAATGCTCAGTATGGATATCGACACGCTGCGCGCGGCGCTGCTGTTTCCGCTGGCAGATGCCGAAGTGGTCAGCGAAGAAGTGCTTCGTGAAAGCGTCGGCACGTCGGTGGTGAACCTTATCCACGGCGTGCGCGACATGGCGGCTATCCGCCAGCTCAAAGCCACCCATACGGACTCCGTCTCTTCAGAACAAGTCGATAACGTTCGCCGCATGCTGCTGGCGATGGTGGATGATTTCCGCTGCGTGGTTATCAAGCTGGCAGAGCGTATTGCGCACCTGCGCGAAGTAAAAGATGCGCCGGAAGATGAGCGCGTGCTGGCGGCGAAAGAGTGCACCAATATCTACGCTCCGCTGGCAAACCGCCTGGGCATCGGGCAAATGAAGTGGGAGCTGGAAGATTACTGCTTCCGCTACCTGCATCCTGCGGAATACAAACGTATCGCAAAACTGCTCCACGAGCGGCGTATCGATCGTGAACACTATATTGATGAGTTCGTCGGTCATTTGCGCGCCGAGATGAAAACCGAAGGCGTCAAAGCCGAGGTCTATGGCAGACCGAAGCATATTTACAGCATCTGGCGAAAAATGCAGAAAAAACACCTCGCGTTTGACGAGCTGTTTGATGTGCGCGCCGTGCGCATTGTCGCCGAGCGCTTGCAGGACTGCTACGCCGCACTGGGCATCGTGCACACCCATTATCGCCATCTGCCGGATGAGTTCGATGATTACGTCGCCAACCCTAAACCGAACGGTTATCAGTCTATCCATACGGTTGTCCTCGGTCCTGGCGGGAAAACGGTAGAAATTCAGATTCGCACCCGCCAGATGCATGAAGACGCAGAACTTGGCGTTGCGGCGCACTGGAAGTACAAAGAGGGCACCGCCACAGCAGGCAGCCCGCGCTCGGCGCACGAAGATCGTATTGCCTGGCTGCGTAAACTGATTGCCTGGCAGGAAGAGATGGCGGACTCCGGCGAAATGCTCGACGAGGTGCGCAGCCAGGTGTTTGACGACCGGGTGTATGTCTTTACGCCTAAAGGGGATGTGGTGGACTTACCGGCGGGCTCCACGCCGCTGGATTTCGCCTACCATATCCACAGCGATGTGGGCCACCGCTGCATCGGCGCAAAAATCGGCGGGCGCATTGTGCCCTTTACCTACCAGCTGCAAATGGGCGATCAGATAGAAATCATTACCCAGAAACAGCCGAACCCAAGTCGCGACTGGCTGAACCCAAACCTGGGTTACGTTACCACCAGTCGCGGGCGCTCGAAAATCCATGCCTGGTTCCGTAAGCAGGATCGCGATAAAAACATTCTGGCCGGGCGGCAGATTCTGGATGATGAGCTGGCGCATCTGGGCATCAGCCTGAAAGAGGCGGAGAAGCACCTGCTGCCGCGCTACAACTTTAACGAGCTGGATGAGCTGCTGGCGGCCATTGGCGGTGGCGATATTCGCCTCAACCAGATGGTCAACTTCCTGCAAGGGCAGTTCAATAAACCGAGTGCGGAAGAGCAGGATGCCGCCGCGCTAAAACAGTTGCAGCAGAAAACCTACAGCCCGCAAACCCGCAGCAAAGACAACGGGCGCGTGGTTGTGGAAGGCGTGGGCAACCTGATGCACCATATCGCGCGCTGCTGCCAGCCGATACCGGGCGATGAAATTGTTGGTTTTATCACCCAGGGGCGCGGTATCTCGATCCACCGCGCCGACTGCGATCAGCTGGAAGAGCTGCGTAACGTCGCGCCGGAGCGCATTGTCGATGCGGTGTGGGGCGAAAGCTACTCCGCCGGGTACTCGCTGGTGGTGCGGGTGACGGCCAACGATCGCAGCGGCCTTCTGCGCGATATCACCACGATACTCGCAAACGAAAAGGTCAACGTGCTTGGGGTTGCCAGTCGCAGCGACACCAAAGAACAGCTCGCCACCATTGATATGAATATCGAAATCTATAACCTTCAGGTGCTTGGCCGCGTGCTGGGCAAACTCAATCAGGTTCCGGACGTTATCGACGCTCGTCGCCTGCACGGTGGTTAATTTTCCCTCTGCCGTCCCGCCCCTCAGTTCTCGGGGGGCGGGTGAGGGCAAAACATTTCTCAATGCAAGGAATTCACATGACTCAAATCGACCGTTTGCTCGGGATTATGCAACGCCTGCGCGACCCACAAACTGGCTGCCCGTGGGACAAAGAGCAAACTTTTGCCACCATTGCGCCATATACCCTGGAGGAGACTTACGAAGTGCTGGACGCCATCAACCGGGAAGATTTTGACGATCTGCGCGGTGAGCTGGGCGATTTACTCTTCCAGGTGGTGTTTTATGCGCAAATGGCGCAGGAAGAGGGGCGCTTTGATTTTAACGATATCTGTGCAGCGATTAGCGACAAGCTGGAGCGCCGCCATCCGCACATCTTCGGCGATGCTAAGGCGGGTAACAGCCACGAAGTGCTGGAGCGCTGGGAGCAAATCAAAAGCCAGGAACGGGCGGAAAAAGCGCAGCACTCTGCGCTGGATGACATTCCCCACAGCCTGCCTGCGCTGATGCGCGCGCATAAAATCCAGAAGCGTTGCCAAACGGTAGGTTTTGACTGGGCCACTATCGGCCCGGTGCTGGATAAAGTCTATGAAGAGATAGACGAGGTGATGGATGAAGCGAAACAGGCGGTCGTTGACGAAGCGCGGCTCGAAGAGGAAGTGGGCGATCTGTTGTTCGCCACGGTGAATCTCTCCCGCCATCTCGGAGTGAAAGCAGAAGTTGCGCTGCAAAAAGCCAACCTGAAATTTGAGCGTCGTTTTCGCGAAGTGGAGCGCATTGTGCATGAACGTGGGCTGGAAATGACCTGTGTAGATCTGGAAACAATGGAAAAAGTCTGGCAGCAGGTAAAACGCCAGGAACATGATCTTTAAAGAGTTTGTGGCATCAGGCGCGATTTGTGTGATTTTTTAAATAACAAGCGATTGATTTGCGTCAAAAACATTTACCCGAAAGCGGCTATTTTCACACTCCTTATGTTTGTCAGAAAGCCTTGAGAAGCGCCTCTTCAGGTGATTCAGATTGCAACAAGGCAGCAACGGAGTAAATCCTCGCAAGCCGACATTTGCCAGCCTGAGGGGTATACGAGTGAAGCCTGTGCCGACGCGGCTTGAAGAAGGAAGGAGCGGGCGTAATGAAAGTTTGTGGCAAGAGCCTTGATCGGGTATACTGCTTTCCCGTCCTGGTTATTCCATCGTCTTTTAAACCTAACTTCTCAGGTTCAGCATGACAACGAACTATATTTTTGTGACCGGCGGGGTCGTATCCTCTCTGGGTAAAGGCATTGCCGCAGCCTCCCTAGCAGCCATTCTTGAAGCCCGTGGCCTCAACGTAACCATCATGAAACTGGACCCGTATATCAACGTCGATCCAGGCACAATGAGCCCAATTCAGCACGGGGAAGTGTTCGTTACCGAAGATGGCGCTGAAACCGACCTGGACCTGGGTCACTACGAGCGTTTTATTCGCACGAAAATGACGCGTCGTAATAACTTCACCACAGGTCGTATCTACTCTGAAGTTCTGCGTAAAGAGCGCCGCGGCGACTATCTTGGCGCGACTGTACAGGTTATCCCTCATATCACGAATGCCATCAAAGAGCGCATCATCGAAGGCGGCGAAGGCCACGACGTAGTGCTGGTTGAAATTGGCGGTACCGTTGGCGATATCGAATCGCTGCCGTTCCTTGAAGCTATCCGTCAGATGGCCGTAGAAGTGGGCCGCGAGCGCACCCTCTACATGCACCTGACGCTGGTGCCGTACATGGCGGCTTCGGGTGAAGTGAAAACGAAACCGACACAGCATTCTGTAAAAGAGCTGCTTTCGATTGGTATCCAGCCGGATGTTCTGATTTGCCGTTCCGATCGCGCCGTTCCTGCTAACGAACGGGCAAAAATTGCTTTGTTCTGCAACGTTCCGGAAAAAGCCGTTATTTCTCTGAAAGATGTCGATTCCATTTATAAAATTCCGGGCCTGTTGAAATCTCAGGGGCTGGACGATTATATTTGTAAACGATTCAGCTTGAACTGCCCGGAAGCAAACCTGGCCGAATGGGAGCAGGTGATTTACGAAGAAGCGAATCCGGCAGGGGAAGTCACTATTGGTATGGTCGGCAAGTATATTGAACTGCCGGACGCATACAAATCAGTTATCGAAGCACTGAAACACGGTGGGCTGAAAAACCGCGTAACCGTCAACATTAAGTTGATTGATTCGCAGGATGTTGAAACGCGCGGTGTTGAGATCCTTAAAAATCTTGACGCCATCCTTATCCCTGGCGGCTTTGGCTACCGTGGTGTGGAAGGTAAAATCGCCACCGCACGCTATGCGCGTGAAAATAATATTCCTTACCTGGGGATTTGCCTGGGTATGCAGGTTGCGTTGATTGAATTTGCTCGTAACGTCGTCGGAATGGCAGACGCCAACTCCACGGAATTTGTGCCAGACTGTAAATACCCGGTGGTGGCGCTGATTACCGAGTGGCGCGACGAAAATGGCAATGTCGAGCAGCGTTCTGAGAAGAGCGATCTCGGCGGCACCATGCGTCTTGGCGCACAGCAGTGCCAGCTGGACGACGAGAGCCTGGTTCGCAAGCTCTATGGCACGCCGACAATTGTTGAGCGCCATCGTCATCGTTACGAAGTCAACAACATGCTGTTGAAACAAATTGAAGCTGCAGGTCTGCGTGTTGCGGGCCGTTCCGGTGATGATCAGTTGGTCGAGATCATCGAGGTTCCGAATCATCCGTGGTTTGTTGCCTGCCAGTTCCATCCGGAGTTTACTTCTACGCCGCGTGACGGGCATCCGCTGTTTGCAGGCTTTGTAAAAGCCGCGAGCGAGTATCAAAAACGCCAGGCGAAGTAAAAAAGTTACAACGACAGCGCTGCTACAGCGCTCCGGCATTATGCGTTCTGTAACACAGCAGCCCGTGAGTGAGTCCTGGTAAGCGCCGGGGTAAGCAAGCGGGCTGGTGCGGTTCCAGGGCGAAGTATGAACAGAGCGGGCATCGTGTGTCTGGAGTTTTAGTTAACTTGTACTGAGGAAAACCTAATGTCCAAAATCGTTAAAGTCATCGGTCGTGAAATCATCGACTCTCGTGGTAACCCGACTGTTGAAGCCGAAGTACACCTGGAAGGTGGTTTCGTAGGTCTGGCCGCTGCGCCGTCAGGTGCCTCCACGGGTTCCCGCGAAGCGCTGGAACTGCGCGATGGCGACAAATCCCGTTTCCTGGGTAAAGGCGTAACCAAAGCTGTTGGCGCGGTTAATGGCCCGATCGCTCAGGCTATCATTGGCAAAGACGCCAAAGATCAGGCTGGCATCGATAAAATTATGATCGATCTGGATGGCACCGAAAACAAATCTAAATTCGGCGCTAACGCGATCCTGGCGGTTTCTCTGGCGGTTGCTAAAGCTGCTGCTGCTTCTAAAGGTCAGCCGCTGTATGAACACATCGCTGAACTGAACGGCACCCCGGGCAAATACTCTATGCCGGTTCCGATGATGAACATCATCAACGGTGGCGAGCACGCTGACAACAACGTCGACATTCAGGAATTTATGATCCAGCCGGTTGGCGCTTCCAGCGTGAAAGAAGCTATCCGTATGGGTTCTGAAGTCTTCCATCATCTGGCGAAAGTACTGAAAGCCAAAGGCATGAACACTGCTGTGGGTGACGAAGGTGGCTACGCGCCGAACCTGGGTTCTAACGCCGAAGCACTGGCAGTCATCGCAGAAGCGGTTAAAGCGGCTGGCTACAAACTGGGCGAAGACATCACCCTGGCGATGGACTGCGCAGCCTCTGAGTTCTACAAAGATGGCAAATACGTTCTGGCTGGCGAAGGCAACAAAGCGTTCACCTCTGAAGAGTTCACCCACTTCCTGGAAGATCTGACCAAACAGTATCCGATCGTTTCCATCGAAGATGGTCTGGATGAATCCGACTGGGATGGCTTTGCATACCAGACGAAAGTGCTGGGCGATAAAATCCAGCTGGTGGGTGACGACCTGTTCGTAACCAACACCAAAATCCTGAAAGAAGGTATCGAAAAAGGTATCGCTAACTCCATCCTGATCAAATTCAACCAGATCGGTTCTCTGACCGAAACCCTGGCTGCAATCAAGATGGCGAAAGATGCTGGCTACACCGCCGTTATCTCTCACCGTTCTGGCGAAACTGAAGATGCTACCATCGCGGATCTCGCGGTAGGTACTGCAGCAGGCCAGATCAAAACGGGTTCTATGAGCCGCTCCGATCGCGTTGCTAAATACAACCAGCTGATTCGTATCGAAGAAGCGCTGGGCGAAAAAGCACCGTACAACGGTCGTAAAGAGATCAAAGGCCAGGCATAACGCCGACGCTTTTGCAGAAAATGCCAGTCTGATGACTGGCATTTTTTTTGCTTCTCCTCACACGCAAGCCCCTGCGCAGCTATGTTATATAAACTCAATAGCCCTATCCGGTGAGGAGGAAAAATGTTAGAGCAAATCAAAGGAAAGCTGGTGGTTTCCTGCCAGGCGCTGGAAGATGAGCCGCTGCACAGCCCGCAAATTATGGCAAAAATGGCGCTTGCCGCGATGCAGGGCGGCGCGGCGGGCATTCGTGCCAATAGCGTGGTGGATATCACGGCCATCAAGCAGGAGGTGGCGCTGCCGGTGCTGGGGATCATTAAGCGCCATTACGCAGGCAGCGAAGTATTTATTACGCCAACGCTGAAAGAGGTGGATGAATTAATGCGCGCAGAACCGGAGATGATTGCGCTGGATGCCACTGACCGCGCGCGGCCAGACGGTGAAACGCTGGCGCATCTGGTGGCACAAATCCGCCGTCGCTATCCGCAACTGTTATTGATGGCGGACACCGCAAGCATTGAGCAGGCGCGCCACGCGGAAAAACTCGGCTTTGATTGCGTTGGCACCACGTTATACGGTTACACGCCGCAGACGAAAGGCCACAGCTTGCCGGAGAATGATTGTCGCTATTTGCAGGAGATGCTGGCTGCGGTGCGCATCCCGGTTATCGCCGAAGGGAATGTGGATACGCCGCAAACGGCTGCGCGCTGCCTGGCTCTGGGAGCGCACGCGGTGGTTGTCGGCGGGGCGATTACCCGCCCGCAACAAATCACCCGGCGTTTTGTTGATGCGCTTAGTGCGTAAAGTAACCACATATTGGCGGGGAAACTATCATCGCCGCCAATGTATGAGCCCGTTACACGTATCGTGCGCCGCTGGCCAGTTGCAGTCGTCAGTGTTTTCAGCACGGTAGCCCCGCATATTCAGGCAGAACCCTGCCCCAAAGTTGCGCAGCGCAAATGGCGCATGATCCCCGCTGGCTTATCTGCAATAATTACTGTTTACCCCATAACAGAGCTGATTATGCAGTACCCGATTAACGAGATGTTCCAGACCCTGCAAGGCGAGGGTTATTTTACCGGCGTTCCCGCCATTTTTATTCGTTTACAGGGATGCCCGGTTGGGTGCGCCTGGTGCGACACCAAACATACCTGGGATAAGCTTGCGGATCGGGAGGTGTCGCTTTATAGCATCCTCGCGAAGACGAAAGAGAGCGATAAATGGGGCGCGGCGAGCAGCGAAGATTTGCTGGCCATTATTCAACGGCAGGGCTGGACGGCGCGCCACGTGGTGATCACGGGTGGCGAGCCATGTATTCATGACCTGATTGAATTAACGGCGCTGCTGGAAAAAAATGGCTTTAGCTGCCAGATAGAAACCAGCGGTACGCATGAAGTTCGCGCGTCGCACACCACCTGGGTCACGGTGTCGCCGAAAGTAAATATGCGCGGCGGTTATGATGTGCTGCAATCGGCGCTGGAGCGCGCCGATGAAATCAAACACCCTGTCGGGCGTATGCGTGACGTTGAAGCGCTGGATGAGCTGCTGGGCAAGCTTGCGGATGATAAGCACCGGGTGATTGCCCTGCAACCCATTAGCCAGAAAGAGGATGCCACGCGGCTGTGTATTGAAACCTGCATTGCTCGCAACTGGCGTTTGTCGATGCAAACACATAAGTACCTCAATATTGCCTGATATAAAACCTGCCGTGTGCAGGTTTTTTTGCTTCTCTGGTTTTATATTGTCTGAATTTACGTCTGTTTATTCCCTGGGGCTTTTTTTGCAAGTATTCACGTTGCTGGTTAAATAAACTTGAATTGATTGCCTTGTGTTTTACGTCAACGCGAGGCTATTTATTAAAATACTATACCAAAGGGATATAAATATGATTGAACATACATCAGAAAAAAATAGAATATCCAGACAAGACCTTTCTCAAAGCAGTGTTTCTTCTTCATCATGTTTTTATCAACGTAACCATGCGAATTTTTTAAGTCATATAGAGGGCACCCGATCTTCAGCTGAAAATATTACCTTCAGTAAAAAAAGTGTTGATGCGTTAGCGAAGGCAGGAATTGGGTCTGAAGACATAACCGTTGTTAAATTATTGGCGCGAATTTTTGGGGGGAATAAAAATCACACAGCATTAAAAAAAGAGATGATACTAGATTTTATCAGGCAGGCTCTTTGGGGTAAAAACGAGGAAAATGATGCATGGGCAGCGCCGGTTGAACATCAGATATATAAAAGAAAGTTATCCGAAAATGATTCCGGCACTACAGTCGTACTCAAAAAATTGATGACCGCTAAAAACAATATAAAACTGAGGCCGCAAAATAATGATTTTAATAACGGTCAGGTTGCGGAGAATACGCCTGGTGAACCCTGTAATAAATTAGCAGCCAGGCGGGAAGCGGAGCGGCGCATCCAGTTAGGGTTCCCGTGGAAGGTTTATGCCTGTAAGGCTGGTCTGAAATCTGACGAAGTCTATCAGTTGATGCGATTTGCGACAACGCAATATGCAGCACAAGAAGTCATGCAGGGTAAACCGTACCATGAGGTTGCGGATAAATACCAGCTCACCGCGAAATACACGGATCTGCTGGAAATGATATCAGCACGGGCACTTACCGACCGCGCTTACACCAACAGCGATATCGCCAGGTTAAAAAACGACCCTTATTTTACGGTAATTACCGCACAGCTAATTGAAGAACTGCTTGGCGGCGGGGCTTCCGGGGACAATGAAAAGGTAGATCCCAATCAATACGCAGCTGAAGTACAGCGCGTTCGGGCGGGAGAAAGCTGCACGAAAATAGCCCACTCACTTAATCTTTCTGTTGAGGATCATAATGCGCTGGAGAAGCAGGTGGCGAAACAAATTATCGCGCCGCGTATTAAAAATGGCACACCATTTGCCAGCGCTGTCCTTGATGCGGATATTAATTTTAAAGGCGGCGCTATGATCTGGCTTGTGAAAAATATGCCGCTGACGCATTGAGCTTTGGCGTAAAGAGTTGATGCTGCGTCGGGTAAGCAGCGTGTCACCGCCCTGGTAACTATCCTTTTTTCGGCCCGTTAATGTTCGCAATCGCAGGCCGTGAATTATCTTAATTATCTTTTTATGGTGGGTTTTTAAAGCGCGTGTTCTTAAAGTGGCCTTAATTATACAGGCTGATTTTACCCGATGATAAGCCTATGATCGGGGCGAAAAAGGTTAATATTTTTTGCTAAAAAGGATTTTAAGCAAATTATGACAATAAGTTCAATGACTGCATTTTCAATGGATTTTTTCTCATTAACAGGGAAAACTGCTATCGTCACCGGGGGCAATACCGGTCTGGGCCAGGCATTTTCGATGGCGCTGGCAAAAGCCGGAGCCAATATTTATATTCCGAGCGTTTCTCAGGACGAAGGTGAAACCCGCGCGCTTATCGAACAGCAGGGTGTTGATGTCGAACTGGTGCATACAGATATTACCCGTCCTGGCGCGCCGCTGCAGGTTATTACTGGCTGCTGTGAGCGTTTCGGCACGGTTGATATTCTGGTGAATAATGCGGGTATTTACACATCCAATAAAGTGCAGGATTTTACGCGCAGCGACTGGGACCCGATGATTAATGTGAATCTCACCGCTGCCTTTGAATTAAGCTATGAAGCAACAAAGGTGATGATCCCGCGCCAGGCCGGCAAAATTATCAATGTCTGCTCCGTATTATCCTACCGTGGCGGGCAGTGGTCCCCCGCGTATTCCGCAACAAAGCATGCGCTGGCCGGCTTTACCAAAGCCTATTGTGATGAGTTAGCAAAATATAATATTCAGGTAAACGGTATTGCACCGGGATATTATGCAACAGCGACCACCCGCGTAACGCGCGCGAAAGCAAAAACCAACAAGTGGGTGCTGGATCATATTCCTGCGAACCGCTGGGGAGATACGCAGGACGTTATGGGCGCGATAATTTTTCTTGCCAGCCGGGCATCAGATTATGTCAACGGGCATCTGCTGGTGGTGGATGGCGGCTTTCTGGTGCGCTAAGGTAGCGCACCCGGCAAACACGCGGCGCTTATTCCCCGCGATAAACACAGCCTGCCGTGCAGGTTTCTTTGATCATCACCGCGCTCAGCAGCGGCACTACCGGTTTCATCTGATCCCAAATCCATTTTGCCAGCACTTCGCTGGTTGGATTCTCAAGGCCTGGGATCTCATTAAGGTAATAGTGATCGAGCCTGTCATAGAGCGGTTTAAACGCGGCTTTCAGCTCAGCAAAGTCCATAATCCAGCCGGTATGAGGGTCCACCTCGCCGGTTATCTCCAGGCGCACCATAAAAGAGTGGCCATGCAGGCGGCCGCACTTGTGCCCCTGCGGAACATGCGGCAGATGGTGAGCGGCTTCAAAGGTGAAATCTTTAAACAAGGTGGTAGACATAATGGACTCTCAGGCATTCATAAAACCGCCGCATGGTAGCGGATATGACCTTTTTTAGCATTAATTAAAACCGCTAAAAGCGCCTTTGATAGCGCCTGAACAAAAGGATAAGTGATTTTTCTTTTTGATTCATATGGTTATCTAATCGGTTTTAGTGTTAATAACTATAACTAAAACAGGTTAGTCCGTTTGGTTATTTATTATTTCCAACCTTTCTTTAATTGTTACTATCGCCGCCGTTAACCTTAGTTTACTGCATATTATTTTAAATTTTCCCAATGGACTTTGCGCTGCCCGGAAACGCGTTGCGCGAGTGAGCAAGGGCTTTTACTGGAACATAACGATCAATGACGACTCAGGCATTGCTTCCGCTAAATCCGGAGCAACTGGTGCGCCTTCAGGCGGCCACTAACGATTTGACTCCGACCCAGCTTGCCTGGGTTTCCGGTTACTTCTGGGGCGTGCTGAATCAGCAGCCAGGCAGTGGTGCTACAACCCAGGCAACGGCGGTGGAAGCACCGGCGATTACGCTGCTTTCAGCCTCGCAGACCGGGAACGCCAGGCGCGTAGCGGAAGCGCTGCGTGATGATCTTCTGGCCGCAAAGCTGAACGTTACCCTGGTCAACGCCGGGGATTACAAATTCAAGCAGATAGCGCAGGAAAAACTGCTGCTGGTGGTGGCGTCGACACAAGGTGAAGGTGACGCGCCGGAAGAAGCCGTCGCCCTGCACAAATTCCTGTTCTCCAAAAAAGCGCCGAAATTGACCGGCACCGCCTTTGCGGTGTTTGGCCTCGGCGATAACTCGTATGAATTCTTCTGCCAGGTCGGGAAGGATTTCGACAGCAAACTGGCCGAGCTGGGCGCAGAGCGTCTGCTGGACAGAGTGGATGCGGATGTAGAGTACCAGCCCGCCGCCGCCGAGTGGCGCGCACGCGTGGTGGAACTGCTGAAATCCCGCGTACCGGCTGAATCTCCGGCGCAGGCAGCGCAGACCGCAACCGGCACGGTGAATGAAATCTTCTCCAGCCCGTACAGTAAAGAAGCCCCGCTGAGCGCCACGCTGTCGGTAAACCAGAAAATCACCGGGCGCAACTCCGAAAAAGATGTGCGGCATATCGAAATCGATTTAGGCGACTCTGGCCTGCGCTATCAGCCAGGGGATGCATTGGGCGTCTGGTACCAGAACGCGCCGGAACTGGTTAAAGAGTTAGTCGAGCTGCTGTGGCTCAAAGGCGACGAGCCGGTGACGGTGGATGGCAAACAGTTGTCGCTTTCGCAAGCGCTGGAATGGCACTTTGAGCTGACGGTGAACACCGCCAATATTGTGGAAAATTACGCGACGCTTACCCGCAGCGAATCACTGCTGCTGCTGGTGGGCGATAAGGCGCAGTTGCAGCACTATGCCGCGACCACGCCAATCGTGGACATGGTGCGTTTCTCCCCGGCGCAACTTGATGCGCAGGCGTTGGTTGATTTACTGCGCCCGCTCACACCGCGCCTCTACTCCATTGCCTCTGCACAAGCGGAAGTGGAGAGCGAAGTGCACATCACCGTTGGCGTGGTGCGCTACGAGATAGAAGGCCGCGCGCGTGCAGGCGGTGCGTCCAGCTTCCTTGCCGATCGTGTGGAAGAAGACGGCGAAGTGCGGGTGTTTATTGAACATAACGATAACTTCCGCCTGCCGGTAAATCCGCAAACATCGGTCATTATGATTGGGCCGGGCACCGGCATCGCGCCATTTCGCGCCTTTATGCAACAGCGCGCCGCCGATGAGGCGCCGGGCAAAAACTGGCTGTTCTTTGGCAACCCGCACTTTACCGAGGATTTTCTCTACCAGGTGGAGTGGCAGCGTTATGTCAAAGAGGGTGTACTGAACCGTATCGATCTGGCGTGGTCCAGAGATCAACAAGAAAAAATTTACGTACAAGACAAACTGCGCCAACAGGGCGCGGAACTGTGGCGCTGGATTAATGACGGCGCGCACATTTATGTCTGCGGCGATGCCAATCGCATGGCGAAAGACGTCGAGCAGGCTTTACTGGACGTGATTGCCGAATTTGGTGGCATGGACACCGAAGCGGCAGATGAATTTTTAAGTGAGCTGCGCATTGAGCGCCGTTATCAGCGAGATGTCTACTAATGAGTGAAAAACATCCAGGCCCACTGGTGGTCGAAGGTAAACTGGCCGATGCCGAACGCATGAAGCTCGAAAGTAACTATCTGCGCGGCACCATTGCTGAAGATTTAAATGATGGGCTGACCGGCGGCTTCAACGGTGACAACTTTCTGCTGATCCGCTTTCACGGCATGTATCAGCAAGACGATCGCGATATTCGCGCCGAGCGCGCCGAGCAAAAACTCGAACCGCGCCATGCCATGATGCTGCGCTGCCGCTTGCCTGGCGGCGTGATCACCACTAAACAGTGGCAGGCGATTGATAAATTCGCCCACGATAATACGCTGTATGGCAGCATTCGCCTGACCAACCGCCAGACGTTTCAGTTCCACGGTATTTTGAAGAAAAACGTCAAACCGGCGCACCAGATGCTGCATTCCGTTGGGCTGGACGCGCTGGCGACCGCCAACGACATGAACCGTAACGTGCTGTGCACCGCTAATCCGTATGAGTCGCAGCTGCATGCACAGGCTTATGAGTGGGCGAAAAAGATCTCCGAACATCTGCTGCCGCGTACCCGTGCCTATGCAGAAATCTGGCTCGATCAGGAAAAAGTTGCCACCACCGATGAGGAGCCGATCCTCGGCCAGACGTATTTACCGCGTAAATTTAAAACCACGGTTGTTATCCCTCCGCAGAACGATATCGACCTGCACGCGAACGACATGAACTTCGTGGCGATTGCGGAAAATGGCAAGCTGGTCGGTTTTAACCTGCTGGTAGGCGGTGGCCTTTCCCTTGAGC
Organism: Vagococcus sp. WN89Y; assembly: GCF_052220145.1. NCBI lineage: Bacteria > Bacillati > Bacillota > Bacilli > Lactobacillales > Enterococcaceae > Vagococcus > Vagococcus sp. WN89Y. The sequence continues at coordinate 37,427 of NZ_JBQPOM010000063.1, read as the reverse complement.
ACGGTAATAAGAAAACCTACGCGCGCACGGCAAGCGAGTTTGGGTATCTGCCGCTTGAGCACACGCTGGCGGTCGCCGAAGCCGTGGTCACCACGCAGCGCGACTGGGGCAACCGTACCGATCGTAAAAACGCCAAAACCAAATACACGCTGGAGCGTGTTGGCGTGGATACTTTCAAAGCGGAAGTGGAGCGCCGCGCGGGGATCAAATTTGCGCCTGTTCGCCCGTACGAGTTTACCGGTCGCGGCGATCGCATTGGCTGGGTGAAAGGTATCGATAATAAATGGCACCTGACGCTGTTTATCGAAAACGGTCGCATCCTGGACTACCCGGAGCGCCCACTGAAAACCGGTCTGCTGGAAATTGCTAAGATCCATAAAGGCGAGTTTCGCATCACCGCTAACCAGAACCTGATCATCGCGGGCGTGCCGGAAAGCCAGAAAGGGAAAATTGAGAAACTGGCGCGCAGCCACGGGTTAATGGATGCTGTGACGCCCCAGCGCGAAAACTCAATGGCCTGCGTTTCGTTTCCGACCTGTCCGCTGGCGATGGCGGAAGCCGAGCGTTTCCTGCCATCGTTTATCGATAACGTGGACGCGCTGATGGCAAAACACGGGCTGGCTGACGAGCACATCGTGCTGCGTGTCACTGGCTGCCCGAACGGCTGTGGCCGTGCGATGCTGGCGGAAGTGGGCCTGGTGGGTAAAGCGCCAGGGCGCTATAACCTGCATATTGGCGGTAATCGTATCGGTACGCGCATTCCACGCATGTACCGGGAGAATATTACCGAGGCGGAGATCCTCACCGTTTTAGATGAGCTGATTGCCCGCTGGGCGAATGAGCGTGCAGAGGGTGAAGGCTTCGGCGATTTCACTATCCGTACCGGTATTATTCGCCCGGTGCTCGATCCCGCGAGGGATTTCTGGGAGTAACGCTCCTCTCCTGCCGTTCTGCGGCAGGGGATGAGGCAACAAAAGAGGTCACTATGTCCGAACTCAATCTGCAAGTGCTTAACGAACTACCCAAAGTGGAGCGCGTGTTGCAGCTGGCTGAAACCAATGCACAGCTGGAAAAGCTCAGCGCTGAAGAGCGTGTTGCCTGGGCGCTGGAAAATTTGCCTGGTGAATATGTACTCTCCTCAAGCTTTGGTATCCAGGCGGCAGTGAGCCTGCATCTGGTGAATCAGGTGCAGCCAGGCATTCCGGTTATCCTGACCGATACCGGCTATCTGTTTGCAGAAACCTACCAGTTTATTGATGAGCTTACGGACAAGCTGAACCTGAACCTGCAAGTCTATCGCGCAGAGCAAAGCCCGGCATGGCAGGAAGCGCGTTACGGGAAGCTGTGGGAGCAGGGCGTTGAAGGGATTGAGAAGTACAACGAGATCAACAAAGTCGAGCCGATGAACCGCGCGCTTGCCGAGCTGAACGCGCAAACCTGGTTTGCCGGGCTGCGGCGTGAGCAGTCCGGCAGCCGTGCAAACCTGCCGGTGCTGGCGATTCAGCGCGGGGTATTCAAGGTGCTGCCGATCATCGACTGGGATAACCGCACCGTCTATCAGTACCTGCAAAAACACGGCCTGAAATATCATCCTCTCTGGGATCAGGGCTATCTTTCCGTAGGGGATACCCATACCACCCGCAAATGGGAGCCGGGCATGGCCGAAGAAGAGACGCGCTTCTTTGGCTTAAAACGCGAGTGCGGTCTGCACGAAGGTTAAATATCCATTCAGCCTGCGTATGCGCAGGCTGAGCATTGTCTCCCGCCAGGTTTTACATACCAGCCTCTCTTTTCCGCACTTTCACCATGCTTAATGAATCTTTTCAGGGCTGATTTTGCCGTTATAAATACATAGCCATTCCGTAGGGTTATTATTTTCCGCCATTGCCCGGCGGTAATAGGGCGTATGTATTCTGGAGAATAATAGTAAGCATTATTTTTATGCTTCTATTATTTCAATTACCAGAGAGTTTAATTAATTCTGCGTATTCACCCACTATTTCTTTCTGCGCTGCACTTATATTGTTTGTTTGCTCATATTGAGTGCGCTATTTGCACGGCGAAAGTGCGTTTCACGACCTGAATAACAGACGTGCTTAATTTTCAGAATTTTCATCTAAAAATAAAATCTATTAAATCAAAAGGTTGCTAAAAATTTCCAAAAATATGACGAACCAATGATTAATTGGTTCACAAGTTGCTATTGTTAATCGGCAGGACTCAGATATCGAAAAATACAACCGTCTGTTATTACATGAAAAAGTAACACGAATGCGGATGAACCAATATGGAAAAACCATCACGGTATCTGGCTAATTCCAGTACAGCGCTTGAACAATTACGTGGGCTCATACAACAACACGAGTCAACACCAGGGACTCCCCTGCCCACGGAACGTGAACTGGCGGAAACGTTAGGCGTTGGGCGGCGAGAAATTCGTCGTGCACTGGATGTTCTGGAAGAAGAGGGGCGCATCTGGCGCAAGCAGGGCAAAGGCACTTTTATCGGCCCTGCTGCGCCAGTTGCGTCGCTTACCCTGCAAGGACTTGTGCAACAAACAAACTTACTGGAGGTGATGGAAGCCCGCTTGCAAATCGAACCGGGACTCGCCCGGCTGGCGGCATTACGCGCAAGCCCCGAGAACCTGGCACTAATGCAACGCATGCTTGAACGCATTGATAACGTCAAAGCGGACGATCCGGATCTGAATGAGCTCTGGGACAGCGCTTTTCACCGGGCTATCGCTGAAGCGGCAGGAAACCGCTTGATGCTCGGCCTCTTTGATGCCGTTGATGCCGTACGCCGGGAACCCGGCTGGCACCATATCCGCGAACTTGCTCGCACCCCTGCACGCGTGGATCGCTACAACGATCACCACCACAGGATTATGTACGCAATACAGCAGCGCCAGCCGCAAATCGCGGCAGCGGCGATGCGGGAACATCTGCTCGACCTGCAACACGCCCTGATTCAGGCCATTCATCTTGAGGACGAAAGGTATGACGACAGTCCCTTTTAAAGACGCCGCGCCTGTTTTGCGTCTGCAAAACCTGAACGTGCAGTTTGCCGGTTCGCCAGTCAGTGTGCTGGACAGTATTTCTCTTACCGTAAAGCGTGGCGAAACGCTGGCGCTGGTGGGGGAGTCTGGCTGCGGTAAAAGCATTACTTCGCTGGCGCTGATGGGGCTTTTACCCGCCAGCGCGCAAATCCTCGGCGGCGAAATGCATTTTCGCCATCACAACCTGCGTAATCTTTCACCGCGTGAATATGCCGATCTGCGCGGCAACGAGCTGGCGATGATTTTTCAGGAGCCAATGACCTCGCTGAACCCGGCATTTACCCTGGGCGATCAGCTGAGCGAGGCGGTAATGCGCCACCAGCAACTCTCGCGTGAGAAAGCGATGGAAGCGGCGCTACGCATCCTTGAAAAGGTGCAAATCCCCGCGCCGGAAATGCGCCTGAAAGCCTGGCCGCATCAGTTATCCGGCGGTATGCGCCAGCGGGTGATGATTGCGATGGCTCTGATTAACCAGCCTCGTCTGCTGATTGCCGACGAACCGACCACCGCGCTGGATGTGACCATCCAGGCGCAAATCCTCGCCCTGCTCAATACGCTAAAAGCCGAAACCGGCACGGCGGTGCTGATGATAACCCACGATCTTGGCGTGGTGGCAGAAGTGGCCCAGCAGGTGGCGGTGATGTACGCAGGCCAGGTGGTTGAGCAGGGGAGCGTTGAGGCGATTTTTGCCGACCCGCAACACCCTTATACCATCGGGCTGATGGGATCTATCCCTTCGCTTGGCGCGCGTAAAGGCCAGCTCGCCACCATTCCGGGCGCCGTACCGCTGCCAGAAGCGATGCCGTCAGGCTGCCGCTTCGCCACCCGTTGCCCCTTTGCGCAAACGCGCTGCCATCAGGAAAAACCTGCGTTGTTACCACAAGGGCGCGACCACCACGTTGCCTGTTTCCGCGCCCCGCTGGAACAGCACATTGCGCTGGGAGAAACTGCATGACAAAACCCATTCTGGAGGCCCGCGATTTAAGCAAACGCTTTTCCGGGCCGACGCGGCTTTTTGCGCCTAAACGTTACGTAACTGCGGTCGATCGTGTCTCACTCAGCGTCTTTCCCGGCGAGACGCTGGCCATTGTTGGCGAGTCCGGCTCCGGTAAATCGACCCTTGGACGTCTGTTGCTGCGCCTGCTTTCTGCCACCGAAGGGCGCGTTTTTTACCAGGGCGAAGAGATAACCGACGCCCGCGGATCGCGGCTTAACCAGCTCAGGCGCGAGCTGCAAATCATTTTTCAGGACCCCTTTGCCTCGCTCAACCCGCGCATGACGGTGGAGCAAATCGTCGGTGAACCCTTGTGGCTGCACCAGCAGATGAGCAAAGCGGAGCGCCAGGGGCGTGTGGCGGAGCTGCTCGCCACCGTCGGCCTGCCTGCGGCGTGGGCGCGGCGCTATCCGCATGAATTCTCAGGCGGCCAGCGCCAGCGTATTGGCATCGCCCGCGCGCTGGCGTGTGGGCCAAAGCTGCTGCTCGGCGATGAACCGGTTTCGGCGCTGGACGTGTCGGTGCAGGCGCAGGTGGTGAACCTGCTGGAAAATCTTAAACATCAGTTTGGCCTGACGATGGTGGTGGTGGCGCATGGTCTGGCGGTTATTCGCCATATGAGCGACCGCGTGGCGGTGATGTATCTGGGTCAAATCGTTGAAATGGCTACCGTTGATGAAATCTTTGATGCGCCGCTACACCCCTATACGCAGGCGCTGATCGCCTCTGCGCCGCAGGCTCAGCCAGGCATTAACCGGCAAACGCCGCTGTTGCAGGGCGATTTACCCAATCCGGCAAGCCCGCCGCAGGGCTGCCGTTTCCATACCCGTTGTCCTTACGTCACCGAAGAGTGTCGGCTGTGCGAGCCCATTACCCAGGTGCTCGAAGGCGGTCGTCAGGTCTCGTGTCATCGCTGGCAGGAGATCAACCGCGATCGCAGCATTATCCAGATAGCTCCACCATCTGCCGCGTTTTTGCGCCGACGCGCGCTGTTCGAACACGCGGCCTCTCAAACATCTCTTTAAAGGAATAAGTAATGATAGTGCGAAATTCTCTTTTGACTGTTCTGGGAAGTGTTCTGTTGCTGGGCGCGGCGCTGCCCGCCCAGGCTGAAAGTGTGCTGCGCGTGGGACTGGGTGCGGACCCGGATATGCTCGATCCGCACCTGGCGCGGACTTACTATGGCCGGTTTGTGTTTGCTTCGCTGTGCGATCGGCTGGTGGATGTGGATGAAAACCTGAAAGTTGTGCCGGGGCTGGCCACGGCCTGGTCGTGGAGCGACGACGGCAAAACCCTGACCCTGGATTTGCGCGAAGGCGTGACGTTCCATGATGGCGAGAAGTTTGATGCGAACGCGGCAAAATTCAGCCTGGATCGTGCGCTCACGCTGCCCGGTTCCTTGCGCAAAAGCGAGCTATCTTCCGTGGAGTCCGTAGAAGTGACCGGGCCGATGCAGATAGCGCTGCATCTGAAAACGCCGGACTCTGCTCTGCTGATGCAGCTCACCGATCGCGCTGGCGCGATGCTGGCACCCACAGCGGCGAAAAAAGCCGATTTCGCCGCGCACCCGGTTTGCTCCGGGCCTTATAAATTTGACAGCCGTGTTTCCCAGGATCGCATCGTTTTAACGCGTTTTGAAAACTACTGGAATAAAAGCGCCTATCACTTCGATAAAGTTATCTATCTGCCCATCCCGGATGCTTCTGTGCGCCTGGCGAACCTGCGCGCAGGCGATCTGGATCTGACCGAAGGCATTGCCGCAAGCGATGTGAAAACCGTGCAGAACGACAGCAAATTGCAGTTGGCGAAGATTACCGGTCTTGGCTATCAGGGCATCACCTTTAACATCAACAACGGCAAAGTCCCGGCCAACGATCCGTTTAAAGATGCCCGCGTGCGCGAAGCGTTTTCTGCCGCTATCGACAGAGACGCACTCAATCAGGTGGTATTCGAAGGCATTTACACTCCGGCAAACCAGGCATTCTCCACCGTCAGCCCTTACCACGTGGCGCTGCCCGTTGCGCCACGCGACGTGGAAAAAGCCAAAGCGCTGCTGAAAGAAGCTGGAGTCAAGACGCCGCTCACCGCTTCGCTGCTGGTGCCGAATAACCCGATATCCCAGCAGGTGGGGCAAGTGTTGCAGGCGATGACGGGGGAAGCCGGTTTTAACCTCCAGTTGCAAATGACCGAGTTCGCTACGCTGCTTGACAGGCAGCAAAACGGCGACTACCAGCTGAGCTTCTCCGGCTGGTCAGGCCGCCCGGACCCGGACGGCAGCATCTACGGCTTTATTCACAGCAAAGGCACGCTTAACGATGGTCGTTACAGCAATGCGCAGGTTGATGAGTGGCTGACCCAGGCACGCCTGCAAAACGATCCGGCAACGCGCAAGGCGCTGTACGAGAAAGTGGTGAACCAGTTGCAGGTGGATATGCCGATTGCCTATCTCTACTTTGAGCCGCGCCTGTTTGGGCTGAATAAAAAGGTCCAGGGTTTTACCCCTTATCCCGACGGGATTGTGCGTCTGGCGGGCATTACGCTCGCAAAATAAACGGCTACAGGAGAAACCATGCTGGAATTGATTTGCAAACGTCTGCTGCTCGCCGTCCCGACGTTGTTGCTGGTCAGTATGATGGTGTTCGGGCTGCAAAAATTGCTGCCCGGCGACCCGCTGACCGCCATGCTTGGGGAGGAGCGCGATCCAGCTGTGATCGCCCAGTTACGCGCGGAATTAAACCTGGATGCACCGATCCCGGTGCAGTATTTCCACTGGCTGACCCGTGCCGTGCAGGGGGATTTAGGTGTCTCCTTACGCACCCAGGAGCCGGTAACCTCGCTTATCGCCACCAAATTACCGGTCACGCTTGAGCTGTCGCTGCTGGCGATGATCATCGCGCTGGTGTTTGGCATCAGCATGGGGGTGCTGGCGGCGGTGAATAAAAATAGCTGGATCGATCACGGGGCTAACTTTGTCGCTATCTCCGGGATCTCGGTGCCGCATTTCTGGCTGGGGATTTTGTTGATCCTGATTTTCTCCGTCAATTTGCAGTGGTTACCAGCCTCCGGGTTTGTGCCTTTTAGCGAAAACCCGCTGCAAAACCTGCGTACGCTGCTGTTGCCTGCGCTGGTGCTGGGCACGGGTCTGGCCGCGACCTTAATGCGCCATACCCGTGCGTCCATGATTGCGGTACTGAAAGCCGACTATATTCGCACCGCCCGCGCCAAAGGGTTGTTGCCAAAGGCAGTCATTATGAAGCACGCGTTTCGCAATGCATTAGTACCGGTGATAACCCTGACCACGCTGTTGTTCGGCGAATTACTGGGCGGGGCGGTGTTGACCGAACAGGTCTTCACCATTCCGGGCTTTGGCAAAATGATTGTTGATTCCGTATTTAACCGTGATTACGCGGTGGTGCAGGGCGTGGTGCTGGTGGTGGCTATCGGTTTTCTGCTGCTTAACCTGCTGGCGGATGTGTTGTATGTGCTGATTAACCCGAAAATGCGGAGCGAATAATGGCGGAACTGACCACTGCTGGCGTGGCGGCAACGCCGCTGCGCACAGAGAACCGGGTGCTGAAACGGTTTCTTGGCAACAAAAGCGCGGTGATTGGCGCGGTGATCGTGGGCGTGTTTGTGCTGCTGGCCCTGCTTGCCCCGTGGATTGCGCCCTTCGATCCGCTGAAAGCGAACTTTCTGGCGGTGCGTAAGCCTCCTTCGGAGCTGTACTGGTTCGGCACGGATGAGCTGGGGCGCGATATTTTGTCGCGCATGATTTGGGGCGCGCGTACGTCGCTGCTGGCAGGCTGCGTGTCGGTGGTGATAGCGGTGGTCATCGGCGTGCCGCTTGGCCTGCTGGCGGGCTACTTTCAGGGCATTTGGGATGGCGTGATTTCCCGCATTATCGAAGCGTTGCTGGCCTGCCCGTTTTTGATTATGGCTATCGCGCTGGGCGCATTTTTGGGGCCGAGCCTGACCAACGCGATGATCGCCATTGGTCTGTCGGCAATGCCCATCTTTGCCCGTCTGACGCGCGGGCAGGTCATCGCCATTCGTAACGAAGAGTATATCGAAGGCGCACGCGCGATTGGCCTGCCCGATCGCTGGATAATCGTGCGTTATGTGTTACCCAATGTGATGTCACCAATCCTTGTGCAGGCGACGCTTGCCGTTGCCTCGGCAATCATCACGGAAGCGAGCCTTTCCTTTCTTGGCCTCGGTCAACAGCCGCCAGGCCCTTCATGGGGCGCGATGCTCAATACTGCAAAAGGATTCCTGGAGCAGGCGCCCTGGATGTCCATTTTCCCCGGCGTGGCTATTTTTCTGACAGTGCAGGGTTTTAATTTACTGGGCGACGGGCTGCGTGATGCGCTCGATCCTCGCCACGACTAAGGAGTTTGAATGACCAAAGCGATAGATTTTAACGTCAGGTATGATTCACGCCGGGTGCCCATGATGGGGCGCAATGCGGTGGCCACCTCTCAACCTCTGGCGGCCCAGGCGGGGATGCGCATGCTACAGCAGGGCGGTAACGCGGTGGATGCGGCAATCGCGACGGCGATGGCCCTGACGGTGGTCGAACCGACAGGATGCGGCATTGGCAGCGACGCGTTTGCCATTGTCTGGGATGGTAAGGCGCTGCACGGGCTGAACGCCTCAGGGCGCTCTCCGGCGGCGTGGCACGGGGAAATGCACGCAGATCTCAAGACGATGCCGGAAATTGGCTGGCATACGGTGACGGTGCCCGGCGCGGTTTCCGGCTGGGTGGCGCTGGCGGAGCGTTTCGGCTCGCTGCCGTTAACCACGCTGGCGCAACCGGCTATCGAGTATGCCAGAGAGGGCTTCCCTGTCTCGCCGCTGATTGCCCATCTCTGGCAGCGTGGGTATCTAAAATTGAAAGACCAGCCTGGTTTCAGCGACTGTTTTGCCCCGCTTGGGCGAGCGCCAAAAGCCGGGGAAATTTTCCGTAATCCGGCGCAGGCTCACACGCTGGAACTTATCGCAAAGACCAAAGGCGAGGCGTTTTATCGTGGCGAGCTGGCGCAAAAAATCGCCGCTTTCGCCGGGCAGCATGGCGCGCATCTGAGCCTTGAGGATCTGGCGAATCATAAAGCGGACTGGGTCGGGCTGCTGTCGCGCGAGTTTGCCGGTGGCTCCGTGCAGGAACTGCCGCCGAACGGGCAGGGAATTGCCACGCTGATTGCGCTTGGCATTCTGGAGCAGTGCGGGATAGAACGCTACGATCCGGACTCGGTGCAGTCGCTGCATCTGTGCATCGAGGCGATGAAGCTGGCGCTTGCCGATCTCGATCGTTACGTGGCCGACGAAGATCATATGGAGTTTTCCGCCGATCTTCTGTTAAGCGATCTCTATCTGAAATCCCGCGCGGCGCTTATCGATCCTGACAAAGCATCGGATTTTGTGTTTGGCGCGCCGACGCAAAGCGGCACGGTTTATCTTTCGACCGCGGATGCCAGCGGCATGATGGTGTCATTTATTCAGTCTAACTTTATGGGTTTTGGCTCCGGCGTGGTGGTGCCGGAGACCGGTATCAGCCTGCAAAACCGCGGCTGTGGTTTTGTGCTCGACCCTGAGCACCCGAATCGGCTTGCGGGGGGTAAACGCCCCTTCCACACCATTATCCCCGGCTTTGCGATGGCGGCAGACGGCAAACCGCTGATGTCTTTCGGCGTGATGGGCGGGCCAATGCAGGCGCAAGGGCATATGCAGATGGCGCTGCGTATTATGCTGCACGGGCAAAACCCGCAGGCGGCGATCGATGCGCCGCGCTGGCGCGTGGTGAAAGGCCGGGAGGTGATTGTGGAGGCGACGTTTGACCGAAATATCATCGCGGGTCTGCGCGAGCGCGGACACCTGATTACGGTTGAAGATCCGCTAAGTGATTACAACTTTGGCGGGGCGCAGGCCATTTACCGCATGCCGGAAGGCCACTACGCGGCGGCGAGCGAGAGCCGCAAAGATGGGCAGGCGCTGGTCAGTTAAGGTGCATCATTTAACCCGCGCGCTGTACAGGCGCGGGTTGCGTACTAGCCCAGCGTAAACGGGTCGGCATCCTGCCAGGCAGGAAACTGCTTGCGATACTCTCTGAGCGCTTCCAGCGACAGTTGTGCATCAATACGTGTTGCCTGATGCGGGTCTGCGTCGGCCACGATTTCACCCTGCGGGCTGACCACCAGGCTGTCGCCACGGTAGTGATGCCCGTTACCGTCGGTGCCTACCCGGTTACACCCGGCGACCCAGGCCTGATTTTCGATCGCGCGCGCCACCAGCAGCGCCTGCCAGTGCAGGGAGCGAGGCGCGGGCCAGTTGGCAACATACAGCAACAGATCGTAATCATCGCGGTTGCGCGACCAGACCGGGAAGCGCAGGTCGTAGCAAACGAGCGGCAGGATGCGCCAGCCACGCCACGAAAACACGACGCGCTCGCGACCGGCTTCATAATGCTGGTGCTCGTTCGCCATGCGAAACAGATGCCGCTTATCGTAGCGGTGCACGTTGCCTTCCGGTTCGACCAGCAAAAAACGGTTTACCGCGCCCTGTTCCGTTTGCAGCGCGGCGCTTGCGGCAATTAACGCATTGTTCTGGCGTGCTTTATCGCGCATCCAGGCGATAACATCCTGCTCAGAAAGCGACTGTTTTGCCGCTTCCATCGCAAAGCCGGTGGTAAACATTTCAGGCAAAACAATGATGTCGCGCCCGCTCACCCCTTCAAGCTGCACATCGAAATGGCGCAAATTAGCCTGCCCGTCCATCCAGACCAGCGGCTGCTGTAACAGAGAAATTTTTAAGCCAGGCACAATGTCGACTCCCCCTAAGGCCACCTCTTCACACTGTAGCATGCGAAGATATAAAAAAACCCGCGAGTTCATTCGCGGGTTGGATTTCACATTGCTCTGGCATCAGGCGGCTTCGATTTTACGCACCTTTTCCGGCGTGTTGATGACCGGCTGCGTCGCCAGGGCCTGAGGCTCAAAGTCATCAACATTGATGCTGCGCAAGCGACTGGCCTCGGCTTTCACCAGCAGGTCGGCTTCTTCCTGATTGATAAGCCCGCCCGCCAGCGCCTGCTCAGCCAGCGCATCCAGGCGAGTAAACGGCAGGTGTTTGCCCAACGCTTTACAGATGCGCTGGTGGATCGGGTCGGCGGCAATCACATCCACAAGCGCTTCTTCCAGCAGGCCGACCGGGTTGTGCGCGCTTGGGGTCAGGTACTGACCACGGCCAATGCGTGAACGGGTGGCGCTGGGCGTTTGCAGGATCTTCGCCACTTTATGGTCAAGCACATCGGACGGGGCGCGATAGTGGCGACCGGTCGGGAAGATGACCAGGCTTAATGCGCCTGCCACGAAGCGGTTCGGGAAGTTTTCCAGCAAATCAGCCATCGCCTGTTCAGCCTGGTAAAGCGCATCCTGCACGCCCCAGTGTACCAGCGGGAGATCGGCGGTCTGGCGGCCTTCGTCGTCATAGCGTTTCAGTACGGCAGAGGCGAGGAAGATCTGGCTTAACACATCTCCTAAGCGTGCAGAGATGCGTTCACGACGCTTGAGGCTACCGCCGAGTACCGCCATCGAAATATCAGAAAGCAAGGCAAGGTTAGCGCTCAGGCGGTTCAGATGCTGGTAATAGCGTTTGGTGGCATCGCGGGTTGGCGTTGCGCTGGTTAACCCACGCGTCAGGCCGAGCCACAGGCTGCGCATCGTATTACTGCCGACATGGCCGATATGTTTAAACAGCAGTTTGTCGAATGCATTAAGGTCATTATTTTGCGCGGCAGCCATCTCCTCCAGCACATACGGATGGCAACGGATCGCGCCCTGGCCGAAGATCATCATGGTACGGGTAAGGATGTTCGCCCCTTCAACAGTGATGGCAATCGGCGCGCCCTGGTAGGTGCGGGCAAGGAAGTTGCCTTCGCCGAGCATAATGCCTTTACCGCCTGCAATATCCATCGCATCAATAACTGATTGCTGACCACGGTGTGTACAGTGATATTTGACGATGGCGGAGAGCACCGCCGGTTTTTCGCCAAGCATGATGCCGTAGGTGATAAGCGATGCTGCTGCATCCATGACATACGCATTGCCTGCGATACGCGCCAGCGGTTCTTCAATACCTTCCATCTTACCGATAGCCACTCTGAACTGGCGGCGGATGTGGGCGTAGGCACCAATCCCCATGGCAACGGATTTCAGACCGCCTGTGGAGTTAGAGGGCAGGGTGATCCCGCGACCCACCGACAAGCATTCCACCAGCATACGCCAGCCCTGTCCGGCCATTTTCGGCCCGCCGATGATGTAATCGATCGGCACAAAAATATCCTCGCCGCGCGTTGGCCCGTTCTGGAACGGGACGTTAAGCGGGAAGTGACGGCGGCCAATTTCCACGCCCGGCGTTGAGGTCGGGATCAGCGCACAGGTAATACCCAGCTCTTCTTCGCCGCCCAGCAGCTTGTCCGGGTCGGAGAGTTTGAATGCCAGGCCGAGCACTGTGGCGATTGGGGCCAGGGTGATATAGCGTTTGTTCCAGGTCAGGCGCATGCCGAGCACTTGCTCGCCTTGCCACTCGCCCATACAGACCACGCCGGTGTCCGGGATGGCGCCTGCGTCAGAGCCTGCTTCCGGGCTGGTCAGCGCGAAGCACGGAATTTCTAAACCGCGCGCCAGGCGTGGCAGGTAGTGATCTTTCTGATCTTCCGTACCGTAATGTTGCAGCAGCTCGCCTGGCCCTAACGAGTTCGGCACGCCCACGGTGATGGCCAGAATGCCGGACACGCCAGCCAGCTTTTGCAGCACGCGGGACTGCGCATAAGCAGAGAATTCCAGCCCGCCGTACTCTTTTTTGATGATCATCGCAAAAAAGCGATGCTCTTTTAAATACGCCCACAGTTCCGGCGGCAGATCGGCCATCTCGTGCGTTATCTGAAAGTCGTTTGCCATGCGGCAGGCTTCTTCTACCGGGCCATCGAGAAAAGCTTGCTCTTCGGCGCTCAGGCGCGGCTGCGGGTAGTTATGCAGCTTTTTCCAGTCCGGGTTGCCGCGAAACAGATCTCCCTCCCACCAGGTGGTCCCGGCATCGATAGCCTCTTTTTCCGTGCGCGACATCGGCGGCATCACTTTGCGAAATCCACGAAAAGCAGGCGCAGAAATCAGCGAGCGGCGCATGGAGGGCAAATTAAACGGCACCAGAATGATGGCCAGCGGCAGCAGTACCCAGATTGACCACAGGCCGGTAACGCCGAGCGCGGCGGTCCAGACCAGCAAAATTACGCTGCTTAGTTGCAGGTTCACCCGGTGATAAAACAGCGCACTGAGTAGAACGAGGGTTGCGACAATACTCAAAATCATCATAACGAATAGCTCCCTGGCTTGTAGGAGGTCTGACCACTTGTAATGATATGTTTTTAGTTGATGGCGCTTTTTTTAGCAATGTGTTTACAAAATAATTACAACCTGGTTCACATTGTTGAGGTGAATATGTGACCGCAAAGCGAATTCAGCTGCCGGGTCTTGCTTTAGCTTCTCGGCTTGACTGCTATCCGTTAAACTGCGCCTGTTATTTACAATTCTGTGAAGGAAATCCTCATGTACCAGGATCTGATTCGTAATGAACTGAATGAAGCAGCTGAAACGCTGGCTAATTTCTTGAAAGATGAAGCCAATATCCACGCGATTCAGCGCGCGGCGGTTTTACTGGCCGACAGTTTCAAAGCCGGGGGTAAGGTGCTCTCTTGCGGCAACGGCGGCTCGCATTGCGATGCCATGCACTTTGCCGAAGAGTTAACCGGTCGCTACCGTGAAAACCGCCCGGGTTACCCGGCGATTGCGATTTCTGATGTCAGCCATATCTCCTGTGTCAGTAACGACTTTGGTTATGATTACGTCTTTTCCCGCTATGTTGAGGCGGTAGGTCGCGAAGGTGACGTGCTGCTGGGGATTTCCACCTCCGGTAACTCTGCCAACGTGATTAAAGCGATTGAGGCTGCGCGTGAAAAAGGCATGAAGGTGATTACCCTGACCGGTAAAGACGGCGGTAAAATGGCCGGTACGGCTGATATTGAGATCCGCGTTCCGCACTTCGGTTACGCCGATCGTATTCAGGAAATCCATATCAAGGTTATCCATATTCTGATTCAACTGATCGAAAAAGAGATGGTTAAGGCGTAACGAAATCCAGGTGGCGCAGGCATTAACGCGCTGCCCGTGTTCACGCTTTTGCCAGGCGCTGTGGGGGTGTGTATGTGCGAACTGCTCGGTATGAGCGCGAATGTGCCAACGGATATTTGCTTTAGTTTTACCGGGCTGGTGCAGCGCGGTGGAGGCACCGGGCCGCATAAAGATGGCTGGGGGATCACCTTCTACGAAGGTAAGGGCTGTCGCACGTTTAAAGACCCGCAACCCAGCTTTAACTCACCGATTGCAAGACTGGTGCAGGATTACCCCATCAAGTCCTGCTCGGTAGTTGCCCATATTCGCCAGGCAAACCGTGGCGAAGTGGCGCTGGAAAACACCCATCCATTTACCCGAGAGTTGTGGGGGCGTCACTGGACTTACGCTCACAACGGCCAGCTTAGCGGCTATAAAACGCTGGCAACCGGCAACTTTCGCCCGGTTGGCGAGACGGACAGCGAAAAAGCTTTCTGCTGGCTGCTGCACAAACTGACCGAGCGCTATCCACGCACGCCGGGCAATATGCCAGCGGTGTTTAAGTATATTGCGTCGCTTGCCTGTGAACTGCGCGAGAAGGGCGTTTTCAATATGCTGTTGTCGGACGGGCGCTACGTGATGGCGTTCTGCTCGACCAATCTATTCTGGATAACCCGCCGTGCGCCGTTTGGCGTCGCTAAGCTTTTGGATCAGGATGTGGAAATTGATTTTCAGCGGGAAACCACACCGAACGATGTGGTTACCGTGATTGCCACGCAGCCGCTGACGGGTAATGAAACCTGGCACAAGATTATGCCAGGCGAGTGGGCGCTATTTTACCTCGGGGAGCGTGTAGTTTGACGCCAGCTGAGGCTGAACTGCGCTGCTCAGCGGCTTACTGACCACGTAACGCCCGTCCACGACGGAGACTACCGGCGGCTGGTGGGTGGCGGCGAAATAGTCATAGCCGGGTTTTAGCTGTTTCCAGAAATCCGCGAAATAAGAATACTTGTGACGCTGCATATTGGCATCCGTCATGCGGAACGGATAGATGCTCACCTGCACGTTCGGCTGCCCGAACACCAGGGCTGCGGTCACGAACTGGAAGATTTCATCGATACCGGAATCCGTCATGGCGTAGCAGCCGACAGAGACGCAGGCACCGTGGATCATCAGGTACTTACCTTCGTAGCCATGCGCGCGGTCAAACGCGTTCGGGAAGCCAATATTAATGGCTTTATAAAAGCGGCTGTCCGGCTTTAGCTGGTTACGCTGCACGGAATAAAAGCCTTCCGGGCTTTTAAAATCACCCTGGCGCTGTTTTGGGCCCAGGCCACCGGAGTAATTACAAATTTTATAACTGTCGAGGAGCTGATATTGCTCGCCCATCTTGACGTAAAGATCAAGGGTGCGCTCTTCTTTGAAGATCTGGATATAAACCGGCGAACCCATTAACTGCTGCTTATATTCTTTGCTCACCGGCGTAATAGAACTGTTGCTGCCAGTAAGGCCAGCAAAAGAGACGCACGGTATCAGAAGCATCGCAATAAATAATGCGATTTTGCGCATACTGCATGTTTCCTTGAAAAAGCTAATACCACATTGCCAGGACGGCAAAAGAAGCCCAAAATTCAGACGAATCTGTTTCGGAGCGCCCACATTAGCATCACAGTATATTTTCGCAAGCGTGGATCGTCAGGTTTACACTTTTGTTTTCTTATTGATTTATTACTCACCGTGCCTGAAAACACGCTTGCAAAGAAAAGTTCTGAATTAACAGTGAGATCGGGAAAATTCCAGCTTTTTATTCGTGGCGGGTAAGTTGGCTTCTAATTTTAATTAATTTTGCTGTATACTTATCCAGTGTTCTGTGAGGGTGTACGCATGCGCAAAATCATACATGTGGATATGGACTGTTTTTTCGCCGCAGTAGAGATGCGTGATAATCCGGCGCTGCGCGATATCCCGATAGCCATCGGCGGCAGCCGGATCCAGCGTGGCGTGATCAGTACCGCTAACTACCCGGCGCGTAAGTTTGGCGTCCGCAGCGCGATGCCCACGGCGATGGCGCTGAAACTCTGCCCGCACCTCACGCTTTTACGCGGTCGTTTTGATGCTTATAAAGAAGCCTCGAACCAGATCCGCGATATCTTTTCCCGCTATACCACGTTGATTGAACCGCTTTCGCTGGATGAAGCCTATCTTGATGTGACCGATAGCCCGCACTGCTACGGCTCGGCAACGCTGATGGCGCAAGAGATCCGCCAGACCATTTTTAATGAAACACAGCTAACTGCTTCGGCGGGTGTCGCGCCGGTGAAGTTTCTCGCCAAAATAGCGTCAGATTTAAATAAACCCAACGGGCAATATGTTATTACGCCTGCGGATGTGCCGG
The DNA here is from genome assembly GCF_052220145.1 of Vagococcus sp. WN89Y. Classification (NCBI taxonomy): domain Bacteria; kingdom Bacillati; phylum Bacillota; class Bacilli; order Lactobacillales; family Enterococcaceae; genus Vagococcus; species Vagococcus sp. WN89Y. The sequence goes on along the minus strand of NZ_JBQPOM010000063.1, from coordinate 20,820 downwards.
AGTTCTTACGTACTTTGCCCTTAAGTAAAATCCCAGGGGTAGGTAAAGTCTCAGCCGCAAAACTGGAAAGTATGGGGCTGCGAACTTGTGAAGATGTGCAAAAGAGCGATCTCGCCACATTATTAAAACGGTTTGGCAAATTTGGCCGCATATTATGGGAGCGAAGCCAGGGAATCGACGAGCGGCAAATTAGCAGCGAGCGTCTGCGTAAATCCGTGGGGGTTGAACGAACGCTGGCGGAAGATATATACCAGTGGGAAGAGTGTGAAGCGATTATTGAGCATTTATATCCCGAACTGGAGCGCAGGCTCGCGAAAGTGAAACCGGATCTGTTAATTGCCCGGCAAGGTGTAAAACTTAAATTTAATGATTTTCAGCTCACGACGCAGGAGCATGTCTGGCCGCAGTTAAATAAAGCGGATTTGCTGGCGACCGCGCGTAAAACCTGGGATGAGCGTCGCGGCGGGCGCGGCGTTCGGCTGGTGGGGCTACATGTAACGTTACTGGACCCGCAGCTGGAGCGCCAGCTGGTGCTGGGTTTGTGAAGACGTCCGCGCCAGGCGGCGCGGACGGCAGGCTTACTTCGCCGGGATCGCTTTTAGCAGCTCGGTCAGCAATGTCCAGTACTGGCCCACGCTTTCGATATGCACTTGCTCATCCGGGGAGTGAGGGCCGGTGATGGTTGGCCCAATCGAGACCATATCCATTTCCGGGTACGGTTTTTTGAACAGACCGCACTCCAGACCCGCATGGATCACCTGAATGTTTGGCGTTTTGTTAAACAGACGCTGATAGGTTTCGCGCACCAGCGCCATCACCGGGGAGTGCGCGTCCGGCTGCCAGCCAGGGTAGCCGCCTTTTGGCTCGGTTTTCGCACCCGCCAGCGCGCCGAGCGACTCCAGCATGCTGACCACGTAATCTTTACCGCTATCAACCAGCGAACGGATCAGGCAGACGATTTCTGCGCTCTCATTCTTCATGCTGACCACGCCCACGTTCAGGGACGTTTCCACCACGCCTTTGGCCACATCTGAGTTGCGGATCACGCCGTTCGGCATGGCATTCAACAGGCGAATAAACGCATCGCGCGAGGCGGTGGTCAGGGCGGCGTTGTCGCTGCTTGCGCTTTCGAGCAGAACGGTCAGGTTCTTCTCTTTCATCTCCAGCTCGTTTTTCAGCAGCGCCAGGTAATCGCTTGCCAGCGTTTTTAACTGTGCGGCTTTATCTGCCGGGACGGCAACGGTGGCAATCGCTTCGCGCGGGATAGCATTGCGCAAGGTGCCGCCGGTGAAATCCAGTAAACGAAGATCTAACTCGCTTGCGTGGCCTGCGAGAAAGCGCACCAGCAGTTTGTTGGCATTACCAAGACCCAAATGGATGTCGCCGCCGGAGTGACCGCCTTTCAGGCCTTTGAGGGTCAGTTTGAAGGTTTCAAAACCCGCCGGAACCGCTTCGCGTGAGAGCGGCAGGGTGGTGATAAAATCGATACCGCCCGCGCAGCCCATGTAGATTTCACCCTCTTCTTCAGAGTCGGTGTTAATCAGAATATCGGCCTGGAGCCAGCCTGGTTGCAGGCCGAATGCGCCGTCCATCCCGGCTTCTTCGGTCATGGTCAGCAGCACTTCCAGCGGGCCATGTTCCACTGTCTCATCAGCCAGTACTGCCAGGGCGGAAGCCATACCAATGCCGTTATCCGCGCCGAGCGTGGTGCCGCGCGCTTTAACCCATTCACCATCGATATACGGGCGAATAGGATCTTTGGTGAAATCGTGCTCAGTATCGTTGTTTTTTTGCGGCACCATATCCAGGTGCGCCTGCAGCACTACGGATTTGCGGTTTTCCATGCCGGCCGTCGCCGGTTTACGAATCAGTATATTGCCTACTTTGTCGCGCTCAGCGTGAAGACCTTTCTCTTTCGCCCAGCCTAAAATGTGCTCAGCAAGCTGTTCTTCATGATAGGAAGGGTGGGGAATAGAACAAATTTTGGCAAAAATATCCCACAGCGGCTGCGGAGATAGTTGAGACAGTTCAGACACGATGAGTCTCCTTACGATGAGCCTGCACAGCAAACCTCACAGGCCACAGGGTTAAATAAACATACATCGCAATTATGCTTGCGAGATGGCCCTGAGAATACCACTTTCCTGACCGTCTGCGAGCACCATGCGATGTAAAAAGCTTATGCGATGCCGGGTAACACTGGTTTTTAGTGCTTGAGATCTCTATAATCTCGCGCAACCTATTCCCCCTCGAATACAATTTAAGCCGTAAAAAACAGGCTGGGACACTTCACATGAGCGAAAAATACGTCGTCACCTGGGACATGTTGCAGATTCATGCACGCAAACTGGCAGCCCGATTGATGCCCTCAGAACAATGGAAAGGCATTATTGCCGTCAGCCGCGGCGGTCTGGTGCCCGGCGCATTACTGGCGCGTGAACTTGGCATTCGTCATGTTGATACCGTTTGCATCTCCAGCTATGACCACGATAACCAGCGTGAATTGAAAGTGCTCAAACGCGCGGAAGGCGACGGCGAAGGCTTTATCGTTATTGACGACCTGGTTGATACCGGCGGTACGGCAGTTGCTATTCGTGATATGTATCCGAAAGCACATTTTGTAACCATTTTTGCCAAACCGGCAGGTCGCCCGCTGGTTGACGATTATGTCATCGATATTCCGCAGGATACGTGGATTGAACAGCCGTGGGATATGGGCGTGGTATTCGTTCCGCCTATCAGCGGTCGCTAATTTAGCGTAAATTTCTGCATACGCCCGGCTTGCCGGGCGTTGTTCATTTTAGGCTGTGACAGGTTACAATAACTTCCAGTGATAGAAACCTGGAGTCTGAGCCTAATGCCACAGTCGAACCTCAGTGAAACGCTCTTCAAACCTCGCTTTAAACATCCTGAAACCTCCACGCTGGTGCGCCGGGTCAACCGGGGGGCGCCGCAATCTGTTCACTCGGCGCTGGAAGGCAGCACCGAGCCGCACTGGTACCGCATGCTGAATCGTCTGATGTGGATCTGGCGGGGCATTGATGCGCGTGAGATCCTCGATGTGCAGTCGCGCATCGTGATGAATAAGGCCGAGCGCACCGATGCTGAGCTGTACGACACGGTTATTGGTTATCGCGGCGGCAACTGGATCTATGAGTGGTCCACCCAGGCGATGAAATGGCAGCAACAGGCGTCGCAGGAGAACAACCCGGACCTTTGCGGTCGCCACTGGCTGCATGCTTCTACCTTATATAGCATCGCCGCATACCCCCATATTAAAGGCGATACGCTTGCTGAGCAGGCCCAGGTGCTGGCAAACCGGGCTTATGAAGAGGCTGCGAAATATCTGCCCGGCAGTATGAAAGAGATGGAGTTCGCGGTGCCTGGCGGCGCGCCGGTCACCGGCTTTTTGCATATGCCCGCGGGCGAAGGGCCGTTCCCGACGGTGCTGATGTGCGGGGGGCTGGATAGCCTGCAAAGTGATTATTACACCCTCTATGAGCGCTATTTCGCCCCTCAGGGCATCGCCATGCTGACGCTGGATATGCCTTCTGTTGGCTTCTCATCAAAATGGAAGCTGACGCAGGATTCCAGCCAGTTGCACCAGCATGTGCTGAAAGAGCTACCCAATGTTCCCTGGGTTGATCACACCCGTGTCGCGGCGTTTGGCTTTCGTTTTGGGGCGAACGTCGCCGTGCGCCTGGCTTACCTGGAAGCGTCGCGGTTAAAAGCGGTCGCCTGCCTGGGGCCGGTTGTCCATGCGCTGCTCAGCGATCCGCAGCGCCAGAGCCGCGTTCCCGGAATGTATCTGGATGTGCTGGCCAGCCGCTTAGGAATGTCTGATGCCTCTGATGAAGCATTACGCGTGGAGCTGAATCGCTATTCGCTGAAGACCCAGGGGTTATTAGGCCGACGCTGCCCGACGCCGATGCTTTCTGGCTTCTGGCAGAACGATCCATTTAGCCCGGAAGAGGAGTCGCGCCTGATAACCTCGTCATCGTCGGATGGCAAGCTGCTGGAGATTGCGTTCAATCCGGTGTATCGAAATTTTGACAATGCGTTGCGACAAATCACCCGCTGGATAAGTCATCATTTCTCTTAATAGATTGATAAATTCTATTGATTTGGTAAAACAGTTGCTTCACAAAAGGAGATCGCAATGACGTTACCGAGTGGACATCCGAAAAGCAGGCTGATTAAGAAGTTTACTGCGCTAGGGCCTTATATCCGCGAAGAGCAATGCGAAGATAACCGTTTTTTCTTCGACTGTCTGGCCGTATGCGTCAACGTAAAACCGGCACCGGAAAAACGTGAGTTCTGGGGCTGGTGGATGGAAATGGAAGCGCAGGAGTCGCGTTTCACCTACCGTTACCAGTTTGGCCTCTTTGATAAAGAAGGGCAGTGGCAACCGACGGCAATCAAAGACAAGGAAGTGACCGAGCGACTCGAACAGACGCTGCTTGAGTTCCATGAGCGCGCCCGCACCCTGCTGAAATCACTTGAGCTTAAGCTGGAACCCGCCGACAACTTCAACGAGCAACTCGTTAAACTCTCCGCGTAATTGCCTGATAAAAAAATACCCGGTGGCGCAGCGCCATCGGGTATCGCAGACCATCGCCTGCGGCTTAAATCAGAGAATAAATGCCCTCATGCGAGGGCATTTCAAATTACGAGGGTTCAGGCAGGCAAGCTTAGAACTGGTAAGTCACGCCAACGGCGACGACGTCGTCATCCGCAATGCCCAGCTTGTTGTTGCTGTCGATCTGGTTGATTTTGTAATCAACCATGGCCGAGAAGTTTTTGTTGAAGTAGTAAGTTGCACCCACATCGATGTAGTTAACCAGATCTTCGTCACCGATGCCGTTTTCCATGTCTTTGCCTTTGGTCAGGACATAACCCAGGGACGGACGCAGACCGAAATCGAACTGGTACTGAACCACGGCTTCAAAGTTTTCTGCTTTGTTCGCAAAACCACGTGAAGAAGAGATTGGCGTCATGTTGTATGACACTGCGTACATGGTCGCGATATAGAGATTATTTGCGTCAAATTTCGCGCCAGCTGCCCAGGCTTCAGCGTTCTCACCACGGCCATAGGCCAGCAGTTCGTTCTGCTGTTTGGTGCGATCGGAGTTGGCATAGGCACCGAGCAGGCTGAACGGGCTGCCGCCGAAATCATAAGCCAGTGACGCGCCGAAGCCATCACCGTTCTGCTTGATGATATTGCTCTGGCCGCTGGTGATAACGCCAGCACTGTCCACGGTTGCGCTACGGTTGTTCTCATTTTTGCCCTGGTATTGCAGGGTCATATCCAGACCGTCAATCATTCCGAAGAAATCGGTGTTGCGGTAGGTCAGCACGCCGGTGGTGCGCTTGGTCATAAAGTTATCGGTACGGGTCAGCGAGTCGCCGCCGAATTCCGGGAACATATCCGTTACGGAAGCCACGTCGTACAGCACGCCGAGGTTACGGCCGTAATCGATAGAACCAAAATCTTTGATTTTGATACCGGCAAAGGCCAGACGGGTTTTCATGGTTGAGGAGCTTTCGTCTTTGTCGCCCGCGAATTCTGCTTCCCAACGACCGTAACCGGTCAGGTAATCGTTAATCTGGGTTTCGCCTTTGAAACCGAAACGCACGTACGTCTTATCACCGTCGTTGCCGGTGTCATCACTCATATAGTGCTGGGCTTTAACTTTGCCATATACGTCCAGTTTGTTGCCGTTCTTGTTATAAACTTCGGCTGCGTGAGCGGAAGATGTGGAAGCGACAACGCCAATTACCATTAATGCCAGAGTGCTCTTTTTCATTTTGATTCCTGATTTATCATACGCGCTAATATTCGCTGGGCTTATGGCCCCGTGAAAACAGGAAGGGTTTTATCGTTCTGAAATTAAAGAAATATGACAATTTAAGAATATTTTTAAAAAAGTATGTTTTGGATTTTTTGTCATCAAAAAGTCATGTTTCGCCGTTACGCTCGCTGATCCTGCGCAACAAACTTGCACGCTTTCGGTACTGGCAGTTGGCAAGCGCAGCCAGTCCTGTTACAACGTCTGCTTACTATCGAAATTTCTTATTTTGTTGAATGGCAGAGAATCATGAGTGACAGCCAGACGCTGGTGGTAAAACTGGGAACCAGTGTTTTAACCGGTGGCTCCCGCCGCCTGAACCGTGCCCATATTGTTGAGCTGGTGCGCCAGTGCGCCCAGCTACATGCTGCCGGGCACCGTATTGTAATTGTGACGTCCGGGGCAATCGCCGCCGGGCGTGAGCATCTGGGTTACCCGGAACTGCCCGCGACTATCGCTTCAAAACAACTGTTAGCAGCCGTCGGGCAAAGTCGCCTGATTCAGCTGTGGGAGCAGCTCTTTTCTATTTACGGCATCCATATTGGCCAGATGTTATTAACCCGTGCGGATATGGAAGACCGCGAGCGTTTTCTCAACGCGCGCGACACGCTGCGTGCGCTGCTCGACAACAATATCGTGCCGGTGATTAATGAGAACGACGCCGTGGCAACCGCTGAAATTAAAGTGGGCGACAACGATAATCTTTCCGCGCTGGCGGCGATTCTTGCCGGGGCAGATAAACTGCTGCTATTGACCGATCAGCAGGGGCTGTTTACCGCCGATCCGCGCACCAGCCCGGATGCCGAGCTGATTAAAGATGTTCACGGTATTGACGATGCGCTGCGGGCAATTGCGGGTGACAGTGTTTCCGGGCTGGGTACCGGCGGCATGGGCACTAAATTGCAGGCGGCGGATGTGGCATGTCGCGCCGGTATCGACACCATTATTGCTGCAGGCAGTAAGCCTGGCGTGATTGGCGATGTGATGGCGGGCGTTGCGGTCGGTACGCGTTTTCATGCGCAGGCCTCACCGCTGGAAAACCGCAAGCGCTGGATCTTTGGCGCGCCGCCAGCGGGGGAAATCACCGTGGATGAAGGGGCAACGGCTGCTATTCTTGAGCGCGGCAGTTCGCTGCTGCCCAAAGGGATTAAAAGTGTGACGGGTAACTTCTCGCGTGGTGAAGTGATCCGTATTCTCACTCTGCAAGGGCGCGATATTGCGCATGGCGTGAGCCGTTATAATAGTGATGCGCTGCGCCGCATTGCGGGTCACCACTCACAACAGATTGACGCTATTCTTGGCTATGAATATGGCCCCGTTGCTGTTCATCGCGACGATATGATCACCCGTTAAGGAGCAGAAGTATGCTTGAGCAAATGGGCATCGCTGCGAAAGCAGCGTCGTACAAGCTGGCATTGCTCTCCAGCCACGAGAAAAACCGTGTGCTGGAAAAAATCGCCGATTATCTTCAGGCCCAGTCGGAAGAAATTTTGCTGGCGAATGAGCAGGATTTGCTGGAGGCACGCCGTAATGGTTTGAGCGATGCGATGCTCGATCGTCTGGCGCTGGATCCGGCGCGCTTAAAAAGTATTGCTGATGATGTGCGCCAGGTCTGCAATCTTGCCGATCCGGTGGGGCAGGTGATCGACGGTGGGCTGCTGGATAGCGGCCTGCGTATCGAGCGCCGCCGCGTGCCGTTGGGGGTGATTGGCGTGATTTACGAAGCGCGTCCCAACGTCACGGTGGATGTCGCCTCCCTGTGCCTGAAAACCGGTAATGCCGTGATTTTGCGCGGCGGCAAGGAAACCTGGCGAACCAATGCCGCGACGGTGAAGGTTATCCAGCAAGCGCTGCAAGAGTGCGGTTTACCGGCGGGCGCAGTGCAGGCTATTGAAAGCCCGGATCGTGCGCTGGTTAACGAGATGCTACGCATGGATAAGTATATCGATATGCTTATTCCGCGCGGGGGCGCAGGGCTGCATAAATTGTGCCGCGAGCAATCGACGATCCCGGTGATCACCGGCGGGATTGGTGTGTGCCATATTTTTGTCGATGATTCTGCTGAAATTGCACCTGCGCTGAATATCATCGTCAATGCGAAAACCCAGCGGCCAGGCACTTGTAATACGGTTGAGACGCTGCTGGTGCATCAAGGCATTGCCGGTGCTTTTCTGCCTGCACTGAGTAAAACGATGGCGGAACGTGGTGTGACGCTGCATGCGGATGCGCAGGCGTTCAAACTTTTGCAAAACGGCCCGGCGAAGGTCGAGCCGGTGAAGGAGGCGCAGTATGACGACGAGTTTTTATCGCTGGATTTAAACGTGAAAATCGTCAGCGGTCTTGATGACGCCATCAGCCATATTCGCCAGCACGGGACGCAGCACTCTGATGCTATTCTTACGCGAACCCTGAGCAATGCTAATCGTTTCGTTAACGAAGTGGATTCTTCGGCGGTGTATGTGAATGCATCCACACGCTTTACCGATGGCGGGCAGTTTGGTCTCGGTGCAGAAGTCGCCGTCAGCACGCAAAAACTGCATGCGCGCGGCCCGATGGGGCTGGAAGCGTTAACCACTTATAAATGGATTGGTTACGGCGACGATACGATTCGTGCTTAAATGAAACCGGGTGATGCAAAAGTAGCCGTTTGATTCGCAGGGGCATTGACGCATCACCCGCTTAGTTTTAACCTTTACCCCGTGTTTCACACTCGTGGACACGTCTGCAGGGCCGATATAGCTCAGTTGGTAGAGCAGCGCATTCGTAATGCGAAGGTCGTAGGTTCGACTCCTATTATCGGCACCACCCCCTAGTTTTCTCAAGTCAACTCACATCAATAAAACCCCTTCAAAAACATAGTATTTAGGCTGATTACAGTCATTTGAGGTCAACCCCAGTCACTTGAAATCAACATACAATTGGGGGCACAATCAGGGGCATGTTCTGTTCGGTCCAGGAAATGTGCCCCCAATGATGCTGAATGCCCGTAAGGTTGAAGCCGCCAAAGGAAAAGAGAAGAGCTATAAGCTCGCTGATGGCGGCGGCCTGTATCTTCAGGTAGAACCCAATGGTTCACGATATTGGCGAATGAAGTATCGCTACGCAGGTAAAGAAAAGCGCTTGGCTTTTGGCGTTTATCCGGCTGTCAGCCTTGCCGATGCCAGGCAAAAGCGCGACGATGCAAAGAAATTACTTGCAGCAGGTGACGATCCCGGCGAAATAAAGAAGGCAAAGAAGCAGGCTTTAACCGCTGCCATTGAGATAATCAACCCGTTTAGAGAGGTTGCATTAGAGTGGCACAAGATAAAGTCACCAAAATGGTCCGAGGGGTACGCTTCCGACATCCTTGAGGCATTCGAGAAGGATATCTTTCCTCATATTGGTCATCGCCCTATTGCTGATATTAAACCCCTCGAACTACTGGAAGTGTTAAGGCTCATAGAAGCCAGAGGGGCAATGGAAAAAGCGAAGAAAGTCCGCCAGCGATGTGGAGAAGTTTTCCGTTATGCCATCGTAACAGGGCGAGCAATCTACAATCCTGCACCGGATCTTGCCAGTGCAATGCAGGGCCATGAAGCCGTCCATTATCCTTTCCTTAAAGCTACCGAGTTACCCGAGTTCTTTACCGCCCTTAATGGCTATACAGGAAGCCCGATTGTTGTGCTGGGGGCACATTTACTTATCCTGACTGGACTGAGAACGGGCGAGCTACGCGCTGCTGAATGGCGTGAAGTGGACTTCGACAACGCTGTATGGGAGATCCCTAAAGAACGCATGAAAATGCGTCGTGCGCATCTTGTGCCACTATCAGAACAGGCTATCGCTTATCTTCAAAAGCTTAAAGAGCTAACCGGGAATTATCCCTTGATGTTCCCTGGACGTAACGATCCCAGTAAATGTATGAGTGAAGCCAGTATTAACCAAGTATTCAAGCGTATTGGTTACGCTGGCCGGGTTACCGGGCATGGCTTTAGACATACGATGAGTACGATTTTGCATGAGAAGGGATTTAATAGCGCCTGGATTGAGACCCAGCTTGCTCACCTGGATAAAAATTCAATTCGTGGAATATATAACCATGCACAATATCTTGATGGTCGCAGAGAGATGATGCAGTGGTATAGCAATTTTGTTAATGGCAAAGAGGCTTGATTGAAAAATGGCTAAGAATAATTCTCTCAAGCTCCATCGCACTCATTACAGCATTAGCGATGCAACAAAACTTTTAGGTTGCGATGAACAGGACATATTTCATATAGCTATTCAAAAAGATATTACGTTCTCATTAAGTGTGTGTGGCCGATGGTCTCATTCAAAGCATAAAGTAAGGGACGTTGATGCTTTTACCAAACATATCGATTCTTTAGAAAAAGATACTGAAGGGTTTAGTTATATTTCTGAGTTTAGTTTGATAAAAATTAACGAGATTAAAAGGGAGAAGAAATTAGTCCTGGCTAGCACTAAAGGCTTTTTCTCAATGCCTCCGAAAGTGAGGAATGATTTTATTTATTTTGAAGGTCAGTTCCCGGAATATCCTTCATTGCTTATTCCTGCTGGAGAAGCCTATTCGTACATGGTTAAATATATTCAGGTTGATTGGCAGCATGATATAGGCTTAAGTTTTGAAAGTGAAGGGTATATAGAGCGTGCTGATATAAAGAAATTACATTTTGCATTGAGTGAAACTGATGTTTCCGACAGTAAGTACGAAGCACTATCCGTAGCTCAGCAAGAAAGGCACGCAGTTAAAAGGAATGAAGTTCTTAGCGTGGCCTTATACTTATACAAAGAAAATTCGAGTTATAGAAAAGAGAATGCAACGTCAATAACTGACCTGATCTTTAACAGGGCAGCAGAGTTCTGGCCCGATGAAAAGCAACCCCCTTTATCACATTCAGTGATCAGTAAATTGGTGTCTTCGATTTTTAATAAGCCAATTTTTACAAAAAATTAACAAATGTGGCGGGTAAGTATTTTTTGCTTACTTGCCTTTTCTACTTGTTGGTATGGTGCTGTAATCCCCTCCGTTGACATAACCAGATAAATGGAGAGGAACATTCTATGAGATTGGTGGATACCCGACCCGCTGCCGATTCACTTATTGATATGAAGTTTATTACGTCAGATTGCTTATTCACAGATAAGTGGATCTACAAATTAATTTCATTAGGTAGGTTTCCAAAACCGATTAAGTTAGGACGTATGTCGCGCTGGCGAGCTGGTGATTATTATGCATGGCGAGATAGCCATTCCACTGATACTGAATGAAGTAATTAAAAGCTAATCCATTCAAACCAAAAAAATGAGACGAAAAATGAATAACCTTTTATTACAAAAGGGCGAGAGCCTGCACCTGTTTGCATTGAAAAGTAAAAGCGTTTCTACAATTTACAATTACAAAATTATTCCTTTTAAAGATACAAACAGCGATGCCGCCTGCATAGCACGCATTATTGAAATATTCAGGCTGAATAAATTACGCGCTGAAGGCGAGACTCTATTTTCACTGACGGGGTTGACCGTTCCTGATACTGAAGCCGTGGCAGAGGAAATTAATATGCTGCTTACCCGTTGCGTGAAACTATGTCGCCATGAGGAAGAGGAGCTGGGCTATCGCCAGCGTACCGCCAGCGAAGCGGAAAGTGCAATGAATCAGGTTCACAACGCCCGTTCAATCTCTGAAGTGAAAAGCCGTGGATCACGTACAGACCGAGCGGATGCGGAGCGGCGTTATGAGACGGCACTCGGTCGCGTGGCTGAGCAGCAAACACGGGTCAACCATTTCAGATCCCTTCCTGGTTTACTTGTCGGTGAGGCAAAACATATCGGAAAAGGGATTGATAAAGCGTTGCTGCATTCTTTTCCCCTTTCGACATATATTCCGTCGAATATTGTTTCGGCTTATCAGAACCCGGTTATAGCCGGTGCAGTCCGGTTTATTACTGATGCACTTGACGAAGTGACAAAAGCGGTAAGCGACATTATTAAATGTTGTACGCCACCGGTGGATAAATACGAATTAAATAATGGCGGCATGCTTCGGGCGCTGGCATATAAAGAATATTACAAAGCAGGTAATACATTACTGCGCGCAATCGTAACCGGTGAAGATTATGTGAATTACCTTATGGAAGGTAATAAATTTGCCGGGCGTAAAGAAAGAATCTTTTCCGTTTAATTTGTTCAGGGGTTATCTATGTTTGCTTTTAATAAAGAAAAGCCGGATGTTGCACGCCGCTATCATGAGAAATTTGTATCAACCGATCGTTCATTCCTGGGTGAGGGGCATCGTTTTTCATTATCCGGGAAAAAAGAAAACAGTTTACGGGCTTCCATTCTGGAATCCGGCTGGATGATGGAACAAATCACGCTTCGCGACGTGAGTGCAGTATCCGGGAACGCCATTAATATTGGTGCCAGTGAACTACATTCTGGCCGGGTCGCTGACGGTCGTTTCCGTAAAAAGATATCTGTAAACGGTACCGAGTTCTGGCTTTCCGAGACGGATACATGCGCCACTATCAGCTATGGCGAAATGTCAGATATCTATAATCTTGGCAATGCCGGTAATTTTGATGAAGTAATGGATGCGTTTTTTAGCCAGGCTTATTCACTGGATATGCTGCGGATTGGTTTTAATGGATCATCCATTGCAGAAACCACCGATCCTGAAACGAATAAGAAAGGTGAGGATGTCAATATTGGCTGGCACGCACTGGCAAAAGAGTTTGCACATGGCAAGCAAATCCTCTCTGAGCCGCTGACATTAGGTGAAACGGGGCAATGGAAAAATATCGATCTGCTGGCAAACCATCTCATCACTAATGTGATTGCCGAACCATTCCGGGAAGATCCGCGACTGGTGGTGTTGATTGGCACAGAGCTGGCGGCGCAGCAACGTCTGCGGTTATTTAATGCCGCTGATCGCCCGGCAAACGTAAGCGCGGCGCAGATGGCCACCAGTTCGATAGCCGGACGGTTTGCTTTTATCCCGCCTTTTATGCCCGGCAAACGCCTTGCCGTCACTACCCTGAGTAATCTGCATATTTATACGCAGGCTAATACACGTTATTTCCGGGCGGAGTTTGATGAAGATAACTGCGAATACGTGCATTCCTATCTGCGTAATGAAGGCTATGCGCTGGGAAATTCTGAGCTTTATGCCGCTGTTGATGAGAATGCAATAACCTTCGTTGAATAACTCACAGCAAATAAAAAGCCCGCTGGTTATTCAGCGGGCTTTGGAATTTAACAGGTAAAAAATGAACCTTACAGAGTGGCAGATACTGTAAGGACATTCAGAATGCCAGGATTTGCAGAAATGAACAATACAATAAATTCGGTTATAAATTTCTTGCCTCGCTGTGATCAGGCGGGCTATAGTTCGGGCGTTGCCGCAAAATCGGCAACCGGGCGTAGGAACCCGAGTAATCTAACGGCGACACAACACGCGCCAGGCGTGTTTTTTTATGTCGCAGCTTTGGCATACCTGTATTTTCTGGTGTGGTGTTTTCTGACAATTATTTGTCCTCAACATCGCATCATCAAAATTATGGTAGTCCGGGCGGGGCAGCCTTCGGGCTGGCCGGTATTCGTTAGAGCCGGTATTCCTACCCCCGTCCGGGCTACCACCCATGAGCGTAGGAACTCCGGTGGTGGCGTTAACCGCTATCTAACGGAGATTGCCATTATGGCTACCGTCCCTGCGTTATCACACCCTGAATATACCTTTCTGTTTCTGGCCGTTCGCCGTACCGACGGCAAAGCCCGCCCTGCTCCGGTTCGTATCACTGCGCCAAATGAGCGTGACGCACGCTTTAAGCTGCTTGCTGAGTTTGTTATTTGTTTTGCTGGTCGTCTGCCAACACATCGTGACGGGGAGGGACGGGTATGAAAACGCTTTCTGATATTCAGTCCGGCTGCACCCTGTCTGAAACCGGGGAAAATCGTCTCTTACGCGTCGCTCTCGCCAGTGAATTCCTTGCCGATGTGCTTTCCGTATGCAGCGCCTCCAGCCTGAAAACGGTCTCTTCTGATGGCGCAGCGGCCATCTTTGCCTGCCTTGCCGAACAGCTTGACGGCGTTGTCAGGGAAACCAGCACCATGAAGGGGAGTCGTCATGATAAATAACCGGACTCCTGTTTCCTCTGTACTTCGCGCGGCGATACTGCGCATTCACGGTATAACCGCCTGTGATAACAGCGGCAGAAAGGAGGTGTGCCAGTGAAACAAATGTCTGTTACATCCGTTGCGACTGCCGCGCGTGGCCGCTGGCCGCATATTCTTTCTGCGCTGGGGATTGACGTACCGGCAGGGCATCGCCACGGCGCATGCCCGAAATGCGGCGGTACGGATCGCTTTCGCCTGGATGATAAAGAAGGGCGCGGGACATGGTTCTGTAATCAGTGCGGTAATGGCGATGGTCTGGATCTTGTCCGTCTGGTGACAGGAAAAGGCGTGAAAGAGGTATCAGGCATGGTGGCCGGAACGTTGTCACTGGCGGAAGTGAGTCAGCAACCCATGAAGCCCGCCAGGAATGAAGCTGCACGGCAGGCAAATGGCCGGGCGCGTTTCCATCAACTGCTGAAACAAAGCAGGCAGGGGGAAAGCCGCTATCTGACTGAGCGTGGCCTTTATGGTCATGCGTTTGCCCTGCTTGAACAACCGACAACGGTTGCAGGGACGGTTTTTGCTGCCGGTTCCCTGCTGCTGCCGCTGACTGACATTGACGGCGATATCACCGGCGGTCAGCTTATCAGCCCGGAAGGGAATAAAAACCTGCTACCGGGTAGCCAGCTGAGCGGCAGTTTTATCGCGCTGGCTGACATACCGGCGACACCGCCGGAACAGGTCATTATCACCGAAGGCTTTGCCACTGCGCTCACTGTTTCCCTGATAGCTTCCGGCTGGGTGATTGCGGCGGTGGCCGCCACCAATCTTCCCCGAACTGCCGAAAAAATACGCCAGAAATGGCCGGACACCCGCATTGTTCTGGCCGGGGATAACGATTTACTGGACGGGAAAGAAAACACCGGGCGTATCTGGGCAGAGAAGGCCGCGAAGGCGGTAAACGGCTGGGTAACGTTGCCGCCGACCCGCCATAAAGCTGACTGGGATGATTTCCGTCAGGAAAATGGTCTGGAACGCACCCGCGAGGCGTTCCGGGACGAAATGACCTTACATGGCCGGGGGCAGACACGGCTGCCGGAGGGGTTCCGCCTTACAAAAGAATACCTGTGGTATGACAAGCTGGTGAATAAGTCGGACGGGGACACGGAAATCCGCAATATCAAGATTTCCAGCCCTATCCGTGTCACGGCCATTACCAGCGATGCCGATGGCAGCAATTACGGGCGACTGCTGGAGTGGGAGGACACCAACGGCAATCCCCGGAAGTGGGCGATGCCGATGGAAATGCTGGGCGGCAGTGGGGAAGAGCTGCGCCGCGTCCTGCTGGTTAACGGGCTTTCCTATATCAATGTTAACGGTGCGGCAAGGGCGCACCTGATGGAATACATCTCGCTTTGTAAGCCGGAGAACAAAGTCACCTGCGTGAACCGAACCGGCTGGCATGGCGGCGTGTACGTCTTACAGGATGAGGTGATTGGCCGCGATGCGCGGTCGGTCATTCTCCAGACCTCCAGCGTTCAGGGGCGGGATTTCCGGGTGAATGGCACATCGGAAGAGTGGCGGGAGCATATCGGGCGCTACTGCACCGGGAACGCCAGACTGGCTTTCAGCGTCAGCCTGGCCTTTGCTGCGCCACTACTGCAACTGGTCGGCATGAGCGGCGGAGGCTATCACCTGAAAGGGGAATCGACGGACGGCAAAACCACCACCATGAAAGTGGCGGCGTCCGTCTGCGGCGGAACGGATTTCTGGCATACGTGGCGTGCAACGGGTAACGCGCTGGAGGGAACGGCAAGCCGCCGCAATGACGCCACGCTGATGCTGGATGAAATCCGCGAGGTGGACGGACGCGAGGCGGGGAATATTGCTTACATGCTGGCTAATGGCCAGGGCAAGGCCAGAGCCAGAACAGATGGTTCCGTGCGGGAAACGAACCGCTGGAACCTGCTGTTTCTCTCCACCGGCGAATTATCCCTGGTGGAGCATGCGGCAAATGCAGGGGAACGGACTTATGCCGGTGTTGAAGTGCGGATGATCCAGATCCCCAGCGATTCCGGCAAATACGGGGTGTTTGAAGAACTGCATGGTTTCAGCGGCGGAAAGGCGCTGTCTGAACATCTTGAACAGGGTGTAGCGCAGTTCCACGGTGCGCCGTTCCGTGACTGGCTGCGTCACATTACGGCTTCGCCGCCGGAGGTGACCAGCCAGGCTAAGGCGATGCTGAAAGAGTTCACGCGCAGGCTGACGCCGCAGGATGCGGGGAATCAGGTCGGGCGGGCAGTGACCCGCTTTGCCCTGGTGGCGATGGCCGGGGAACTGGCCACCCGCGCCGGTATCACCGGCTGGTTGGAAGGTGAGGCTTACGCAGCGGCAGAACGTTGTCTGGCGTCGTGGATGATGGATCGTGGCCATTCAGCTAATCAGGAAGATCGCGCCGCGCTGGAACAGGTGCGCGACTTTATCACGCGTAACCAGTACAGCCGTTTTGCCGACTGGCACGACGACAGGAATCGTCCGGTAGCCATGATGGGCTTTCGCAAAGTGGATACGGGCAGTCAGACCACGGAAACGGTCACGACATTTTATGTCCTGCCGTCAGGCTGGAAGGAAATCTGTAAGGGCTTCAATGCCAGTAAAGTGGCAAAACTCTGCGTCAGTGCGGGCTGGCTGGAGCCGGGCAGGGATGGCCGAACCCAGACAAGCCTTCGCCTGCCAGAAATAGGCCTCAAACGAGTGTACCAGTTTAATACAAATGTGCTGGGCGACCCTGAAGAATAGCTTCGCACGAGTCTTATTTTTATGAGGTAACACAGGTAACAGAGGTAACAGCCAGACGCCGCAAGGGCTGTGGGCGTTACCAGTTAAAAAACAGGAGTGGTAACAGTGGTAACAAAAACCGGGTGTTACCACACGTTACCTCAAGGAAAAATGCAGAGGTAACGGTATTTATCTTTATAAATCAAAGGTGTTACCAGTGTTACCGCTGTTACACGTTCCGGCAGAAAGCAATCAACCGTGTCAGCCTTATTCCTGGCTGGCAATGAATTAAGGAAAACACATGCGTGTAATGAAAATGATCTGCACTGAATGTCTTGCCATTGCGACGATTCGCAAGACTAATCGTAAGCATCCCCAGCTGGCGGACGTTTATTGTAGCTGTACAAACGTTGAATGCGGACACTCCTTTGTGATGACCGTTTCCTTTTCGCATACCCTCAGTCCCAGCGCTCTGAAAGGGCAGGGCAGGGTGAAAGAACTGATTGACGCGATGCCGGAACAGGATCGGGAAAAAGCGCTGGAATTTCTGCTTCAGGCAAAAAAACGGGCTTAATGACGGCAGACCGGGATACGAAACGTGTGCCCGGTACTGCTGAAAGGTGATGAAGTTTTTTTCAGTTTTTCCCTGCGGTAATTTATTGAATTTAATAACGTTATTGTTTTCTAATTCAGCGTTATTTCTTATCGAACAGTGACGTAAAATTAAAAATCCCTTCTGAAACAATCACCTGAAAAAATTAGAGTCAGCCCTTAAAGAGCAGAAACTGAAAAAAAGTGAAATTCGTTTCAATTTTTTCAATGCGGTTTTCATGCCAGAGAGCCAGCACTGGCGCGGGCTGGCTTGCCGGTTTGTAGAAAAACAAAACTGAAAAATTTTACTGATATGAAACTGGCAGGCGGGTGCGGTGTAGTGCGATTTTGGTCGGTTACGTCTTTTTTTATGAATGTACCCCATGGGCGTGGAGCAATGAACTAAATCTAAATCTTGAAAAAATTTACAATCAGAATCACTGCATCTTATTATTACGTGGAGTAGAATTTGATGGTTTTTCCTAAAAGGAATGAAGAAAATGGCCTTAACTCCTAAGCAAATTGGTAGAGCAGCAGGAAGAATATTCCAATCTAACATCCCAATTAACTGGGCATATCGTTGCCAGGAAGATCAAGAGGACTACGGAGTTGATGCAGAGATTGAAATAATTGCTGATGATGAAAAGGCAACCGGGTTTATATTCAAAGCTCAAATTAAAGGACAGGAGAATGTTTCCATAATTAATGATGGAAATATTGCATCCTTTAACCTTTCAACCGAAAGATTAAATTATTACATGAATCAATTGGATGTCCCAATCATCCTTGTTGTTGTTGATGTAACTAAAAAGAAGGTTTATTGGTGTAGTTTGCAGGATGATCAAAGCTTGAGTAGTAGATTAGCAATATCTAATAGTGAAGGGAAAAAAAGCATTGCAATCCATATCCCATGCTCAAATACTTTACCGGATGAAAGTGATAAATTAATACAAGCTGTTATGGATAATATGACATGGATGAAAATAAACGCGTTAAATAAAATAAACACACCAATTAACCAAATGTTAAAAAATAGCCCAAGTAAGCTTATTGATGACTTAATTCAAAGAAATAAGGAGTTTAATTTTTATCTATATATAGAACAATATGATAGATTGTTAAAGTCTAGAAGCTATAATGAGCTTTTTAATAAGGCAAAAATTACTTTCGAGTCAACTTCAGAATTGTTTGATACAAGATTTAACTCTGCTATATATATAGAGCAGGTTTATATACAGGCATTGCAGGACGAAGAGGAAAAAAACAAATATTTATTCAGTCTTTACAATGCATTAATTGGATTAGTCCGTAGTGAAAGGAAAAATGAATATTACAGGATGTATGTTATTTTCTTAATGAGGTCTTTTATTATAGATAAATTGATTGAGTCGGATTATCATGCTGTTCTTACCAAGAGAAATACTTCACATGATGAGTTGACATCATGGATGCTGAATCATGAGAACGATAGAATTGTTACCGCTACTGCAAGTCATGTACAAAAAACAATATATTCAATAAATAAAATGATATTACAGGGTAATGATAGCTTTTTCACTGATGCTATATCACGCGTTGCTATTAAATTAGGTGTATATGCACACAGATTAAAAATAGATGAACGGCTTGAATCTTCGGAATATTTATTTAATTGGATTGATTATTGCTTAGATCTAGCAATGGAAATATGTAAGGTGCAAGAGAATGAACCATTATATGGGAAGTTTGTATTAATATATGCTACCGTTAGTACAAATCGTGAAGATTATGAGAAATGTTTTGAACAAGCAAAGAGTAAGTTAGAGTTTATTAAGAGTGAGGAAATAAAGTCAAGTTTAAATATAGCGCTTGAAAAAATCGCTAAGCACAAAACTACGTTTCAAGAACGGAGTGATCCTGATAGCGAAATTGATTTTTTCACAAGCCGCGCAAGGCAGATGGGATTCAAGATTGATGATCCTGAAGATGAGATGGGTAGGATTATCAAACAAGGGTTACTGGATTACAATCCTGAACGTGTAGTAAAAAATTGCGAGCATTTACTTATGGTTGCATCTCGTTCTGTTGGAATTCCTGCCATGATGGTTGGTTTATACTCTGCTT
Organism: Vagococcus sp. WN89Y; assembly: GCF_052220145.1. Classification (NCBI taxonomy): domain Bacteria; kingdom Bacillati; phylum Bacillota; class Bacilli; order Lactobacillales; family Enterococcaceae; genus Vagococcus; species Vagococcus sp. WN89Y. The sequence goes on along the minus strand of NZ_JBQPOM010000063.1, from coordinate 1,390 downwards.
CTATGAAATATCTTGTTTGTTTGAAAAAAAATCATGTGATGGGTGGTTGGAGGCTGGATGATATATATAATTCAAAGCCAGTAGGGGGGTTCCGGAGTGAATTTTGTAAAGATTGTAAAGACTGCAAACCAAGAAATCCTGAATGGAAATGGACGAGTGCTTGGCAAGAAGAACAAAGTGAACTTCATAAAGACCTCATTAGTCGCTTAGAGCGCTGGTAGCAACATCTTTGTGTTAAAAATTCTCCTTCAAAGATCCCTCAATACAGTAGTCGAGATGGGGGTATTTTTGGGGGCATTTCCATATTGATTTTAATTTTTATTGTTATTAATCAATGCTATATGTTTTTATTTTATTCCTATTATCGGCACCATTTCAACTTCCCCAGACGTCCGTATTCATCCATAAATACCCTGATTTATAACGATTTTATCGCCTTTTAGTCCGTCGCTGTCCGTAATCATCCAGTAGAATCCGATACGGAATGTGTATAGGATTGTGTATATGTTCCTGTTCGGTCTTGGATTCCTATACACATGCCTTTAAACGATATGCAGATTCGCCGCGCTAAGCCTGAAGCTAAAGCCTATACACTTGGAGATGGGCAAGGGCTGTCATTGCTTATAGAACCTAATGGAAGCAAGAGCTGGCGGTTCCGCTATCGTTTTGCCGGTAAACCCAAGTTGATCTCGCTTGGCGTTTACCCAACGATCACCCTTGCCGATGCTCGTTCCCGTCGTGATGAAGCTCGAAAACTTGTGGCAGAAGGAAAGAACCCTAGTGAGGTTCGAAAAGAGCAAAAGCTGGCTTTGCAAACAGAGTCAGAGAACGCCTTCGAAAAGATAGCCAGAGAGTGGCATCAACTTAAATCTGCTAAATGGTCGGCAGGATATGCTTCAGACATCATAGAAGCGTTTAAGAACGATATTTTTCCTTATGTCGGAACAAGGCCAGTGGGAGAGATTAAACCCCTAGAGCTGCTGAACATGCTGCGTAAAATTGAGAAACGTGGAGCGTTGGAGAAAATGCGGAAAGTGCGTCAGCGTTGCTCCGAAGTGTTTCGCTACGCAATCGCAACAGGCAGGGCGGAGTACAATCCTGCGGCGGATCTTTCCAGCGCTCTCGAAGTACACCAATCCAATCATTTCCCGTTCCTAAAAGCTGATGAGATACCTGATTTTCTGCGTGCCTTAGAGGGTTATACCGGGAGTAAGCTTGTCCAGATAGCGACGAAATTACTGATGATTACGGGCGTGAGAACCATTGAATCGCCACGGGTTTAACAGACACCTCAGAGTCATTTAAAATGGCTTAATGAGAGGTGCACATGAGCAGTAAGCGTTATCCTGAAGAGTTTAAAATTGAAGCTGTCAAACAGGTTGTTGATCGT
>NZ_JBQPOM010000062.1:0-69562 GCF_052220145.1 Vagococcus sp. WN89Y | reverse complement strand
GATGCGGACGACGGTGTTCAATAATATTGAGTGTGATTACAATCGGTGGCGTCGCCACAGTGCCTGTGGCGGACTCAGCCCGGAGCAATTTGAAAACCAGAACCTCGCTTAGGGCCGTGTCCACACTACGCGGGTAGGATCATCTCTATAGCGTCGTTTGAATGGACAAGTGCCAATGGTGGTAGCGCGGTTGGGACACTAAAAATCAATATGAACAATGATGCGCCGAGCATTGAACTTTCTACTGATGGAATGGTGGCGCTGAAAAATGTGAAAACTCTATCTGAAATATCTGGTGCCCCTGCGGGCACCATTTATAAAGAGGATAACTTCCTGAAAATTGTTGTTTAAGAGAAGTCATCGCCAAGGAAGGCGGTAAGCAATGCTTCTGCAATCACCCGGTGCCCCATGTCGGCAGGGTGATTCGCTCCATTACCAGTGATAGCATAAATATTTTTTCGCTGAAGCATTTGAACCCAGATATTTGTGATGTCGACAAATGTCACATGATTATATTTGAGAGATAACTTTTTCAATTCTTCGCTGTATAAAGGGAAATATTCCTTTTTAGGAAGTACCCACTCAGGATTCGGAAGGGTAGAAGAAAGCAGTACGATTCGTGCATTCTTATTTTTGCTTTTAATATTTTTTATCAAGGCATCGATGCTGAAATAGTATTCTTTAGGGGGCAAATCATTTGAGTCGTTCATGCCGAAAGAAATGATATAAACATCAGAATCGAGCTTTGTCAGCCTTCCGTCAGTGCTGTAGTAGGCGTTGTTAGAGGTCCATCCTGGTACCGATGGATTGTAGTAATGATATTTCCCTCCCTTGACCATAGACATGTAAGCAGAGACCAGGCCCACGTATGGAGGCTGATGCGGCTCTGAGTATATGTCGCTGGCATTCGCGCCGTAAGTAATGCTATCCCCGTAATACGTCACCTTCATTTCCTGCAGGCTTTTAACGTAATTACGTAAGTCTGTAACCCCGTCACTCATTTTCAGGTAAAGGTGATCTTCCTTCTTGTAAGACGCCGAAATCTGATATTTCTGATATTCAGTCGTAACGTTGATGTTAAAATTTTTATCTTCTTTCAGCGGCTTTTTAAATCCTGATTTAGCTACCGGGATAGCAGAGCCATCAGGGATTGCTATTTTGTCGCCTGATACCCTGAAATCGGTACCGTTATGATAGATCTCACCGGTTGTCTGATTGAACATCATGACCGGGCCGGTAGGCCTGAATAGCAGCCTGTCGCTTTTAAAATCCTCAGATGCGTAAATAGTATCCGAATAAACGAATTTTCCACCAAAGAAAGAAGGGTGAATATTAAACTTATTCACAATGTAGTTGCTGCACTTTACATCCGTGCATGTCGTGTAGTCATCAGGTGCAGCGGGTATTTCAGCTGCTGCACCAAATGACACAGACAATAGTGAAGTAATAATTAATTTTTTCATTTAGCTTTTCCGTATGCTTTTTTCTTTATCCAGCTATTAACTGGCTTTTCGATGAGTTTATAGCAGGCAAGGGCGATAACCTGGCAGTAGATGTAATAGACGATAACATAAGGAACTACGCTCACTGTCTTATCGAGGTCAAGCTGCGTCCAGATAAACAGAAATACCGGCGCTGAGATACCGTGAGACAGATACAGGCTGTAAGATGAGTCGCCCAGTAGCAGGAAAGTGCGGTTGTGAGGAATAACCCCTTCAAGGCTCAGAGCCGACCAGACAATCACGAACGCCGGGATGCCCCATGTGAGCAGCCGAGAATAATCGTTATAAGCGAAAACACCCGAGTTAGCGAACGCAAAAAGCGGAAAGAAAGAAGCGATACCCACCCACGCCAGCCACTTCGGCAGTACGCATCCTGCGGAATACATACGGTACAGATACATGCCAAGGATAAATTCGATAAACATCTGGCTGGATAGCGTTACCAGAACCTTACTTTCGCCATGAGCCAGAGCATTGCCAGCACCGAAAACTACAAGAGCGCAGACTGAATAAAACTCGAGTGAGTTGGCTTTTTTAATGCCAATCGCAAGCAAGCCGGCGAGTAAGAAATAGAACAAGAATTCAAACTGTAAAGTCCAGCCGATGCCAAGAATAGGGGGCTTGTCGAAGTTCATGAACGTCATTGTTTTGACGAACCACATCATGTCCAGTCTCGAGCCGTTAAAGATATAAGCAAAGTCTGCGGTTGGTTGAGAAATGACGCCGGAGTCAACAAACCATGATATGCATATGACCACCAGCGTTGCTATAAGGTACAAAGGCCATATGCGAGTGATGCGGCGTTTAATGAACCCCACCGGCGTTAACTTCGGCATCATGCCATCATTATAGAGCCCGCCGTAAATGATGTACGGCATGATAAATCCGCTGATGATGAAGAATATATCCACACCGACACCACCCAGGTTTGTTATCTGAGGCGTGATGCCGTAAACAGCTAAGTTGGCATGTGCATATATCACGAGGAAAGCAGCAAGAAACCGCAAATACTGAATGTTGGCAATCATGAATAAGATCTAATTATTAAGAAGGGGGAAAAGTATACCAACGAACCCGTAGCAGTTCATTACCTTTCATATGGTCAGGATTCCGACCGTAGCCTAACCATACTCTTGCGGGACTACATAAATTTCCCTCCGGGGTAAGGTTTGGGGATGAATCCGCAAAATAACTGGCTGTCCTGGATCGGCAATGGGTTAACCACCCTTGCTGCTTATCTCGGCATTACTACTCTTGATTTAACATATCTCGTGCTTGCAGTTCTCGGTTTCCTGCTCTCGTTTCTTGGCTGGCTTGACCGCCGGGCAAAGATTAAAGCTGATCGCCACGCATCCGCAGAACGTCTGGCATTAGACCGCCAGCGAACAAGAGCGGTTATCGAGTTCCTGAGCAAGTCGGATTCACACAACCTCGAACAGGCCGACGAAGTTGTCGCTAAAGTCCAGCGGGTGATGACTGAAACGGAGATTCATTCATGAATAGCCGGGCGAAACTAAGTGCCGCCGTTCTGGGGCTGGTACTCGCTGGTGCACCAGCATCGGTCATTCTCGATCAGTTCCTGAATGAGAAAGAGGGGAATAGCCTCACTGCATACAAAGACGGTGGAGGCATCTGGACGATTTGCCGTGGTGCCACAATGGTTGATGGCAAGCCGGTGATACCAGGTATGAAACTGACGCAGGCGAAATGCGACCAGGTAAACGCCATTGAACGTAATAAGGCGCTGGCATGGGTAGACCGCAACATCAAGGTACCGCTGACAGAGCCGCAGAAAGCCGGGATTGCATCCTTCTGTCCGTACAACATCGGACCCGGCAAATGCTTCCCGTCAACGTTCTATAAGCGAATGAATGCCGGTGACCGAAAAGGGGCATGTGAGGCGATCCGCTGGTGGATCAAAGACGGGGGCCGTGACTGTAGACTGACCAAAGGCCAGAAGAATGGCTGCTATGGTCAGGTTGAGCGCCGGGATCAGGAAAGCGCGTTAGCGTGCTGGGGGATAGACCAGTGACGATAAAAGCAAAGCTGTTAGCGCTGGCCGTTCTGCTGGCGTTTTTTGTCGGTACCTTTTATGTAGGTTACATCAAAGGGTGGTATGCGCACAGCGAGCACGTTAACAGCCAGGCAAAAGCGAAGCAGAAGAAAGCTGAGAAAGCCGTCGCCATCGGCGAGCAGAAAGCGGCGGCGGCCAGCGCAGAGGGTAAAGTGATTTACCGGACCATTTACCGAGACGTGGTGAAATATGTTAACGACCCGAATCATGTTAAGTGCGATTTTGACGATCACGCTGTGCAGCTGCGGCAGCGAGCCCTCGACGCGGCCAACTCCATCAGCGGATTTGATGCAGGTGCCGTGCAAGGGAGCGAGTAAAGCTGGAACAGACAGCGACGAAGATCTGCAAGTAGACATCGAAACAGCGGAATGCCTGTGCCAGTTACGGCTGGATAAGTATCGTTGGCAAGCGTGGTACAGGGCTACGGAATGAAGCATTTTTATTCACTAATCATTCCGAAGATTGGTACCAGAGAGGATGTAAGTGTATGTATTTAAGGTGGTGTTATTTTGGGCTATGTTCGGAGAAATTTTCTAATGTATTGATTTTACTGATTTTAAAAACCAATTTAAAATCCCTCGGCGTTCGCGCTGTGCGGGTTCAAGTCCCGCTCCGGGTACCATTGGGAAAATAAAGAATAATCAAAGCAATAAGCAGTGTCGTGAAACCACCGAAAGGTGGTTTTTTTGTGCCTGAAATTGGGTATTTCTGACATCACCTTCCGCCAGATTTCTCCACAGGAGGGCAACATGCCCTCCGCCAGGCTTATACTTCGCCTGCATACTCAAGCTGATGGGTAATCACAAATTGCCACCATTCGTCAGGATCAAGCTCGTAACCCCGTGCAGCCATATCATTCTGATCCCCCGATTTCGCGAGAGTGACATGGTAGGTGACTTCATCAAAGTCCGTATCGCTGGCAGGATTTGTTATCGCGACCGCCGTCACAATAAACTGCATGGAAGGATCTTTTTGCGAGATGTACAGACCCGCTTTCGGAATTGAGTTTTCATTACGCATAAATACTCCTTTTTATGACGCCTGAACGTTATGAGCATACGCCTTGTCGCCGCATCACGCGATTAAAAGGCAAAAAAAAGCCGCGCGAAGCTAGGCTCGCGCGGCTTTGAACACAGAACTTAACCGACGTCAGGCAACAGACCGGCAGCGATAGAAAACTGCACGCCGATAATGGCGATACCGCAGGCAAAAATCACGACAAGTGCCAGCTTGCCGCCGGGGACGCGATAGCACTCTTTTTGCGGATGCTGTTTACGGCTCTGCCAGGCAAGCATTGAGGGCAGAAGCAGGGCCAGCACGGCAAGCGCCACGCCTGCATAGCCCAGCGCCATGACAAAACCACGCGGATAAAACAGCGCAAATGCCAGAGGCGGCAGGAAAGTTATCACACCAGTTTGCACGCGCCCGGCCACGTTATTGCGGCGCTGAAACAAGTCTGCCAGATAGTCGAACAGCCCCAACGATACGCCGAGAAAAGAGGTCGCGAGCGCCAGATCGGCAAACAAATGCACCGCCAGTTCAACATGTGGAGATGCCACGACCTCGCGCAGTGCCTGTAACAGACCGTTCAGGCCAGACTGGCTGGCGAGCAGGCCGATAAACGTCGGAGAGTCGATGCTACCAAGCGTTGCCAGCTGCCAGAAAATATAGGCCAGCAGCGGGATCGCGCTGCCGGTGATAAACACCTTGCGCAGCTTGCGGATATCCCCGCCCATATAGCTGACAATACTCGGCACGCTGCCGTGGAAGCCAAAAGACGTAAAAATGACCGGAATGGCCGACAGTGCAAGGCCTTTTTCCAGCGGCAACGTTATTAAATTAACTTGATGGATATGTGGCATCAATAACACCAGCATCACCACCAGGAAAATGATTTTTGCGCTGAATAGAAAACGGTTAAAGAGATCGACCAGCGAGGTGCCAATACAAACCACACCACCGGCAACAAAAGTGAACAGAAGCACGCCAGTGGCGGGGGAGAGTTGCAGGTTCAACCACTGACTTAAGCTGGACGCCAGCAGTTCGCCAGCGCCGCTGATGTAGGCCGCCGTCAGCGCATACATCAAAAACATCATGCTAAAACCGGTGATCCACTGCCCGTAACGCCCGAGGTAACGTCGCGCCAGCGAGCCAAGACCGGTGTCTGCCGGGACGTGCTGATAGACTTCCAGCAGGAGCAGCGCGGTGTAACACATTACCGCCCAGAGAACGAATAATAAAACCAGCGTGGTTGCAAACCCCACACCGGCTGCCGCCAGGGGCATTGCCAACATACCTGCACCAATAGTGGTGCCAGCAACGATAAAAATACTTCCAAGCGTCCGATTTTTCACGCTTTCCTCTGCAATAGACCGCACTACCCACAATTTTATGCGGCGCAGAGTAAGGGAAAAAAACAGTTTCGTCAAACGACCGTTACAAGCTGTGTAATTTAATGTTTACAGTGCTGGTGGGTTAGACATTTGCCAGAGAGTTTCAGTGACTTTGACTACTTCATAAGGGGAATACGTTTGCGCGACAATCCGGCGTAACTTAAAAAATAATTATAAAGAATCAAAAAAAGAGGAAGGTTATGCACGATGGCAATCCCTTTCAGGCAAAATGGTCGCGTAGCGGAAATTTGCTGTGCCACGGTCACTGGATCATTTGCTGGCAGGGAACACCCGTTGAACTCCCGGAGTCACGGCGCGAAAAAGATCTCGGCACATGGGGTATCTATTCGATTATTGACCCGGATGATGAGACCTTTGCTCAGGGACTGGAAGAGGATGAGTGGATAATCGACAATGTCGACTGGTTGACCGATCTGTTTTTTGATTACGGTATTGCGCTGGAAGAGCTGAATTATCGCTATTTTTACCAGGCGGTAAATAAAGAGGACTGGCGTTGCACAAGTTGCGCAGGATGTATGTAAAAAAAGGGCGGCAGAATTTCCACCGCCCGTTGTCTTAATTTTGTGTATCCAGCGTAGCCAGTTCTTTATCGATAAAATAAAGGCCTTCGCCACTTTTTCCCGCCAGCGTTAATTTATCAATAACGGATTTAAACAGTTTCTCTTCTTCATGCTGCTCGGCGACATACCATTGCAGGAAATTAAAGGTTGGATAATCCTGGGAAGTCATGGCCACATGAGCCAGTTCATTAATTTTGCGGGTGATCAACTGCTCGTGTTCATAGGTGGCGCGGAATAAGTCATCCAAAGATGCGAATTCAGCGGCAGGAGCGTTGATAGTGCTGATGCGCGGCAGGTTGCCGGTATCGGTAAGATAAGCGAACAGGCGCTGCATATGCTGCATTTCTTCCTGAGCATGGCGGCGCAGGAAAGCGGCCGCGCCTTCAAAGCTGTGATAGCTGCACCATGCGCTCATTTGCTGATAGAGCAGGGACGAAAATAGTTCGAGGTTCATTTGTTCGTTGAGTTTTTCAATCATCTCTGCTTTTAACATGGCGCGGCTCCGGTAATTAATTATTGTTGAAGAGCGGTCACTATAATTTGTTATTTTATTTTTTGCAAAAGTTTAAATTAAAATTACGCTGAGCGTAAAGGATAATGATAATAAAACGCATTGGCAAAGTTTAATAAATAAGAATTATTTATATTCTAAATAAAAAGGCCAGCAAATAATGCCGGCCAGTTAATTAATATAGTGGGGCGGTGTGATTAAATGCCATACCACGGCATTGATACTGAATAGTCACTTTTGTGTTCATACACGCAGAGCCGCTTATCAGGCTGCAGGTCTTTACCGGCTGGCCATAAGGCACGGCGGAAGCGTAACCCATCTGCTGGCACTGTTTGTTGGCGGTGCCCTGCGCAGTGTAGGTGTCATCGTTGGCGGACTGCATCATCGTCTGGTTAAAACTCAGACGCACCAGACCGCTGGTCGTATCGACTTCGCTGACCTGCGCTTCTTTTGTGAAGGTGCACCCGACAAGGAATATCAGCGCGGTAGCAACGAGTAATCTTTTCATAAATCGCTTCGATCCGTTTGGACATGCACTTATTTTATCGTACTGATTCCAGAGGCAATAGGTTGAATAACCCGCGAATCTGCCTTTTCTAATTGCAACGGAGGCCATCAATCGGCGAGCGCATCATAAATAGCGCGAAAACGTTCATGATGCTGGCGAAACAGCGCAACCAGCCGGGGATCGAAATGTTTTCCTGAACCGTCGAAAAGCATTCCCGACGCATGTTCATGGCTAAAGCCCGGTTTGTACACCCGTTTTTGCCGCAGCGCATCATACACATCCGCCAGCGCCAGGATCCGGGCTTCCAGCGGTATTTGCTCACCTTTCAACCCTTCAGGATAGCCGCTGCCATCCCATTTTTCGTGGTGAAAATGGATAATATTTTCCGCCACCTGGCCCAGTCCCAGTCCCTGAATAATGCGCCAGCCTTTCAGGGTATGCAGCTTCATCTCGTCAAACTCTTCCGCTGTGAGCGGCCCTTTTTTGCGTAAAATCTGCTCCGGCACCGCGATTTTTCCCACATCATGCAGCGAAGCATATTGACTGATATCCCGCACCATACGTCGCGGCAGATGCAGCTCGCGCGCCATCAGGTTGCAGTATTTCGCCACCCGCTGAATATGGCTGCCCGTTTCGTCATCGTGTGCGCGATTCACTTTCTCCATCGCCTGCACAATGTTGCGATTGACCAGCCGGTTTTTGCGCATTTGCCGCCACATCAGCAGCAACAGGCACAGGCTAAAAAGCGCGGTGATGAGCAGCACCACACTAATGATTTTCAGCGTATTGCGGGTTAATTGTGGAACACCAGCCGGGACAGCCTGGCGCTCAAGCTGCGTACGGTAGCTCGAAAGCTGATGTACCTGGGCAAGTAAGTTATGCAGTGGAAACGTGCTGTCTGTCGCCGGGCCAATGCGGTATTCGCCGCGTGTAAAACCCGCCACTTTCAGCACGCCACGAAAGAGCTCGTTCCCGCGCAGCGAGGTTTCCAGCGTACTGAGATCGCCAAGAATAAAATCGATTTTGTTGTTTTCGATAGCGCCAATCATCTGATCAATATGCTCGAAAGGCACGATTGTTACGTCTTCGCCATAGTGTTCTTGCAAGTAAAACTGGGTGAAAGCGCCTTTAATCACGCCCACCCGCTGATGGCGAATTTGCGACTCGTCCCAGATAAAAGGCTGGCCTATCAGATTGTAATAAGCGTTGTGCCAGCTTGATTGTGGACCGATGATTTCATCGCGCGGAGCAGCCAGGGAGGCGTCGCGGATTTCAATCAGCCTTATCGGCCAGTGGTTGCGCTGCAACTCTGCATAATAGTTATCAATATAATGAACCTTCACGTCTGCCTGCAGCAGTTCGCGTAAATCATTTATCAGATTGATAGCTGAACCGTGATACCCCGTATCATCGCGCCAGATAAGCGGGGCGAAGTTTTCCTTTTTCGGTAGCCAGACTTCCAGCGGATTTTGCCTGAGCCACTCACGCTCTGCCTCACTCACCCGCAGGCGGCTTGTCAAAAACTGGCGGGTGTGGAGAGCGATAGCCTGTTGCATTTCTCCGCTGCGCTGCCAGTCGTTTATCAGGGCATTCATATGCTCGCGCAGGGGTAACAGCGTTGGGCTGAAGGCAAATACGCTGGCGATGCGCAGGCCGGGAAAAGGGCGCGAGAGGATGTAATAGGGTTCGGTGTTTATCATCTCGGTGGCGTCATTAATATAAAAATCGGCCCGATCGGTGCTGAGCATATGAAACGCATCTTCACTGCTTTCTGCCAGCAAGATTTCTTTGAAACGGATATCCGGATAACGCTGTTTTACCCGCTCAGCGGTGGTATCGTTGCGGCGAAAGACCACCCGCATATCGTTTAAATCCCCGGCTTTGAGCACCTGCATCCGCGGGCTGACGGCAAGCACTTCATTATCAAACAGCCGCGCGGAAAGTAATTTACTGCGTGCGCGCGCATCGGTGCGTAACACACCGGCATACAGGCCGTAGCTGTTTTCATTAAAACGTTTAAGGATCTCTGCACCGCCAATGGGGCGAATTTGTAAGTTGTAACCATATCGGGCATTCAGTGTCTGTATGATTTGCGGATATAAGCCATGATAGCCGCCGCTGGCATCCCGCCAGAATTCATAACTTTCCGCATCGTACAGCCAGACCGGAACCGGCGTGGATGGGGTTGCAAGCGTACGCTGTGGCGCAAAAACCATCAGCAGAGTAAAAAGCCACGATGTCAGTACTGCCCGGCAACGCAGTTTCACCTGTAAACCTCAGATTAATCATATCAATGTCTTATTGCAGTCTAGATAAGAAGTACAAAGCGTGAAGATTTTTTCATTTTTTTGCGAAGCGGCAGGGATTTTGCGCCTGAGAGGGCAAAACTGTGAGCACGTCTTTAATTTTTAAAACCATTTTTCATTAAATTTGAAAGTATGTTTGCCAGGTAGTAAGGTTTACGCAACCTTTGCTATCTGAAGCGTGTTCACAGGAGACAAAAATGAAAATTGCACTGATGATGGAAAACAGCCAGGCGGCGAAAAACGCTATCATCCTGAAAGAGCTGAAAGCGGTTGCGGACGAGAAAGATTTCCCGGTGTTTAACGTTGGTATGAGCGACGAGAATGACCACCATCTGACCTATATTCACTTAGGTATTATGGCCAGCATCCTGCTTAACGCGAAAGCGGTGGATTTTGTCGTCACCGGCTGCGGCACCGGGCAGGGCGCGCTGATGTCTTTGAACATCCATCCGGGCGTGGTGTGCGGTTACTGTATTGATCCGGCTGATGCTTTCCTGTTTGCGCAAATCAACAACGGTAACGCGCTGGCGCTGCCTTTCGCCAAAGGTTTTGGCTGGGGCGCAGAGCTGAACGTGCGCTTTATCTTTGAGAAAGCGTTTACCGGGCGTAAAGGCGAAGGCTACCCACCGGAGCGTAAAGAGCCACAGGTTCGCAACGCCGGTATTCTCAACCAGGTGAAAGCTGCGGTCGTGAAAGATAACTACCTCGACACGCTGCGTGCTATCGATCGCGAGCTGGTGAAGACTGCTGTTTCCGGTGAGCGTTTCCAGCAATGTTTCTTTGAAAACTGCCAGAACAAAGAGATTGAAGCCTTTGTTCGTGAAGTGCTTGCCTGATAACACAAGGCCAGCGCAGGCTGGCCTCTTTTCACTGCGCTTTTTGCGATACCGCACGCCCGGCATCATGAGCAAGCCGTAGCGTATCTATCATGCCAACCAGGCAAATCAGGGCGATAAAGACAAACGCCAGTCGGAAGCTGACCCCTTCAACCTGCGTGATATGCAGCCACTCACTGACGAACTCCCCCAGGCGGATGCCAATCGCGCCAAGTGTGATACCCAGCCCCACCGCCAGCTGCGTGGCGGTACTGAACAGCGTGTTGGCATAACTCATTTGTGCTGCGGGAACATCGGCAAAAGCGAGCGTGCTGACCCCGGTAAATTGCACCGAACGAAACACGCCGCCCAGATAAAGCAGTAAAAAAGTGAGCCACACCGGCGTGTGCGAAGTCAAAAACGCGCAGGCCAGCAGCGCCAGCACATTCAGCGCACCGTTTATCAGCAGCAACTTTTTAAAGCCCAGCGCGCGAATAAGCACAGTGGTCGCGGGTTTGATGGTCAAATTTCCGGCAAACACTGCCAGTACCAGCAGCCCGGCGTGAAACGGATCCATACCAAAACCCACCTGAAACAGCAGCGGCAACAGAAAAGGGACGGCGCTTATCGAGGCGCGAAACAGCGAACCGCCATACATCGTGACGCGAAATGTCGCCACCTGCATGGCATCAAGGCGGATCATCGGCCATTTTGCACGCTTAAAATGACGCAGTGTATAAACCAGCGCAACAGCCCCGATAACCAGCAGGCTGAGTGTTAAGGCAAGTTGCGGCTGGCGGGAACCCAGGGCTTCCATCGCGTACACCAGGCTTACCATCGCAATCGATGTGGCGATAAAACCCGGCACATCAAAAGGGCGGCGCTCTGCTTCGCGTATCGCCGGAATGATGCGCAGCGCCAGCGCAATCGCCACTATCCCCAGCGGCACATTAATAAAGAAAATCCAGCGCCAGTTCGCATAGTGCGTAATAAATCCCCCCAGTGCAGGGCCGATAATAGGCGCGACCAGCGCAGGCCAGGTCAGCGTGGCGATAGCGGTGATTAGCTGATTTTTCGGCGTGGTGCGAAGGACGGCCAGCCGACCAACCGGCACCATCAGCGCGCCGCCGACACCTTGCAAAATACGCATCGCAACAAAGGTTTCAACCGTGGTGGAAAGCCCGCAAAAGACCGAAGCGAGGGTAAAAATGGCCAAAGCCTGCGAGAAGACATTGCGCGCGCCGAAGCGGTCGGCAATCCAGCCGCTGGCCGGGATCAGCACGGCAAGCGTTATCAGGTAAGCACTGATACCAATATTGAGCGCGACGGCTTCGATGCCAAAGCTCTTCGCCATATCCGGCAGAGCGGTGGCGATGACAGTACCGTCAAGGAACTCCATAAAGAAAGCGCCAGCGACCAGCAGCGCGGTGGGTGAAAGACCTCCTGTCTTTCGCGAGAGGGAGCTTTCACGCATTTTAAATCTTCCCCGTGCAAAAATTATTTAAATAATAAAAAATTTTTTAATGATGTAAGTGCAGGATTTGTATTTATTTTTTTAACAACGCTACGCTATTTTTGATTTATGAAACGTGATTTCAATCACATTTGGATTGATTTTTGTGATGGATGTCATAATATGTGCGCATTGAAACATAACACCTGCATAACATATCGCTGGAGTAACAGATGAAACTGCGCAAAATCCTGAAACACATGTTTGAAACTTACTGCAAAACATTCAAAGATGTCCCGCCGGGCGCAATGTTCTGATAAAAAAACCTGCTTAACGCAGGTTTTTTTATGCCCGCAAATCCTGCGACCAACTACTCTTAGTGTGGGTTTCCCGGTACTATGACGCACTTTCTTAAAGGAGCCTCATATGTCGCAAAATCTCTCTGCCGATCAGGAACTGGTATCTGACGTTGTCGCCTGCCAGTTGGTTATTAAGCAAATCCTGGATGTGATTGACGTTATCGCGCCGGTCGAAGTGCGTGAAAAAATGTCTGACCAGCTTAAAAACATTGATTTTACAACCCATCCAGCCGCTGCTGACCCGGTGACGCTGCGCGCGATTCAAAAAGCTATCGCGCTGATTGAGCTGAAATTCACCCCGCAGGGCGAAGCGCACTAACTTGTGACGAACCGGGGATTTTGAAACGATGTTTTGATCAACAATACCACCACTTTCGCAATAATTCTGGCTAAGGAGTCAGTGATGAAAAAAGTGGCGGTACTGTTAGCGCCCGGTTTTGAAGAAGCTGAAGCGATAATCACCATTGATATTTTGCGTCGTCTGAATATTACGGTCCAGACCCTGGCCTGCGCCTCTTCGCGTGCGGTGGAGAGCTATCATTCTATCCCGATGGTGGCGGACAGCACGCTTGCAGAACACCTAGATACGCTGTACGACGCCATTGTGCTGCCCGGCGGGCCGCAGGGCAGTGTAAACCTTGCAGGCAGTGACGAGGTGGTGCGTTTTGTTAAGCGCCATGACGACGCCGGGAAGCTTATCTGCCCCATTTGCTCAGCGGCGGCACGCGTGCTGGGCGGCAATGGCTTACTAAAAGGGCGGCGCTACGTCTGTTCAGGCACGCTTTATGAAACCGTGCGCGATGGCGAGTATGTTGATGCGCCGGTGGTGGAAGATGGCAACCTGTTAAGCGGCAAAGGCCTGGGCGTGGCGTTCGATTTTGCTTTTACGCTTGCCGCCCGGTTACAGGGTGATGAAACCGCAGCGCGGGATCACGCCCAGCATATCTATTATAACTGGTAACTTTTCTGCCCGGATACGCTCTGTATCCGGGACAAGGATAACATCGCTGTCGTTATGGATTATCCTGCTTTTACCCCTTCTATTTGTCCGACAAATATCGTTATTTTTATGTGATATATCGCTGAATTTATGTACAGAATTACTGTAATTCAGCGGTGTGATGCCGCTCTCCTATGGAGAATCAATTTCCCGCTAAAACTATTTCCAGCACAGATGTCCATAGTATCCCGGAATCTAATGCCTTGTTTTATGAACTTTTAAATAAACCGATCGTTTGTTTTCCCTACATAAAAGAATGCGAAAGCTGGAGTTTACCATGCACAAATTCACTAAAGCGCTGGCGGCCATCGGCCTGGCAGCCGTTATGTCACAATCCGCTATCGCTGAAACCATGAAGCTGGGTTTTCTGGTGAAACAACCGGAAGAACCGTGGTTTCAGACTGAATGGAAATTCGCCGACAAGGCCGGTAAAGATTTAGGGTTTGAAGTGATAAAAATTGCGGTTCCTGATGGGGAGAAAACCCTGAACGCAATCGACAGTCTGGCTGCCAGCGGCGCCAAAGGGTTTGTGATTTGTACGCCGGACCCAAAACTTGGCTCGGCGATTGTCGCCAAAGCTCGCGGCTACGACATGAAAGTTATCGCGGTGGATGACCAGTTTGTGAACGCCAAAGGCAAGCCGATGGAATCCGTTCCGCTGGTGATGATGGCCGCCAGCGAAATTGGCGCTCGCCAGGGCGACGAGCTGTATAAAGAGATGCAAAAACGCGGCTGGGATGTGAAAGAGACGGCGGTGATGGCGATTACCGCCAACGAGCTGGACACCGCACGTCGGCGCACTACCGGTTCGATGGATGCGCTGAAAAAAGCCGGATTCCCGGAAAAACAGATCTATCAGGTGCCGACAAAATCGAACGATATCCCCGGGGCGTTTGACGCCGGTAACTCCTTGCTGGTTCAGCACCCGGAAGTGAAACACTGGCTGGTGCTCGGTATGAATGACAACACCGTGCTCGGCGGCGTGCGCGCAACGGAAGGCCAGGGCTTTAAAGCGCCGGACGTGATTGGCATCGGTATTAATGGCGTGGATGCGGTAAGCGAGCTTTCCAAAGCGCAGGCGACCGGTTTCTTCGGTTCGCTGTTACCCAGCCCGGATGTGCACGGTTATAAAACCAGCGAAATGCTCTACAACTGGGTAACGAAAGATGCCGAGCCGCCAAAATTCACGGCGGTGACCGATGTCGTACTGATCACCCGCGAGAACTTCAAAGAAGAGCTGGCGAAAAAAGGGCTGTAATTAAAGTGAGTTGCGCTCCCCGGTTCGGGGAGCCAGACGTACTACGGAGACGTTATGCAACAGTCGACCCCCTATCTCTCTTTTCGCGGCATCGGCAAGGCATTCCCCGGAGTGCAGGCGCTCAGCGAGATAAGCTTTGATTGTTACGCCGGGCAAGTTCACGCACTGATGGGCGAAAACGGTGCGGGCAAATCAACGCTTTTAAAAATCCTCAGCGGTAACTACGCGCCGACCACCGGCACGTTGCTAATAAAAGGAGAGGACGTCTCCTTTGCCGATACCACGGCGGCGCTCAACGCCGGGGTAGCGATAATCTACCAGGAGCTGCATCTGGTGCCGGAAATGACCGTCGCCGAAAATATCTATCTTGGGCAGCTTCCGCATAAAGGGGGCTTAGTGAATCGCTCGCTGCTGAATTACGAAGCCCGCTTGCAGCTTGAGCACCTTGGCCTGGATATTGACCCGCAAACACCGCTGAAATACCTCTCTATCGGCCAGTGGCAGATGGTCGAAATCGCCAAAGCGCTGGCGCGCAACGCCAAAGTGATTGCGTTCGATGAACCCACCAGTTCACTGTCTGCACGCGAAATCGACAACCTGTTTCGCGTCATCCGCGAACTGCGTAAAGAGGGCAGGGTGATCCTGTACGTCTCGCACCGTATGGAAGAGATTTTTGCGCTCAGTGATGCCATCACCGTTTTTAAAGATGGCCGTTACGTGCGCACTTTTACCGATATGCAGCAGGTTAACCATGACCAACTGGTGCAGGCGATGGTCGGGCGGGAGCTGGGCGATATCTACGGCTGGCAACCGCGGGACTACGGCGAGGAGCGCCTGCGTCTTGATGAGGTCAAAGCGCCGGGCGTACGTACACCCATCAGCCTCAGCGTGCGCAGCGGTGAAATTGTCGGCCTGTTTGGGCTGGTGGGCGCCGGGCGCAGTGAATTAATGAAAGGTTTATTTGGCGGCACGCGAATTACCCAGGGGCAGGTGTTTATCGACGGGCAGCCGATCGACATCCAGAAACCGTCGCACGCGATTCGCGCGGGCATGATGCTGTGCCCGGAAGACCGGAAAGCGGAGGGGATCGTTCCGGTGCATTCGGTGCAGGAGAACATCAATATCAGCGCCCGGCGTAAGTACATTCACGCGGGCTGTTTGATTAATAATGGCTGGGAGAGCGAAAACGCTGAACAGCAAATTCGTGCGCTGAATATCAAAACCCCCGGTGCCGATCAGCTGATTATGAATCTCTCCGGCGGTAATCAGCAAAAAGCCATTCTTGGCCGCTGGCTATCCGAGGAGATGAAGGTGATTTTGCTTGATGAACCGACCCGTGGGATAGACGTAGGTGCGAAGCATGAAATCTATAACGTTATCTACGCGCTGGCTGCGCGCGGTGTGGCGGTACTGTTTGCCTCAAGTGATTTACCGGAAGTACTCGGTGTCGCCGATCGTATCGTGGTGATGCGTGAAGGCGAGATTGCCGGTGAATTGTTGCACGGTCAGGGCGATGAGCAGCAGGCGCTGAGCCTTGCGATGCCTAAAGTTAGCCAGGCAGTCGCCTGAGTGAGGAGAGAAAGATGTCATCTTTAACAACGCCGCGTGCGTCTAAATCAGCGTTCAGCTTCGGGCGTATCTGGGATCAGTTCGGCATGCTGGTGGTGTTTGCCGTGCTGTTTCTCGGCTGCGCCATTTTTGTGCCGAACTTCGCTTCCTTCGTCAATATGAAAGGGCTGGGACTGGCTATCTCTATGTCCGGTATGGTGGCCTGCGGCATGTTGTTCTGCCTGGCATCGGGGGATTTTGACCTCTCCGTGGCCTCGGTTATTGCCTGCGCCGGGGTTACCACGGCGGTGGTGATTAACCTGAGCGAAAGCTTGTGGATTGGCGTGTTCGCCGGGCTGATGCTGGGGGTGATAAGCGGGCTGGTTAACGGCTTTGTCATTGCCCGGTTAAAAATCAATGCCCTCATCACAACGCTTGCCACGATGCAGATTGTGCGCGGCCTGGCGTATATCATCTCGGATGGTAAAGCCGTGGGCATTGAAGACGAGCGCTTTTTTACGCTCGGTTATGCCAACTGGTTCGGGCTGCCTGCGCCTATCTGGCTGACAGTGATTTGCCTGGTGATTTTCGGCTTTCTGCTCAATAAAACCACCTTCGGGCGCAACACGCTGGCGATTGGGGGGAATGAAGAAGCGGCAAGGCTTGCCGGGGTGCCGGTGGTGCGCACCAAGATAATCATCTTTGTACTTTCCGGTCTGGTTTCTGCTGCGGCAGGGATTATTCTCGCCTCGCGTATGACCAGCGGCCAGCCCATGACCTCGATTGGTTATGAGCTGATAGTGATTTCGGCTTGCGTATTGGGTGGCGTTTCGCTGAAAGGCGGCATAGGAAAAATCTCATATGTGGTGGCGGGGATCCTTATCCTGGGCACCGTTGAAAATGCGATGAACCTGTTAAATATCTCTCCCTTTTCCCAGTACGTCGTGCGCGGTTTGATCCTGCTGGCAGCGGTGATTTTCGACCGCTACAAACAAAAAGCCAAACGCACGGTTTAATACCTGGCACAAGATTGCGGACTCAACTTTATAGTTTACTTCCTGTTCGTTACCAGCCGCCAATTCGGCTGGTAACTTCTTCTCAGAATGGCGAGCAGCGTCACACTGTCTATACTTACATAGCTAATGATAATGAGATGTGAGTAAATTATCGCTCGCATCAATACTGTATGGAGGAAACCTGGGTGGAAGACGTTTTATCAGTACCGCCTCTCTTTTCCGGTAAATTTGCATATTTTTTTGATTTGGATGGCACCCTCGCTGATATCAAACCGCATCCTGACGAGGTCACAATTCCGGACGATGTTCTTGCCAGACTTTCATTGCTTGCAGAGTTAAACGACGGTGCGTTGGCGCTGATTTCAGGGCGCTCGATAACCGAGCTTGAACAACTGTCTCAGCCGTATCACTTCCCGCTTGCCGGGGTGCATGGGGCAGAGCGCCGCGATATCAATGGTCATACTCACCGTATTTCGTTACCGGACAATATACGCCTGCCGCTGGAGAAAGCGCTCCGGCAAGAGCTTGCTGCGCTCGACGGCGTGGAGCTTGAGGTCAAAGGCATGGCCTTTGCGCTGCATTATCGCCAGGGGCCGCAGCACGAAAGCACGCTCTATGAGCTGGCTAAAAACGTGGTTGCGCGCTACCCCGAACTGGCCATGCAGCCGGGTAAATGTGTGATAGAGCTGAAACCTGCCGGCATAAATAAAGGCGAGGCGATAGCCGAATTTTTACGCTCGGCGCCATTTGCCGGGAAAACGCCTGTTTTTTTGGGAGACGATCTGACAGATGAGCATGGATTTGTGGTCGTCAATAAACTTGGCGGCATTTCGATAAAAGTCGGTGCAGGCGCAACGCAGGCAAAATGGCGGCTGGCAAGAGTCCAGGACGTTTACCAGTGGCTTGAAAGTATAACCGACCATCAACAACAAAAAGAAAAGGCGCTAACAAACAGGAGAGATGGCTATGAGTCGCTTAGTCGTAGTATCTAATCGTATTGCACCGCCTGATGATAAGAAGTCCAGCGCGGGTGGGCTGGCTGTAGGTATTTTGGGGGCATTAAAAGCTACCGGCGGGCTGTGGTTCGGCTGGAGTGGTGAGACAGGGGATGAGAATCAACCGCTAAAAATGGTGACAAAAGGAAACATCACCTGGGCCTCATTTAACCTCAGTGAAGATCATTACGAGCAGTATTATTCACAGTTCTCTAATGCCGTGCTGTGGCCGGCTTTCCATTACCGCCTGGATCTGGTTAATTTCCAGCGTGAAGCGTGGGACGGGTATCAGGAAGTCAACGCGCTGCTGGCGGATAAACTGCTGCCGCTTATCGAGCCTGACGATATTTTATGGATCCATGATTACCATCTGTTGCCGTTTGCCAGCGAACTGCGTAAACGTGGCGTAAATAATCAGATTGGTTTCTTCTTGCATATTCCTTTCCCGACTCCGGAAATTTTCAATGCTCTGCCGCCGCATGCTGAGCTACTTGAGGCTATGTGTGATTACGATTTGCTTGGGTTCCAGACCGAAAGCGATCGTCAGGCCTTCCTTGATAGCTTATCGCTCCAGACGCGCTTAACCACGCGTGGCGGCAAACAGCACGTGGCGTGGGGCAAAAACTTCCAGACCGAAGTTTACCCGATTGGTATCGAGCCGGATGAAATTGCCCGCCAGGCTGCCGGTCCGCTGCCTGCAAAACTGGCGCAGCTTAAAAAAGAGCTGAAAAACGTCAAAAATATCTTCTCGGTAGAACGTCTGGATTACTCCAAAGGGCTGCCGGAACGTTTCCTTGCCTATGAAACCTTGCTGGAGAAATACCCCCAGCATCATGGCAAAATCCGCTATACGCAGATTGCGCCTACCTCCCGTGGTGAAGTGCAGGCTTACCAGGACATTCGCCATACCCTCGAAACGGAAGCCGGGCGCATCAACGGAAAATATGGTCAATTGGGCTGGACGCCGCTTTATTATCTGAACCAGCACTTTGACAGAAAAGTATTGATGAAAGTCTTTCGCTATGCAGACGTCGGGCTGGTGACGCCGCTGCGTGACGGGATGAATTTGGTGGCAAAAGAGTATGTTGCCGCTCAGGACCCGGCTAACCCAGGGGTGCTTGTCCTGTCACGATTCGCGGGTGCTGCCAATGAGCTTACCTCAGCGCTGCTGGTCAATCCCTACGACAGGGATGATGTTGCTGCCGCGATGGACAGGGCGCTGAGCATGCCGCTCGCCGAGCGTATCTCGCGCCATGCGGAGATGCTGGAGATAATCAAGAAGAATGATATCGAAAACTGGCAGAAAAGGTTTATCAGCGATTTAAAGCAAATAACGCCACGTAGCGCGCAAAGCCAGCTACAGAACAAAGTGGCGACCTTTCCGAAGCTGGCTTAACGCCACAGACCCCCGCCCGGCGGGGGTTTTTTATTCCCCTAACGGCACCAGCAGAACATCTACTTCACTGGCCTGCACAATCCCTTTCGCTGCACAGGCGGCTCTGGAGAAGAAACTCTGGTTGTGGTTGCCGCAAATGACCAAATCGACACCCTGGGTGCGTGTGGTGTGCAGAATGTGTTCGGTGAGTTCGCCGGATGCAATAAGTGTCTGTGCCACAGGATAATCAGCATTATCCACCAGCGTTCGCAGAAACTGTTCTGTTTCTTCTTGTAACATATTGCGGACGTTTTCCATCATCGGCGCAGCCAATTGATTATAAAGCTCCGGGTCGGATGCCAGCGTAATGAGCGTAATGCGTGCGTTAAAAGGGCGCGCAATATCAATCGCTTTTGCCAGTAATTGCTGGCTTTCAGGCGTGACGGCTACCGCGACCAGAAGATGAGCATAGGCCATCTTTTTCTCCCTGCGAACACATGAAATTTTTTCACCTTTACTCCTTTTTAGTCGCCAGTGCAACGGGTGAATATGACAGCCGTGTGAACGCTGTCATAAATATTCATTAATTATTCTTACCTTATGTAATGTATGACTTTTGTACAGGTTAACCGTTTTTAAATACTTAACTAAAATCAACAGAATTTACGATCAAAATGTTAATTACTTGATCTATATCATTAACAAAGTTGCAATGATAACTAACCGTAATTAATTAGCTGTGCTTAAATTATAATTAATTGTTTTATAAGGTGTTTTGTTTTTGTTTCGCTAATAGAAACATTTGGGGAAATGTTAATCGCGCAGAACCTAATCCTCCGACCAGTTTTTGCATTCTGGCGGGAGATTTGCATGCATATTCATCACGGCGGAATAGAAAAGGGCGCTGATAGAACAAAAAATCATCGAATCACAAGCAAGACTGATAGATTTCTTCCGCTAAATCACTTAAATTATGTGACGTGGATCACAAAAATCCTAAATTTTGTCATTAGTCAGATTGTATGTATCAGCACCTACGAGTACAGTTGCGTCGAATTAGGAAAAATCTTAGTTCTTTGTAAGAAATATTTAAGAGCGTTGCAGGGCATTACAAATTGAGCGAAGCGCCTTGCACGAAAATCCTGATTCGTTATGCATTTAGCCTTTCTTTTTTATACCGGTTTTTTTCCGGCGACATCACGGGGTGCGGCACCGCCGCATAAGATACAAGTTGGTTATTCGGGATGGGAAAAATGCATACATCCGAGTTGCTGAAACATGTGTACGACATCAACCTGTCGTATTTATTGCTTGCTCAGCGTTTGATCAGCCAGGACAAGGCGTCCGCAATGTTCCGTCTTGGCATTAATGAAGAAATGGCTACCACACTGGGTGAATTAACCCTGCCACAAATGGTAAAACTGGCTGAAACTAATCAGCTTATTTGCCAGTTCCGCTTCGACAGTTCACAGACTATTACGCGTTTGACTCAGGAATCGCGTGTGGATGATTTACAGCAGATCCACACCGGGATTTTACTTTCAACCCGCTTGCTCAATGAATCTACCGGCGATGCAGCCAGGAAGAAAAGGGCGTAAACGATGACTGAGAAAAGCATTGTTCAGGAAGCCCGCGATATTCAGTTAGCAATGGAGCTGATTACGCTGGGCGCACGTTTGCAAATGTTAGAGAGTGAGACGCAGCTGAGCCGTGGTCGTCTTATTAAACTCTACAAAGAGCTGCGTGGTAGTCCGCCGCCAAAAGGTATGCTGCCTTTTTCGACCGACTGGTTTATGACCTGGGAGCAAAATATTCACTCTTCCATGTTCTGCAATGCCTGGCAGTATTTGCTGAAAACAGGTTTATGCAGCGGTGTGGATGCCGTCATCAAAGCTTACCGACTCTATCTCGAACAATGTCCTCAGCCTGAGGACGGCCCGCTTCTGGCGCTGACGCGCGCCTGGACGCTGGTGCGATTTGTGGAGAGTGGGATGCTGGAGTTGTCACGCTGTAATTGCTGCGGCGGTAATTTTATTACGCATGCACATCAGCCTGTTGGAAGCTTCGCCTGCAGTTTATGCCAGCCGCCGTCCCGCGCGGTAAAAAGACGTAAACTTTCCCGTGATGCTGCCGATATTATTCCACAACTGCTGGATGAACAGATCGATCAGGCTGTTTAACCGAATCAGGTGGAAAACACTCCAGCAGCGGTGCAGTAATGCCGCTGCTTTTTTTTTACCTGCCTTCGCGTTATCCCTTCGAATTGTTTATCCCTGGTCAAGTCATTAGCAGAAGGATGATGTCGTGCTTATCGTATTAGGTTACCTGGTTGTTCTTGGTGCAGTCTTAGGCGGTTATATGATGACCGGCGGACACCTTGGAGCACTCTATCAACCGTCTGAACTCATCATCATCGGCGGCGCTGGTGTCGGTGCATTCATTGTGGGCAATAACGGTAAAGCTATCAAAGGGACGATGAAAGCGTTGCCTTTGCTGTTTCGCCGTTCTAAATACACCAAAAGTATGTATATGGATTTGCTGGCGCTGCTCTATCGCCTGATGGCGAAATCACGTCAGCAAGGGATGTTCTCGCTTGAGCGGGATATCGAAAACCCGAAAGAGAGCGAGATTTTCGCCAGCTACCCGCGCATTCTCGCGGATGCCACGATGCTTGAATTTATTGTGGATTATCTGCGTCTCATCATCAGCGGCAATATGAACACCTTCGAAATTGAAGCGTTGATGGATGAAGAGATTGAAACCCATGAAAGCGAAGCTGAAGTGCCCGCCAACGCGCTGGCGATGGTCGGGGATTCGCTGCCTGCGTTTGGTATCGTTGCGGCGGTAATGGGGGTGGTGCACGCGCTGGCCTCCGCCGATCGTCCGGCTGCCGAACTCGGCGCGCTGATTGCGCACGCGATGGTGGGGACGTTCCTGGGTATTTTGCTGGCTTATGGGTTTATCTCGCCGCTGGCCAGTGTCTTGCGTCAGAAAAGCGCCGAAACCGCCAAAATGATGCAGTGCGTCAAGATAACGCTGCTGTCGAACCTGAATGGTTACGCGCCGCCGATCGCCGTCGAATTTGGTCGCAAAACACTCTATTCGAGCGAGCGTCCGTCGTTTCTCGAACTGGATGAGCACGTGCGTGCGGTAAGAAACCCTAACCAACAGAAGACGACTGAGGACGCATGAAAAATCAGTCCCATCCTATCGTCGTAGTCAGACGAAAAAAACATAAAGGCCACGGTGGCGGGGGGCACGGCTCCTGGAAGATTGCCTATGCCGACTTTATGACGGCGATGATGGCATTCTTTCTGGTGATGTGGCTTATATCAATCTCCAGCCCTAAAGAACTCATCCAGATTGCGGAGTATTTCCGCACGCCGCTGGCAACAGCGGTCACGGGTGGGCCGAGAATTTCTAATAGCGACAGCCCAATTCCGGGCGGTGGCGATGACTACACACAGCAACAGGGCGAAATTCAAAAACAGCCCAACATTGATGATTTAAAACGCCGCATGGAGCAGTCGCGCCTGAGTAAATTACGCGGCGATCTGGATCAGTTAATTGAAGCCGACCCGAAGCTGAAAGCATTGCGTCCGCATTTGAAAATCGATCTGGTACAGGAAGGGCTGCGTATTCAGATTATCGACAGCCAGAACCGGCCCATGTTTAAAACCGGCAGTGCGGAAGTCGAACCTTATATGCGCGATATTTTACGCGCCATTGCGCCCGTTCTGAACGGTATTCCGAACCGTGTCAGTCTGTCGGGGCACACCGACGATTTCCCTTATGCCAACGGCGAAAAAGGGTACAGCAACTGGGAGCTTTCCGCCGAGCGCGCCAACGCATCGCGCCGCGAGCTGGTGGCCGGTGGCCTGGATTACGGCAAGATCCTGCGCGTAGTCGGTATGGCTGCCACCATGCGCCTGGCCGATCGTGGCCCGGACGAAGCAATCAACCGCCGAATTAGTCTTTTGGTTCTTAATAAGCAGGCAGAAGAGGCCATTCTGCATGAAAACGCCGAAAGTCAGAATGCGCCAGTAAGCGCGATTACACAGCCAGAGACTGCGGGTGCAGCCGCGCCAACGTCTCCGGCAGCAGTTCCCACATCGCCACAAGCCGATCCGAGGTGATAGCGTGAGCATGGATATTAGTGATTTTTATCAAACGTTTTTTGATGAAGCCGACGAGCTGTTGGCGGATATGGAACAACATTTACTTGATCTGGTGCCTGAAGCGCCGGATTCAGAACAGCTCAACGCCATCTTTCGTGCTGCGCACTCGATAAAAGGTGGCGCCGGGACTTTTGGCTTTACCATCCTGCAGGAAACCACACATTTGATGGAAAACCTGCTCGATGAGGCGCGCCGTGGTGAGATGCAGCTCAACACCGACATTATCAACCTGTTTTTGGAAACGAAAGACATTATGCAAGAACAGCTCGACGCCTATAAAAGCTCGCAAGAGCCGGATGCAGCCAGCTTTGAATACATCTGCACTGCGTTGCGCCAGCTGGCGCTGGAAGCAAAAGGCGAGGCCGTTCCCGCCGCTGCCGGTGGTGCAAAACTCTCTGTTGTTGAAACGGCCGCTGTCGCCGCTGGCGCAACGTCTGCGCAAGACGATGGCAAGCTGCGCATTGTGCTGTCTCGCCTTAAAGAGAGCGAAGTCAATCTGCTGGAAGAAGAGTTGGGTAACCTCGGCACGCTGAGCGATGTCGTGAAGGGCACCGATACGCTGAGCGTTACGCTCGATGGCGGCGTAGGCGAAGATGATGTTATCGCCGTGCTCTGCTTTGTGATTGAAGCCGACCAGATTGCCTTTGAACAACCGGCTGCGGCACCTGCGAACGCCGAACCGGTTGCTGAAGTCGTTGAAGCCGCGCCAGCTGCGGTGGTTCCGGCAGCAAAACCGGCAGCGCCTGCGCTAAAAGCGGTAGGCAAAGAGGCGTCGGCAGGCCGTGAAAAACCGGCGGCGCGCGCCAGCGAATCCACCAGCATCCGTGTGGCGGTTGAAAAAGTTGACCAGTTAATTAACCTGGTTGGCGAGCTGGTGATCACCCAGTCGATGCTGGCCCAGCGCTCGAATGAATTAGACCCGGTTACCCATGGCGATCTCATCACCAGCATGGGTCAGTTACAACGTAACGCCCGCGATCTGCAGGAATCGGTGATGTCCATTCGTATGATGCCGATGGAATACGTCTTCAGCCGCTTCCCGCGTCTGGTGCGCGATTTGGCCAGCAAGCTCGATAAGCAAGTTGAACTGACCTTGCAGGGTAGCTCAACCGAGCTGGATAAGAGCCTTATTGAGCGCATTATCGACCCGTTAACGCACCTGGTGCGTAACAGTCTCGACCACGGGATTGAATCGCCGACCAAACGTGTCGAAGCCGGTAAATCCCCGGTGGGTAACCTGATTCTCTCTGCGGAGCATCAGGGCGGCAACATCTGTATCGAAGTGACCGATGATGGCGCGGGCCTTAACCGCGAGCGAATCCTTGCGAAAGCTATGTCGCAGGGGATGGCGGTCAGTGAAAACATGACCGATGAAGAGGTCGGGATGCTGATTTTCGCACCGGGCTTCTCAACCGCCGAGCAGGTTACGGACGTCTCTGGCCGTGGTGTGGGTATGGATGTGGTAAAACGTAACATCCAGGAGATGGGCGGGCATGTTGAAATCAAATCCAAACAAGGCGCCGGGACGACCATTCGTATCCTGCTGCCGCTGACGCTGGCTATCCTCGACGGGATGTCGGTGAAGGTGAACGACGAAGTCTTTATCCTGCCGCTGAACGCGGTGATGGAGTCGCTGCAACCGCGCGAAGAAGATCTGCATCCGCTGGCGGGCGGCGAGCGAGTACTGGAAGTGCGCGGCGAATATCTGCCGCTGGTAGAACTGTGGAAAGTGTTCGACGTCACGGGAGCGAAGACAGAAGCGACGCAGGGGATTGTTGTGATTCTGCAAAGTGCCGGTCGCCGCTATGCACTGTTGGTCGATCAACTGATTGGTCAGCACCAGGTCGTGGTGAAAAACCTGGAAAGCAATTACCGCAAAGTGCCGGGTATTTCTGCGGCCACTATCCTCGGTGATGGTAGTGTCGCGCTGATTGTGGATGTATCGGCGCTGCAGGGATTAAATCGTGAACATCGTATGGCGAACACAGCCGCTTGATTAAGAAAAGGTAAAAACATGACCGGTATGAGTAATGTAGCAAAACTGGCGGGCGAACCCTCCGGACAGGAGTTCCTGGTATTCACTTTAGGCGATGAAGAGTACGGTATCGACATCCTTAAAGTGCAGGAGATCCGCGGCTATGATCAGGTGACCCGTATCGCCAACACGCCTGATTTTATTAAAGGTGTAACCAACCTGCGCGGTGTGATTGTGCCTATCGTTGACCTGCGCGTGAAGTTCAGCCAGGGCGAAGTGGAGTACGACGACAACACCGTGGTGATTGTTCTGAATCTGGGGCAGCGCGTGGTCGGCATCGTGGTGGATGGCGTGTCCGATGTGCTTTCGCTGGCAGCCGATCAAATTCGCCCGGCACCGGAGTTCGCCGTCACGCTCTCAACCGAGTACCTGACCGGTCTCGGCGCGCTTGGCGATCGCATGCTGATTCTGGTGAACATTGAAAAACTGCTCAACAGTGACGAAATGGCGCTGCTGGATATCGCAGCAACGCAGACAGCGTAATTTCTCCGGCGGATGAATACCCCTCATCCGCCTGTTTTTTGTACTTTTACCCGCTTTATACGATATATCATTCAGCCTCACTAAAATCTAAATTAACCTAAACTAACCTATTATTTTTATTCATAAAAATATATCGCGACCCACATCACACTTCACCTCATATATTGTTTGCAGCGTTACATTTACGCGCGAAATAATATTTTAATTTATTGAATTTAATCTGTTTTTATTCCCTCCCGTTCGGCTTGGTTCGCTTTTTGAGCAAGTGGTATAAAAGCCTGCCTTAAACTAGATTTCTGTTATTCCTGTGTTAATTTTTTGTGTTTTTTTCCTGGTGGCTTTTTCAACTCTGAACGGCTGCGTCATCCTCGGGAGCGGATACTATGAACAGAAAACTTCTTTATGTGCTGGCTGGCGGCGTACTGGTGATGTCCGGTCAAAATGCGCTGGCGGTGACCAGTAGCGGTACCATCGGCGCGACACTGACACTGACGAACGGCTGCCTGATAAACGGCTCTCCAAGCCAGAACGGTATCAACTTCGGTACGCTGGATTTTGGTACCCACCCGGCGACCTTTTCCCAGCTCACCACGCAGCTGACCGGGGCGAACGGCGGTAACAGCTTTGGCATCCAGTGTACGACGGCGGACTACACCGTACAGGTGACCGGTAATACCAACTCCACCGCGCCGGGCACGGTTGTCGGCACGCCCGGCACCCCGGCGCGCTATCTGGTGAATGCGGCCAACACCACGCAGGGTGTGGCTTACAGCATCTATAGCGACAGCGGTTTCAGCAATGTTATCGCCAACAACACACCGATTCCGCGCGCTTCCACTACCGGCGGTGTCGATAACTACACCTTATATGGCCGAATTCAGGGTGGCGGCAACAGCGTGAGCGTCGTACCTGGTACCTATACCGATACGATTAACGTGAGCGTGACATACTAACTCTCCCCGCATGAAACATGGCGACATCAGGGCTTCTTCGCACAGAAGCCCGGGCGTCCTGCGCGCAATTTCATGGCTGATTCTGTCAGGGATGATGGCACGACAGGAGGCGATTGCGATAACCACGCAATCTTTCACCGTGGGCGCCACCATTACGCCAGGATGCCTGGTGGCCAGCGGCAACGGGAGCGTGCTCGGCTCGCTCAATTTCGGCACTCGATCCGGGGTGCAGAGCGGCCAGCTTACCACCAGTTTTGTGCAGAGCACGACGCTCGGCTGCACGCCCGGCGTGGCGCTCAGTATGAGTATTAATGGCGGGCAAAACTATTCAACGGTACGCAATATGCAGCGCAGCGGCGCAACCGACCGTGTGCCGTACCGCCTGTACAGCAACAGTTCTCTGGCGGCGAACACGGAAATTGGCGTCAACCAGGCAGTATCCATTACGTATACCGACAGTAACAACATTGTGCTGCCCATATTTGGCGTAGCGCAGCTAACCGGCATGAGTCCGGCAGGAACCTATACAGACCAACTGACCGTGACGCTGTCATGGTAATCAGGGAGATGTTTATGCGAGTGATCCCGGCAGGTTTAGTGTTGGCGGGTGCGCTAACGATGACGATGGGAAACGCGCACGCGGCAGCAACCATTCTGCTCTGGCCTATCGATCCGTGGTTGGGTGTCGATACCAACGCAACAGAGCTGTGGATCCAGAATCAGGGCGAGACACCGACCACCATGCAGGTGCGCATCGTGCGCTGGCAGCAGGAAGACGGACTGGAACGCTATACGCAGCAAAGCGATGTTGTCGCAAGCCCGCCGATAGTGCGTATTGAGAAGGGCAGCAAGCAGCTGATTCGTCTTATCAAACAGGCGCAGATCCCTGCCAACAGCGAGCAGGCGTACCGCATTATTGTTGATGAAATCCCGCAGCCGGACGCCAGTGATAAGCCGCAAATTGGCCTGAAAATCCAGATGCGTTATTCCATTCCGCTGTTTGTTTATGGGCCTGGAATAAAAACGCATCAGCAGGGCGCGCATCATGCGTTTGTCAATCGTGAGGATTTAAGCTGGCGCGTGGTACGTGAAGAGGGGAAACCGGCAATTGAAGTGCGCAATAACGGTGATGTCCACGTCCGGCTGACAAAAGTCTCGGTACAGCAGGGTGCCCAGACGCGGCAAATGGCCGATGGATTATTCGGTTATGTCTTACCCCACAGCGCGCGAAGCTGGCCGCTACCGTCCGGCATCACTCAGCCAACACAACTGAAGGCAACCATCAATGCGCGGGATAGTGAATGGCAGTCGTCCGCGGGCAGATAATCTTTTCCGTCAGCATTCTGATTCTGAGCGGTTCGGCATGGGCGCAGCAAGGAGACGATGGGTTGCCACCTCCGCCTGATGCGCGGGCAATGAATGACCAGGCCGAGTTTCATTTAGGCCTGGTGCTCAACCATTACGACACGCAGCTTGTGGTGCCCGTCACCCGGCGCCAGGATGCGTATTTTGTTAACAGCGCCGATCTGCTGCGTGCGGGCCTGCCGCCGGAGCGCGTGCCGCAGGGCGAGGTCAATATTTCTGCCTGGCCCGATGTGCAAGCCGAATATGACAGCACCGGGCAACGCCTGATGTTGACCGTGCCCAAAGGGTGGATGCCGGAGCGCATCACCGCCTTCAACCGTGGTCTACAGCGCAGTAAGCCTCATTACGGCCACGGCGCGTTGATGAACTACGACGTCTACGCCAGCACCACCGAACATATCGGCGGGCAGGTCTCTTTGTGGCATGAGTTTCGCTATTTCAACGGTAATGGTTCGTTATCCTCCACCGGGGCGACGCGCAACACGCTATCCGGCAATATCCGGCAAAAAGAGGGCTATATCCGCTACGACACCACGCTCTCTTTTACCGACGAAGATAACGCTACTGAATGGAACATCGGTGATGTGATCTCCGATTCCCTGACCTGGAGCAGCAGCGTGCGCATGGGCGGCATCAGCTTTGGCCGGGATTTCTCTTTACGCCCCGATCTGGTGACCTGGCCGCTACCGGCTTTTTCCGGCGAGGCCGCCGTGCCTACTGCCGTGGATGTCTTTATTAATGGTTATCGCGCCGGGAACACGCAGATCCAGCCTGGCCCGTTCACCCTTACCAATATGCCCTATATCAATGGGGCCGGTGATGCGGTGCTGGTGACTACCGATGCGCTGGGGCGCCAGGTAAGCACCACGCTGCCTTTTTATGTCTCAAGTGATCTTCTTCAGGCCGGGTTGAGCGACGGCGCCATTACCCTTGGCGCGCTGCGACGCAATTACGGTGTCGATAACTTTAATTACGGGCCGGTAGTCGGCAGCGGTTCCTACCGCTATGGCCTGACGGATTACTTAACGCTGGAGGCGCACGGCGAGGGGGCAAAATCGCTGGCGCTTGGCGGTGTTGGCGCGGTAGTCAAACTGGGGCGGCTCGGCGTGGTGAACGGCGCCTGGGCACAAAGCCGGATGCTCGGTGATAGCGGCGGCCAGCTCAACTGGGGTTATCAATACAACACCAATATGTTCAGCATCAATACCCAGCAAACTCGCCGCGAGCGTGGCTACGGTAATCTCGCGCTGTATGACCAGCGCTATCACTACACTGGCACGAATAATCAGCAAGAAGCGCAGCCGCCCATCGCCAGTCTCAGCCGCTCAACCGAACAATATTCACTGACCTTTAATATGGGCGATTTCGGCAACGTGGGCGCCGCATGGATTGGCGTGCGCAGTTTCGACGACCAGAAAACCGAGCTTTTGAACCTCTCATGGAGCCGTAATCTGTGGGGCAGCAGCAGTATCTATCTGGCCGCCAGCCGTGACCAGCAGCGCGGCGACTGGAATTTTGCCATGTCGTTACAGGTGCCGCTGGGCGATATGGACAGCGCCGCGCTCAGCATGGAAAAAACGCCGGATGCCGGCAGCAGCCAGCGCATCAACTATAACCATGCGATGCCGACAGACGGCGGCTTTAGCTGGAATATGGCCTATGCCAACCAGACACGCAGTAACAGCTACAAACAAGCTACGCTCGGCTGGCGTAACAATAATGTGGAGTTGCAGGGCGGCGGCTACGGCGAAACAGGGATGATGACCTGGTGGGGCGAGGCGATGGGCTCGCTGGTGTTAATGGACGGGCAGCTGTTTGCGGCTAACCGCATCAATGATGCTTTTGCGGTTGTCAGTACCCAGGGCAATGCCGGTATTCCGGTGAATTATGAAAACCAGCCGGTCGGCGAGACCAACAGCAACGGTTACCTGCTGGTTAGCGGCGTCTCGGCTTACTACCCGGGCAGTTACAGTATCAACACCCTGAACCTGCCCGCCGACACACGGATAAAAGATACCGAGCGGCGTATCGCGCTACGCCGTCACAGCGGTTATCTGGTGGAGTTCCCGATGACGCAGGAACGGGTGGCAAGCGTCATTCTGCACGATGAGCAGGGCGAGGCGATCCCTGTTGGCAGCGAAGTGATGCGGGCAGGAAGCGCACCCGCCATCGTCGGTTATGACGGCATCGCGTGGCTGGAAAGCCTTGCGCAGACGAATGATTTAGATGTGCGTTTGCCGGACGGTACGCGCTGCGAAGCGAGCTTCACCCTTGCCGCCAATCCGCAGCATAAATTACAAACCTACGGGCCGCTTACCTGCCGGAGGAATCCATAATGCGTCGGCTGATACTTCTTCTTTTATTATCATGCTGTTCATTCCACGCCTGGTCTGCCTGCACCATCAGTACCACCAATGGCGCTTTCGGCACCGTCACCTCGTTTGCGGTGAACAGCACAGCACAGACCACCACCGCCAACCTGCTGTTGCGCTGCGACGCGGTGCTCAACCTGTTAACCAATGACTCGGTCACTATGACGCTGACCGGCGCGTCGGCGGTGGCAACCAACCGTGGGGCAATGAAACGCTCGGATAACAGCGCCATCGCCGATCAAATACCGGTGCGCGTCTGCGGGGCGGCAAACTGCGATGCAGCAGGCAGTGAAGTGACCATTGGCGGCGCGGGTTACACCTGGAGCGGCGGCGTGTTGCTGGCATTACTGGGTAGCAAAACCTATACCCTGCCTATCTATTTCCAGACCGTGCCGGGGCAAAATGTCACCGCCGGGCCTTACCAGGTGACGCTCAATTTCAACGTCGCCTACAACATCTGCGCTGCCGGTCTGGTCGGTATTTGCCTGACGCCCCAATCGGGCACCGCGCCCACCAGTTTGCAACTGACGCTAACGGTCACTAATGACTGTTCAACCATCAGCGCGCCGAACGTCAATTTTGGCAGCGCGCCGCTGGCGCGTAACTTCCCGACCGTGTCGCAATCTATTGGCCTGACCTGTACCAAAGGCAGCACCTATACTGTCGGCATTAATAATGGCAGCTACGCCAACGGCAGCGTGCGCAATATGGCCAGCGGCAGCAACCGCCTGAGTTATGAAATCTATAAAGCTGCCAGCAGCAATCGCTGGGGGAGCGTGGGCGCGGAACGCTGGGCCAGCAGCGCCTCTTCGCAGGTCAGTGCGGATGGCCTGCTGCGCACCTATAACTACACGGCGCAAGTGCTTCCCACGCAAGCTACACCGCCGGGCGGCACCTACAGCGACACGTTGGTGGTGGACATTGCGTTCTAAGGAGAAATTTATTTCCCTTTCGCAAATGTAAAGTTCCCTCGCCGGATGCCGATAACACCGTTAAGAAATTAGCAGAAGGTGTTACATCTTGAACCGTATCCGTGTCGTGACGCTCTTAATGAGCGTGCTGGTGGTGTTTGCCCTGTTGCAGCTTGCATCCGGTGGCCTGTTTTTCTCGTCACTTAAGCAAAACCAACAAAGCTTTGCGGTCTCAAATGACCTGCGCATGCAACAAACCGAACTCGGTAAAGCCTGGGAGCTGATGCTGCAAACGCGCATCAACCTCAGCCGCTCGTCCGCGCGTATGCTGCTAAACCCAGGCAATGAGCAAAGCAGCGCCAAAACGGATCTGCTTAACAGCGCCAAAAAATCGCTGGCGGAAGCGGCAAACTATTACGACGCCTTCCATGCGCAACCCTCCTTGCCGGAAATGGCGCAGTCGCGCCAGAACCTTGACGAGAAATATCGCACCTATCACGCGGCGCTCGCCGAGCTGGTTCAGTTCCTTGAGAGCGGCAATATAGATGCCTTTTTAGCGCAGCCGACGCAGGGAATGCAGAACGCGCTGGGTGAAGCGATGACGCAATACGCCGGGCTGAGCGACAAACTCTACCGCGATGCCTGGGAGCAAAGTGTCAGTGATTACACCTTTGCCAAATGGCAGATGGCGGTGCTGGCGCTGCTGCTGGTGATTATCCTCACCGGTGTCTGGTATGGCATCCGCCGCATTCTGCTCTCGCCGTTGTCGGCCATTATCAGCCATATCCGCGAAATCGCCGGGGGCAACCTGATGCATACGCTGAAAATTGGCGGGCGCAGCGAAATGACGGAACTGGCGGAGAGCGTCTCGCATATGCAGGACGCCTTAATCGACACCGTGACCAATGTGCGCCAGGGCTCGGATGCTATCTACGCCGGCACCAGCGAAATCGCTGCCGGCAACAACGATCTCTCCTCGCGTACGGAAGAGCAGGCGTCGGCGCTGGAACAGACCGCTGCCAGCATGGAAGAGCTAACGGCAACGGTGAAACAGAATGCCGACAACGCTCGCCAGGCATCACTGCTGGCGCACAGCGCGTCGGAAACCGCCGAGCGCGGCGGCAAAGTGGTCGATGGTGTGGTGAAAACCATGCACGATATCGCCACCAGTTCGCAGAAAATTGCTGATATTACCAGCGTTATCGACGGAATTGCCTTCCAGACCAATATTCTGGCGCTTAACGCGGCGGTTGAAGCCGCCCGCGCCGGTGAGCAGGGCCGTGGCTTTGCCGTCGTGGCCGGGGAAGTGCGTAACCTCGCCAGTCGCAGCGCGCAGGCCGCAAAAGAGATCAAAGCGCTGATTGAAGACTCTGTCACCCGCGTGGATACCGGCTCGGTGCTGGTAGAGAGCGCCGGGGAGACGATGACGGATATCGTTAATGCGGTCACTCGCGTTAACGACATCATGGGTGAGATTGCTTCGGCGTCGGATGAACAGAGCCGTGGTATCGACCAGGTTGCGCTGGCGGTTTCTGAAATGGACCGCGTCACGCAGCAAAACGCCTCGCTGGTGCAACAATCCGCAGCCGCCGCGGCTGCGCTGGAAGAGCAGGCCAGCCGACTGACGAGGGCGGTATCCGCGTTTCGCCTCGCATCGGTGGCAGGCAAGAGCGTACCCGCCGCACCGGCTGCGCATAAAGGTAACAGCGTGAAAAGATCGGCCAGCGCTAAGCGAGAGGCTGCGTCGGAAGCGAACTGGGAAACATTTTAAAACACATTTGTCAGCATAGCGCCGTTACGCGACAAGCAGATCGCGCGCACCGGACATTGGGTTTTTCGCAATGTGCAGCGGAAACTGCAAGAAAAGGTGGGTCGTAAACGTCTAATGTAGCGAGGAAAATTCCTAAGCACGCGGCCTGTTAAGCAAAAATTGATATTAACCTGAGCGTGATTATTGCGCGGGTTTGCCGGGCTTTATTCAGGCACCAACAGCGTTCGCTCAAGACTCATCGGGCGGCGCTGCGGTGGTCAGACGGGCAAACTCTGGCATACAGGCTGCTCTGTATTAGCGTGATAAGTATGTCGCAATACCCGACGTGGCGCCCTGAAGGGCGGCCACAGTTGCATCATGAACTGAATTGAGAAGGCGCTATGACAACATCACTGCCCAGCGGGCAAACGTCATCAATATTGCAGCAGATGACACAGCGCCTCGCGCTGTCCGACGCGCATTTTCGTCGGATATGTCAATTGATCTACCAGCGTGCGGGGATTGTTCTCGCCGATCATAAACGCGACATGGTGTACAACCGCCTGGTTCGTCGTTTACGCACGCTGGGTTTAGATGATTTTGGGCGCTATCTGAGCATGCTGGAAGCGAACCAGAGCAGCGCCGAGTGGCAAGCGTTTATCAACTCGCTGACCACCAATCTCACCGCCTTTTTCCGCGAAGCGCATCACTTCCCGGTGCTGGCAGAGCATGCGCGCAAGCGCACGGGTGAATATCGCGTATGGAGCGCGGCGGCCTCGACGGGCGAAGAGCCGTATTCGCTGGCTATTACCCTCGCCGATGCCCTGGGCATGGCGCCGGGGCGCTGGAAAGTATTCGCCAGCGATATTGATACCGAAGTGCTGGAAAAAGCGCGCAGCGGCATCTATCGCCAGGATGAGCTAAAAACGCTCTCGCCTGCCCAGATGCAGCGCTACTTTATGCGCGGCACTGGCCCGCACGCCGGGCTGGTACGCGTTCGTCAGGAGCTGGCGAACCATGTCGAATTCACGGCGTTAAACCTGCTCGATAAGCAGTACAACGTACCGGGGCCGTTTGACGCAATTTTTTGCCGTAACGTAATGATTTATTTTGATAAAACGACGCAGCAGGACATTTTGCATCGTTTTGCTCCCTTGCTTAAGCCAGACGGATTACTGTTTGCCGGGCATTCGGAGAACTTTAGCAACCTCGTGCGCGAGTTTACCCTGCGTGGGCAGACCGTTTATGCGCTGAGTAAGGATAAAGCATGAGTAAAATCAGGGTATTGTCTGTTGATGACTCCGCATTGATGCGTCAAATTATGACAGAAGTGATCAACAGCCACAGCGATATGGAAATGGTGGCAACGGCGCCGGACCCGCTGGTGGCACGTGATTTAATCAAGAAATTCAACCCGGATGTACTAACCCTGGACGTGGAAATGCCGCGCATGGACGGGCTGGATTTTCTGGAAAAATTAATGCGCCTGCGCCCGATGCCGGTGGTGATGGTGTCATCACTGACCGGCAAAGGCTCAGAAGTGACGCTGCGCGCGCTGGAACTGGGGGCCATTGATTTCGTCACCAAGCCGCAGATTGGCATTCGTGAAGGCATGCTGGCCTACAGCGAAATGATTGCCGAGAAAGTCCGTACCGCCTCACGCGCGCGTATTGCGGCGCATAAACCGCTCGCAGCCCCCGCGACGCTGAAAGCCGGGCCGCTGCTCAGCTCAGAGAAACTGCTGGTCATTGGTGCGTCAACCGGCGGAACAGAGGCAATTCGGCATGTACTCCAGCCATTGCCGCTCTCAAGCCCTGGTATTCTTATTACCCAGCATATGCCGCCGGGTTTTACCCGTTCGTTTGCCGAGCGCCTGAACAAACTCTGTCAGATAAGCGTGAAAGAAGCAGAAGATGGCGAGCGTGTTTTACCGGGGCATGCGTATATTGCGCCGGGCGATAAACATATGGAGCTGGCGCGTAGCGGGGCAAACTATCAGATCAAAATCCACGACGGGCCGCCGGTGAACCGGCACCGGCCTGCGGTGGATGTACTGTTTCATTCGGTCGCGAAACACGCGGGGCGCAACGCCGTGGGCGTTATTCTCACGGGGATGGGCAACGACGGAGCGGCCGGGATGTTAGCAATGCACCAGGCGGGCGCCTGGACGATTGCGCAAAACGAAGCAAGTTGTGTGGTGTTCGGCATGCCGCGTGAGGCCATCAATATGGGTGGCGTCAGCGAAGTGGTCGATCTTAGCCAGGTAAGCCAGCAGATGCTGGCGAAAATCAGTGCCGGACAGGCAATACGTATTTAACGAGGAGTGAAGTTTTATGGCGGACAAAGAGCTCAAATTTCTGGTAGTGGACGACTTTTCCACGATGCGTCGAATCGTGCGCAACCTGTTAAAAGAGCTGGGGTTTAATAACGTCGAGGAAGCCGAAGATGGCGTTGACGCGCTGAGCAAACTCCAGACCGGTGGTTTTGGCTTTGTGATTTCCGACTGGAACATGCCGAATATGGACGGGCTGGAACTGCTGAAAACCATTCGTGCGGACAGCAATATGAGCGCGCTGCCCGTATTGATGGTGACCGCTGAAGCGAAAAAAGAGAACATCATTGCGGCCGCCCAGGCAGGCGCAAGCGGTTATGTCGTGAAACCTTTCACCGCAGCAATCCTGGAAGAGAAACTCGGCAAGATCTTCGAGAAACTTGGCATGTGATGAGGACGGGATAAATGATTCAGCCTTCAATTAAACCAACGGAAGAACATTCACCCAGCGATATTATTGCCCGCATCGGTAGCCTGACGCGTATGCTGCGCGATAGCCTGCGCGAGCTGGGCCTGGATCAGGCCATTGCCGAAGCTGCAGAAGCTATCCCGGATGCGCGTGACCGCCTGGATTATGTTGTACAGATGACCGCGCAGGCTGCGGAACGCGCGCTCAACAGCGTAGAAGCGTCGCAGCCGCACCAGGATGAGATGGAAAAGGGCGCGAAAGCGTTGAGCAAACGCTGGGATGAGTGGTTTGAAAACCCTATCGAACTGGCGGATGCGCGCGAACTGGTGACCGACACCCGTAAGTATCTCGGTGAAGTGCCGGAGCATACGGGGTTCACCAATGCCCAGTTGCTGGACATTATGATGGCGCAGGACTTCCAGGACCTCACCGGCCAGGTTATCAAGCGCATGATGGATGTGATTCAGGAGATTGAGCGCCAGCTACTGATGGTGCTGCTGGAGAACATGCCGGAGCAGACGGCTCGCCCGAAACGTGAAAACGAAAGCCTGCTCAACGGGCCGCAACTCGACACCACTAAAGCTGGCGTCGTCGCAAGCCAGGATCAGGTTGATGACCTGCTCGATAGCCTCGGTTTCTGATGACGATAACGCGTCGCCTCGCAGGGGGCGACGACGTTTTGCTTAATAGGTGCTGAAAATAATCGTTTCCTGATAGTTAGCGAAAAACTCTTCTGAGAATAATTCCGCTGCATATTCATCTTGTTATCAGGAGATTTTGTCATGAAAATTGAAAGTTCAACCGCGCTCCCTTCTACAACCTCCCCGTACCAGCCCTGGCCCCTCGAACCTGAAATTATCATCAACCCGTCTCTTCTTTCGTCAGTCGATACGGTGCAAAACAGCCCCGTTCGTTTAGAAAACCCCGCGATACCGCTCCAGCCGACTGAGCAATCCACGCACGCGCCCTTTATGCCGTGGCTAACAGATCCGGGCGCAAAACCCCGCGAAACAGATGTTGCACAAGCAGACCCGGAGATTGCAGTGCATAACCCGCCATGCGTCAGCACCGAGCCGGATATTTGCCACGAGCCGCCCGCAACGCGCTCGTCCTGTCGAAAGCGCATCCGGTTACTGGCGAACCTTGCGTTTTTCAGCGCAGGGATTGCCGTGGGCACCTGGGCAAGCTGGCGCTACTCGGGGCACAATGTCTGCAACTGCCCGGCATCGGACGTCGAAGAGTTTGATGTACCGGGCAGCGCGCCGTTGCTGTAACGCGTTAAATCTTAGCGCAGCCAACGAGGGCAGGGCGAAAATCGCCTTTGCCTGAGGTGGGTAACCCGGCATGTTGCGCGGATCTTTGCGTTAAAAACACGGCCTTTTTGCAGCTTACTCTGCCCATTAGTCCCGCTTGACTCTGGCAATATGTTGCTAATCTTGTAATCCCTGGATGTATGCCGTGGCCTCGGAAGATAGCGACGACAAAACAGAAGCCCCCACAGCGCACCGACTTGATAAGGCGCGTGAAGACGGGCAGGTTCCCCGATCGAAAGAACTGACATCGCTGCTGGTGATGCTGGTGGGTATCTGCATCCTGTGGTTTGGCGGCGAAGCGTTTGGCCGCCGTTTATCGATGATGCTCTCCTCCGGGCTGCGCTTTGATCACAACATCATCAATGACCCGAACCTGATCCTTGGGCAGATAATCATGATGTTGAAAAACGCGCTGCTCGGCATGCTTCCTTTACTGACCGGTGTGGTGATTATTGCGCTTATCGCGCCGGTCATGCTGGGCGGTCTGGTGTTCAGCACCAAATCGCTGGAATTCAAATTCTCCAAACTCAATCCGTTAAGTGGTATCAAACGCCTGTTTTCAGCCCAGGTTGGCGCGGAATTGCTCAAGGCATTAATGAAAGCGCTGTTTATGGGCGGCGTGGCGGGGCTGTTCCTCTGGCATCACTGGCCGGAAATGATGATGCTGATGAGCCAGTCGCCGCTAACGGCGATGGCAAACGCGCTCAATCTTGCCGGGTTGTGCGCTCTGCTGGTCGCGCTGAGTATTATCCCGATGGTGGGTTTTGACGTGTTCTGGCAAATCTACAGCCATATCAAAAAACTCCGCATGTCGCGCCAGGATATCCGTGACGAGCACAAACAAAACGAAGGCGATCCGCATGTGAAGGGGCGCATTCGCCAGATGCAGCGCGCCGCCGCGCGCCGCCGCATGATGGCCGATGTGCCGCAGGCTGACGTTATTGTGACCAACCCGACGCACTACGCCGTGGCGCTCAAATATGACGAAAACAAAATGAGCGCGCCGAAAGTGCTGGCAAAAGGCACCGGGCTTGTGGCGCTGCGTATTCGCGAACTCGGCAACGAAAACCGCGTACCTATTCTTGAAGCTCCGCCGCTGGCGCGTGCGTTATATCGCCATGCGGAAATTGGCCAGCAAATTCCCGGCCAGCTCTATGCGGCGGTAGCCGAAGTGCTGGCGTGGGTATGGCAACTTAAGCGCTGGCGACTGGCCGGTGGGCAACGACCTGTTAAACCTGAGAATCTCCCGGTGCCAGCCGCACTGGATTTTATGAACGAGAAGGACGCTGATGGCTAATCTGGTAGCAATGCTGCGACTACCCGCCAATCTGAAATCGACCCAATGGCAGATCCTTGCCGGGCCGGTGCTCATTTTGCTTATTTTGTCGATGATGGTACTGCCGCTGCCGGCATTTGTTCTCGACCTGTTATTTACCTTTAACATCGCCCTGTCAATCATGGTGCTGTTGGTGGCGATGTTTACCCAGAAAACGCTGGAGTTTGCTGCATTTCCCACCATTTTGCTGTTTACCACGCTGCTGCGCCTGGCGCTAAACGTGGCGTCCACGCGTATTATTTTGATGGACGGGCACACCGGCGGGGCGGCGGCGGGACGGGTGGTTGAAGCCTTCGGCCACTTTCTCGTGGGCGGTAACTTCGCCATCGGTATCGTGGTGTTTGTTATCCTCGTCATCATTAACTTTATGGTTATCACCAAAGGTGCCGGGCGTATCGCTGAAGTGGGCGCGCGTTTCGTCCTGGACGGAATGCCGGGTAAGCAGATGGCGATCGATGCGGATCTTAACGCCGGGATCATCGGTGAAGACGAAGCGAAGCGTCGTCGCGCAGAAGTGACCCAGGAAGCAGACTTCTACGGTTCAATGGACGGTGCGAGTAAGTTTGTGCGCGGGGATGCCATCGCCGGTATCCTGATTATGGTGATTAACATCGTTGGCGGCCTTCTGGTCGGGGTTTTACAGCATGGGCTGTCGATGGGTGATGCGGCAGAAAGCTACACACTGTTGACCATCGGTGACGGCCTGGTGGCGCAGATCCCGGCGCTGGTTATCTCGACCGCTGCGGGCGTTATCGTGACCCGTGTTGCGACCGATGAGGACGTGGGTCAGCAGATGGTGGGCCAGCTGTTCTCTAACCCGCGCGTGATGTTGCTCAGCGCCGCGGTGCTTGGTCTGCTTGGCCTGGTGCCCGGTATGCCGAACTTTGTTTTCCTGCTGTTTACCGCAGCATTGCTGGGGCTTGCCTGGTGGATGCGCGGCCAGCAGCAAAAAGAGCCCGCCGAGGCGATGCCGGTCAAAATGCCGGAAAATACCCAGGCCGTTGAAGCGACCTGGAAAGATGTGCAGCTGGAAGATACGCTGGGCATGGAAGTCGGCTATCGGCTGATCCCGATGGTGGATATGCAACAGGACGGCGAATTGCTTGGGCGTATTCGCAGTATTCGTAAAAAATTCGCGCAGGATATTGGTTTCCTGCCGCCGGTGGTACATATCCGCGACAATATGGATTTACCGCCGGCCCGCTATCGCATCCTGATGAAAGGGGTGGAAATTGGCAGCGGCGAGGCCTATCCGGGACGCTGGCTGGCGATAAACCCTGGCACCGCAGCCGGGACGTTACCTGGCGAAGCGACCATCGATCCGGCGTTTGGCCTCGCGGCTATCTGGATTGAGAGCGCGCTCAAAGAGCAGGCGCAAATCCAGGGCTATACGGTGGTCGAAGCCAGTACCGTCGTGGCAACGCACCTTAATCACCTGATTGGTCAATTCTCGGCAGAGCTTTTCGGTCGCCAGGAAGCGCAGCAGCTGCT
The DNA here is from genome assembly GCF_052220145.1 of Vagococcus sp. WN89Y. Classification (NCBI taxonomy): domain Bacteria; kingdom Bacillati; phylum Bacillota; class Bacilli; order Lactobacillales; family Enterococcaceae; genus Vagococcus; species Vagococcus sp. WN89Y. The sequence goes on along the minus strand of NZ_JBQPOM010000062.1, from coordinate 28,940 downwards.
TGAGCGCGTAACGCAGGAGATGCCGAAGCTGACGGAAGATCTGGTGCCGGGCGTTATCACGCTGACCACGCTGCATAAAGTGCTGCAAAACCTGCTGGAAGAGAAGGTGCCCATCCGCGATATGCGCACCATTCTTGAGACGCTGGCGGAGCATGCGCCGCTGCAGACCGACCCGCATGAACTGACGGCGGTGGTGCGCGTGGCGCTGGGCCGGGCGATTACCCAACAGTGGTTCCCGGGCAACGACGAGGTGCAGGTGATTGGTCTGGATACGCCGCTGGAGCGCTTATTGCTGCAAGCTTTACAGGGCGGCGGCGGTCTGGAGCCAGGCCTTGCCGATCGCTTGCTGGAGCAGACACGCGAAGCGCTGGTGCGCCAGGAGATGGTGGGCGCGCCGCCGGTGCTGCTGGTAAACCATGCCCTGCGCCCGCTGCTGGCGCGCTTCTTACGCCGCAGCCTGCCGCAACTGGTGGTGCTGTCGAATATGGAGATGTCCGATAACCGCAATATCCGTATGACGGCATCTATCGGAGGTAAATAATGCGTTGTCTCGCGTGGCTTCTCGCCATCCCGCTGTTTGCCCACGCTGCCGGAGACGGCGCGTGGCAGGCCAGCAATATCGGCGTCACGCTCAATCACCGTGGCGTCTCGGCGTCATCGCGACCGCTGGCACCTTCGCAGCCGGTAGAAGGGTTGATGACCGTGGTCGCCTGGCGCTATGAGCTGATTGGCCCGACCCCCGCAGGCTTACTGGTGCGCCTGTGCTCGCAAACCCGCTGCGTCGCGCTTGACGGGCAGAGCGGCACCACGCGCGGCTTCAACGATGTCCCGGCGCTGGAACCGCTGCGTTTCGTCTGGGAAGTGCCGGGTGGCGGTCGCTTAATGCCTGCGTTGCAAGTGCTGAGCAATCAAGTCATTGTTAATTATCGCAGGCCGAAAACCCTGCCGTAACTCCCCGTGTAGTTTGCTGCTTTTTAAGACAAAAATCCCGCTGCATGGCGGGATTTTGACGTCTGGCTCCCACTTTTTGACCCTGCCTTTTGATGCAAAAGAAACGCTGTTTTATAAATCAGTGAAGCGCGTATCGGCACTCTTTGCATTTTTGCCAGTTGTGCCGTGTTGCTGGCAGAAACAAAAAGGTTTCCCGCCGCACATCCTCTTACTTTAGCCGTGTAAGCATTTCCTTTGGCTACGCCGGACACTGCCAGAGGTCCCCAATAATGAATAGGGTTGACGGCAATGAATACAAGAAAACCAGGACTGTTGAATTACCTCGCCTACGGTTCAGGCGATTTTCTGGGGGCGGGCACCACCGCGTTAACCGCAGCATGGTTGCTCTATTTTTATACGACTTTCTGTGGCCTGACGCCTATCGAAGCAACATTTATCTTTGCGGCTGCAAGGGTACTGGACGCTGTCGTCAGTCCGCTGATGGGCTTTTTAACCGATAACTTTGGCTCGACCTGGCTTGGCAAACGCTTTGGTCGGCGTAAATTCTTTATTCTGTTAGGTATTCCCTGCGTATTCAGCTACTCAATGATGTGGGTAGGGGATATGAGTTTCTGGTACTACCTGCTGACTTATCTGCTGTTTGATGTGGTCTACACCATGATTCTGGTGCCGTATGAAACGCTGGTGCCGGAAATGACGGACGACTTTAAACAGAAAACCAAATTCTCCGGCGCGCGTATCTCAATGGCGCAGATGTCGGCCATTCTCGCGTCGTTCTTACCTGGCGTGCTGCTGACCCATTTTGGTAAAGACAACCCGGTCTCCTTTTTCTACGCAAGCCTGGTGTTTTCCGTGCTGTGCGCGCTGATGCTGACCTTTGTCTGGTTCTTTACCTGGGAGCGCCCGCGTGAAGAGTGGACGGAAGCGGCGCTGCGTGCTGAAGCAGAAAAGAAAAACCTGACGCTCGGCCAAAGCCTGCGTCGCTTGTTTGTTGAGTTAAGCTCCACGCTACGCATTAAAATTTTCCGCCAGCACCTCGGTATGTATCTGGGCGGCTATATCGCACAAGACGTGTTCAATGCGGTGTTCACCTACTATGTGGTGTTTGTGCTGATGCAGGAAGCGTCCGTTGCCTCCAACCTGATGGGCACCATGGCTATCTTCCAGTTTATCGCGGTCATCGCCATGATCCCGCTCTGTATCCGCTTCGGGCCTGCGCCTTCCTACCGCATGGTGGTGGTGTTGTTTGGGCTGAGCGCCATGTCCTATTCCGTGCTCTATTACGCAGGGCTAAGCGATGTCTACTCGCTGCTGCTGCTGATTTCCGCCATTGCCGGTCTGGGCCGGGGAGGGATCAACTATGTACCGTGGAATACCTACACCTATATTGCGGATGTTGACGAAGTTATCACTGGTCAGCGCCGCGAAGGGATTTTCGCCGGGATCATGACCCTGACCCGCAAAGCGTCTCAGGCCGGGGCGGTGATGCTGGTAGGTATCGTGATGCAGGCCTCCGGTTTTGTGTCTGGTCAGAAAACCCAGCTACCGGAAGTCAGCCATACCATTTTGATGATCATGTGCTTTGGCACAGTGGCCGTGCTGCTCTGCGGTTTCCTCGTCTCCCTGCGCTTTAAGCTGAATCTCAAAACGCACAGCGTGCTGCGCGAAGAGACGGAAAAAATGCGCCGCAGCGGGCGTGTGATGCCCGAGAGTATTACGCCGCAGGCGCGCGAAACCGTGGAGATGCTGGCAGGGTTGCCGTACGAATCCCTGTGGGGCAATAACAACATCGGCTACCTGAACCGTAACAAACCCGCTGCGCCTTCGCTGAAAAAAGAGGCGTCGCTGAATTCGACTTACAACTGAGGTATCGACTATGAAGGTTTGGCCTGTCAAACACAGCCCGTTATTGTGCCAGCCGGAGCGTTTTATCGCCCGGGATGAACTGAAAGCGCTTATCCGCAAGGTCACGCAAAATCTGGTGAATATTCAGGATACAACCGGCGAGTTTCTTCTGCGACTCGACGATGGGCGCGTGATTGATACCAAAGGCTGGGCGGGCTGGGAATGGACGCACGGTGTCGGGCTTTATGGCATGTATCAGTACTATCGCCAGACCGGAGACGACACCGTCCGCGACGTGATTGATAGCTGGTTTACCGAGCGCTTTGCGCAAGGGGCCACCACCAAAAACGTTAACACGATGGCGCCTTTCCTGACGCTGGCGTACCGCTATGAAGAGACCGGTAATCCCACGTATCTGCCCTGGCTTGAGAGCTGGGCAGAATGGGCGATGTACCAGATGCCGCGCACGGAACACGGTGGCATGCAGCACATTACGCTGGCGGAAGAGAACCACCAGCAGATGTGGGACGACACGCTGATGATGACCGTGCTGCCGCTGGCGAAAATCGGTAAGTTGCTTAATCGCCCGGCGTATGTGGAAGAGGCTACCTATCAGTTTCTGCTGCATGTGCAGAACCTGATAGACAGAGAAACGGGGCTGTGGTTCCACGGCTGGAGCTACGAAGGCAACCATAACTTTGCCCACGCCCGCTGGGCACGCGGCAACAGCTGGCTGACTATCGTTATCCCGGACTTTCTTGAGCTGATGGACTGGCCGGAAAACAACGCGGTGCGGCGCTACCTGTTGCAGGTGCTGAACGCACAAATCGCGGCGCTGGCGGCCTGCCAGGACAAGAGCGGCCTGTGGCATACCCTGCTCGACGACCCGGACTCTTACCTTGAGGCTTCGGCAACGGCCGGGTTTGCCTATGGCATCCTCAAAGCGGTTCGCAAGCGTTATGTCAGCGCAGAGTACACGGCAGTAGCGGAAAAAGCGGTGCAGGCGATTGTGCGTAACATTTCTCCGCAAGGGGAGTTACTGCAAGTCTCATTCGGTACAGGTATGGGGAGCAACCTGGAGTTTTACCGCCAGATCCCGCTGACCTCTATGCCATATGGCCAGGCGATGGCAATGCTGTGCCTGACGGAATATCTGCGTAATTACTTCTGAGTTGGTAAGGGGAATGCCTGCATTCCCCTTACCTATCATAAAATCGCTGTTTAATTTGTTCGCAATTCGCTTATTTCAATGATTAAAAATACCGTCACTTTTAGCATTAATTTTTTTAATTGCCGGGTGTGCAGTTGATTAATTCTATTAATAAAATCCATTGGTTTATTTTTTATATCACTGTTTATTATGTCATTAATTAAATAAATGAGTTCGGTGATTTTATTAAGCTATTAATACACTGAATAGCTCTTCATATTATCCCCCTCTGTCCCGATATAATTGTCATGGGCATCACTTCTGCTCTGGGCCACCGGCTCTACTCTTTTAAATAACAAACCTCCGGGCAAACGTTATTTTTGTGCTCCCTCAGCGAATATGGCTGAGGGCGCTATTTTCTAGCCTTCTGGAAAAATCATAATGTGCCAGTGTTTTAGCGTAACGCATATTGCCGGTGAGGACGTATGACTCACCGACAACATGCTCACACCTCTTTTTTCAAAAAAAGTATTGCCAGTCTGGTGATATTTTCTCAGGCGGCGTTTCCGTCAGCCATTGCCTTTACGCCACTTATCGCGCATGCGAATACGCGCGCCAGCGCGCTTTCAAATAACGCTGAACAACTCCCGCAACGAACAACGACTTATACACTCTCAGCGGGAGAGACCACGGCGTCGGTCAGCAAAAAATTTAACCTCGCCATCGCCGCACTGCGCGCGTTAAATCAGTTTCGTACCTTCGCGCGCGGCTTTGATAACCTGCAGCCAGGCGATGAAATCGACGTCCCACTGGCGCCGTTAGCACCCGCGTCGGGTAAAAAGCAGTCTACAGAACAGGAAAACCCGGAAAAAACCTTCGCTGGCGTCGCTTCACGGGTTGGGGCATTCTTTGCTGACCATCCTGACAGCGATACGATGGCCTCTATGGCGGGCAGCTATCTTTCCGGCGCGGTCAATGATCAAATTAAAAAATGGCTGGCGCGCGGCGGCACGGCACGGGTGCAGCTCGATTTCAACAAAACGAGCGGTGTAAAAAACTCTCAGTTCGACCTGCTGCTTCCGCTGACAGAACAGAAAGACAGCTTATTTTTCACCCAACAGAGCCTGCACCGCACGGACGATCGCACACAATATAATGCCGGACTTGGCTATCGCGCGTTTCAGGAAAGCTGGATGCTCGGCGGTAATCTGTTTATCGATTACGACCTCTCCAGAGGCCATATGCGCCTGGGAACCGGCCTTGAATACTGGCGCGATTACCTGAAGTTTGGCGCCAATAATTACCTGCGCCTGACCAACTGGCAGAATTCCCCCGATCTAGAAGATTATGAAGAGCGCCCGGCTAATGGCTGGGATATCCGCGCTCAGGGATGGCTGCCTGCATGGCCGCAGCTCGGTGCGGAAGTGGTTTATGAGCAATATTACGGCAAACAAGTCGCGCTTTTTGGTATGGAAAACCGCCAGAACAACCCGCGCGCCATTACCATTAGCGCGAATTATACCCCGTTCCCGTTACTGACACTCTCTGCCGGGCACCGCCAGGGGCAGGGAGGGCACAGCGACGCGCAGTTCGGTCTGCGTGTTAATTATCAGCCAGGCGTGTCGTGGCAAAAACAGACAGATCCTTCAGCCGTAAGCCAGATGCGCAAGCTTTCCGGCAACCGCTATGATTTGGTGGCGCGCAATAACAATATTGTGCTGGATTACCGCAAGAAAGCGCTGATCCGTTTGCAGCTGGCGGCGCTTGTCGCGGGTTACGCCGGGCAGGAAAAATCCCTCGGCGTTGCCGTAAACAGTAAATATGGGCTGGAACGGATTATCTGGTCGGCCGGGGCGCTTGTCGCCGCAGGCGGAAAAATTACACAGCAAGGCGAGAGCGATTTCAGCGTTGTGCTGCCGGAGTATCACTCCGCACCGGGCGGGGTAAACAGCTATACCGTGAGCGCTGTCGCCGTGGATAAAAAAGGTAACCGCTCAGAGCAGGCTCAGACTCAGGTCACCGTCACCCAGGCGGCGATCAGCACCAGTATGAGCGCGCTCACCCCGGCCAAAAGCGTGCTGCCCGCAGACGGTAAAACCCAGCTGCAACTGCTGCTTAAAGTGAACGATCGCGAAGGCAAACCGGTTGATATTAACGCAGACGAAATCAGCGTTGAAAAAGGTGCCAGACTGCGCGGCACGCTGACGTCAACGCTGAGCACGTTCAGTCGCCAGGCTGCCGGTGAATATCTTGCCACCCTGACCGCCGGCAACAAACCGGAGTCGCTGATCATTACGCCGCAAGCCCGTAACAGCCGCTTTGCCTCCGCCAGCGTCACGCTGACGGCAGATGGCCGCAGCGCGCAAATCGCCAGCGGCGAGCTGGTGGTGGTGAAAAATAACGCGCAGGCCGACGGCAAAGAGAGCAACAGCGTGAAAGCGACGGTGCGCGATGCCACCGGCAACCTGCTCCGTGACCAGACGGTCAGCTTCAAAGCCGATAACGGCGCATTGATCGCCGCAGAAGGGAAAACCGGCAGCGATGGCAGCGTGACGGTCAGCCTCACCAACACCACTTCCGGCAAGACTACCGTGACGGCAAGTATCAACGGCAGCAGCCAGCGTCAGGTGGTGAACTTTGTTGGCGATCGTTCCAGCGCGCAGATAATGAACGGCGACCTGGTCGCTGAGCGCGATAACGCGAAAGCGGATAGCCATGACACCAACCGGGTGAAGGCAACTGTGAAAGATGCAAACGGCAACGTTCTCTCCGCCATGCAGGTCAATTTTAGCGCGGATAACGGCGCGGTTATCGCACCCGCCGGAACCACGGATGCCAAAGGCGAAGTCATCATGACCCTGACCAGCGTCAAAGCCGGGCAGAGTACCGTGACGGCATCGATAAATGGCAGCCGCCAGCATCTGAAGGTTAACTTTGTCGCCGACAACAGCACGGCGCAGATTATCAGCGGTGCGCTGGTGGTGGTGCAGGACCACGCAAAAGCGGACGGTAGCGCAACGGATAGCGTCAAAGCAACGGTCACCGATGCAAACGGCAACCGGGTTCCGGGCCAGGTGGTGAGCTTTAGTGCCGATAATGGCGCAACCATTGTCGCGCAAGGCACCACGGATGATAAAGGTGAAACAACGGTCACGCTAACCAGCACCAAAGCCGGGCAGATCACCGTGACCGCCAGCATCAATGGCAGCAGCCAGCGCCAGGCGGTGAATTTTGTCGCCGATAACAGCACCTCGCAGATTGCCAGCGGCGACCTGGTGGTGGTGAAAGATAATGCGAAAGCCAGCGGTAGCGACACCAACAGCGTGAAGGCCACGGTCACGGATGCGCATGGCAACGTGCTGGCGGGACAGCAGGTGAGCTTCAGCGCCGATAACGGCGCGGTCATTGCAGCAAGCGGCACCACCGATGCTTCCGGTGAAGTAACCATGATGCTGACCAGCACCAAAGCCGGGCAGAGTAACGTGACCGCCAGCATCAATGGCAGCAGCCAGCGCCAGACAGTGACCTTTATCGCCGACAGCGCCACGGCGCAAATTATTGGCGGAAACCTGAAGGTGGTGACGGATAACGCCAAAGCGGACGGCCGCGCGACCAACCGCGTCAAAGCGACGGTCACGGATGCGCACGGTAACCTTGTGCCGGGTATTGAGGTGAGCTTCACGGCGGATAATGGCGCAACCATTGCCGCCAAAGGCACCACGGATGCTCAGGGTGACGTGACGGTGAGCCTGACAAGTATCCAGGCCGGCCAAAGCCGTGTGACCGCCAGCATCAATGGCAGCAGTCAGCGCCAGAACGTGACCTTTATCCCGGACAACAGCACCGCACAGATAGTGAGCGGCAACCTGACCGTGGTAAGAGATAACGCCAAAGCAAACAGTGTGGATATCAACAGCGTGCAGGCCACGGTGACCGATGCGTTCGGTAACATTATTCCAGGCATGACGGTTAACTTTAGCGCAGACAATGGCGCAACCATCGCCAGCAGCGCCACCACTGACGCACAGGGTGAGGCAAGCGTGTCGCTGACCAGCACCAAAGCCGGGCAGAGCACGGTGACGGCAAGCATCAACGGCAGCAGCCAGCGCCAGAACGTCACCTTCGTTGCGGATAACAATACCGCGCAGGTCGCTATCGGCGCGCTGGTGGTCGTCACGGATAACGCGCTGGCCAATGGCAAAGCCACCAACAGCGTGAAAGTGACGGTGACGGACGCCTATAGCAACGCCGTGGCGGGTGAGACGGTAAGCTTCAAAGCGGACAATGGCGCAACCATCGCCGCCAGCGGCACGACCGATTCCCTGGGCGAGGTGGTGATGACGCTGACCAGCACCAAAGCCGGGCAGAGCAAGGTGAGCGTTACCGTCAATGGCGGCACGCGCAGCCAGACGGTGAGCTTTATGGCAGATAACTCGACCGCACAAATTGCCAGCGGCGATTTGCAAGTGGTGAACGACAACGCCAAAGCGGATGGTCAGGCGACCAACGGCGTGAAAGCGACAGTCACCGATGCCTTCGGTAATATTCTGGCCGGGCAGACTGTGAGCTTCTCCGCCGACAATGGCGCAACCATTACCGCAGGCGGTAAAACTGACGCAAACGGGGAAATCACTGCCACGCTGACCAGCATCAAAGCCGGGCAGAGCACGGTGCAGGCAACGGTTAATGGTCAAAGCCAGAGCAAAGCGCTCACCTTTATTGCCGACAGCAGCACCGCACAGCTTCTTAACGGTAGCCTGGTTATCGTTGCGGACAACGCGCTGGCTAACGGCAGCGCCACGAACAGCGTGAAAGCCAGCGTGGTGGATGCTAACGGTAACGCAGTACCTGCGCTTGCCGTCGCCTTTAGTGCGGACAATGGCGCGACCATCGCCGCCAGCGGCACCACCGATGCTCGCGGTGAAGTAACGATGCAGCTTACCAGCACCAAAGCCGGGCAGAGCAAGGTCGTGGCGAAGGTGAACAGCAGCAGTCAGAGCCAGACGCTGAGCTTTGTGGCCGATAATTCCACGGCGCAAATCATCAGCAGTAACCTGGTGGTCATTGCTGACAACGCGCTGGCGAACGGCAGTGCGACCAACAGTGTCAAAGCGACGGTGACCGATGCCTATGGCAACATCCTCGCCGGGCAGACGGTGAGCTTCAGCGCCGATAACAGCGCGAAGATTACCGCCAGCGGCACCACGGATGCCAAAGGGGAGGTGACAGCGACCCTGACCAGCACCAAAGCCGGGCAGAGCACGGTGAAAGCAACGGTTAATGGTCAGAGCCAGAGCAAAGCGCTCACCTTTGTTGCCGATAACTCCACAGCGCAAATCGTCAGCGGTAACCTGGTGGTGGTTGCTGACAATGCGCTGGCTAACGGCAGTGCGACTAACAGCGTCAAAGCGACGGTGACCGATGCGTTCGGCAACCTTGTCGCCGGGCAGATGGTGAGCTTCCGCGCGGATAACGGTGCGACCATCGCTACCAGTGCCACCACAGATGGCAAAGGTGAAATCACTGTTTCTCTGACCAGCACCAAAGCCGGGCAGAGCAGCGTGGTGGCAACGGTGAACAGCAGCAGCCAGAGCCAGGCGGTGACCTTCGTGGCAGACAGTTCAACCGCGCAAATTGTCAGCGGCAGCCTGGTGGTGGTGAACGATAACGCGCTGGCGAACGGCAGCGCCACCAACAGCGTGAAAGCGACGGTGGAGGATGCGTACAACAACCGCGTCGCCGGGCTGGCGGTGAGTTTCAGCGCAGACAACAGCGCGAAAATTGCCGGGAGCGCCACCACCGATGCTAACGGTGAAGTGACGACCACGATCACCAGCACCAAAGCCGGGCAGAGCAGCGTAGTGGCGACGGTCAACAGCAGCAGCCAGAGCAAAGCGGTGACCTTTATCGCCGATAGCAGCACTGCGCAGATCCTGAGCGGTAATCTGCTGGTGGTGGATAACAACGCCAAAGCCGACGGCAGCGAGACCAACAGCGTCAAAGCAACCGTCACCGATGCGTTTGGTAATCTCCTCTCCGGTCAGACGGTGAACTTTAGCGCCGACAATGGTGCCAGCATCACCGGCAGCGGCAAAACCGGCAGCGATGGCAGCGTGACCGTCACCATGACCAGTAATACGCAGGGGCAGAGCACGGTCACGGCGAGCGTAAACGGCAGCAGCCAGAACGTGAGTGTGTATTTCGTGCCAACGGTTATTCGTACCACGGTGACCAAGCTTACAGACCAGGAAGTGTCGGATGGGACGCAGGCGAACACCTTCAGGGTGAAACTGACCGACGGTATCAATACGCCGGTGGTTGGCTTCACCCCGGCAATTGCCCTGGCATCCGGCGAGCCGGTGACCTTTGGCAAAATCGCGCCAACGGACAGCAATGGTGAGCTGACGGTGAGCGTGAAGGCGGACTCGCACGGCGACAGGACGATAGACGTGGGTATTCCGGGCAGGCCTGGCAGTGAAGAGGAGGTCACTATGACCTTCCTGAACCCGCCGTACACCCTGACCTGGGCTAATGTGGGGGTGGATTTTTCGATTCCTTTCGAGTGGAACTTCTCTGCGACTACCACTGACTGGAAAACGTCATTGCGTGTCAGCAAAGTCAAGACGCAGTATAACGGCAGCGGCGCGGCGACTTGCCCGGTTTCCTCAGAGAAGCCCGGCACAACGGTTCCCGCACCCACGAAGAACATTCGGTTGACCAGGCTGGAAATGATGTTTTACGCCAATTTTGGTAATGGTGCAGGCGTCGATGAGAGGTTTAACATGACACCCGTTAATGGTTCTTCGGATGAGCTATACGCTGGATACTCAATGTACAGTCGTATACCGCTTGAACTATTTCTTCAGAATAATCAGGTAAACAGTGGGTATGCGCAGTCAGTGATTGAACTGGCGCTGGAAGATGGGACTAAAGTTAATGCGGACCCCCATTATCTGGCGAATTTCAAAATTAATAATCGTGTATTAACGGAAGCGGTAGAAGGTTCAACGGGATTCGGTGCCCCCAAATTTGATAATTCAAAAGGTGATTACATCCTTAATATTATACCTTTAAAAGAGGATAGCCGTTTTACCGTAAATGCAACGTTTGACGGTAGCGCAACGCTCCCGACAATGTCCGTAAGCTTTGCCAAAGGCGAAACCGGGCCGTGTTACTAAGTGCGTTTTAACCGGCAATAAAAAAGGGCCGCGACGTTTACCGTTGCGGCCCTTTGTTTTAACGCAGCATTACATACGTTCGACGGTTTCGATACCGAGCGTATCCAGACCCAGTTTCAGAGTTTTGGCCGTCAGCAGCGCCAGCTTCAGGCGGCTCTGGCGCACTTCGTCATTCTCGGCGCTGAGGATAGGGCAGTGCTCATAGAAACCGGAGAACAGACCCGCCAGATCGTAGAGATAAGCGCACATCACGTGCGGCGTGCCTTCGCGGGCCACCACATCCAGCGTCTCTTCAAACTGCAACAGGCGCGCGGCCAGGTGTGCCTCGCGGTCTTCGCTAATTACCACTGCGGCGGCATCCAGCTCGCGCTCATCAATGCCCGCCTTGCGGAACACGGAGAGCACGCGGGTATACGCGTACTGCATATACGGCGCGGTATTGCCTTCAAATGCCAGCATATTGTCCCAGTCGAACACATAATCGGTAGTGCGATTTTTCGACAAGTCCGCATACTTCACCGCGCCAATACCGACCGCGCTTGCCAGTTTTTCCAGCTCGTCGGCAGGCATATCCGGGTTCTTTTCCGCCACCAGGCGGCGCGCGCGCTCCAGCGCTTCATCCAGCAGGTCGGTCAGTTTCACCGTCCCGCCCGCGCGGGTTTTAAACGGTTTACCGTCTTTGCCCAGCATCATGCCGAACATGTGGTGCTCAAGGGGCACGGATTCCGGCACATAACCCGCTTTGCGCACAATGGTCCACGCCTGCATCAGATGCTGGTGCTGGCGCGAGTCGATAAAGTAGAGCACGCGATCCGCATGCAGGGTTTCGTAGCGATATTTCGCACAGGCAATATCAGTGGTGGTGTAGAGATAGCCGCCATCCTTTTTCTGGATGATAACGCCCATCGGTTCGCCCTCTTTGTTTTTGTACTCATCGAGGAACACCACGGTCGCGCCTTCGCTCTCCACCGCCAGACCTTTCGCTTTCAGATCCGCAACAATGCCCGGCAGCATCGGGTTATACAGGCTCTCACCCATCACATCATCGCGCGTCAGCGTTACGTTCAGACGCTCGTAGGTCGCCTGGTTTTGACTCATGGTGATGTCCACCAGCTTACGCCACATTTCACGGCAATAGGCATCGCCGCCTTGCAGTTTCACCACGTAACCGCGCGCGCGCTCGGCAAACGCGGCATCTTCGTCGTAATGCTTTTTCGCTTCGCGGTAGAAACCTTCGAGATCCGCGAGTGCCATATCCCCGGCGTTCTCTTGCTGTTTTAGCTCCAGATATGCAATCAGCATGCCGAACTGGGTGCCCCAGTCGCCGACGTGGTTGGCGCGAATAACACGATGGCCGAGGAACTCCAGTGTGCGTACGGCGGCGTCGCCGATGATGGTTGAACGCAGGTGACCGACGTGCATCTCTTTCGCCACGTTCGGTGCCGAGTAGTCCACTACGATGGTTTGCGGCTGCGGTTGCGCAACGCCCAGTCGCTCGGATTTCAGCGCCTCGTTAACCTGTTTGGCGAGAAAAGCAGGGTCGAGGAAAATATTGATAAAGCCCGGACCGGCGATCTCTACTTTGCTGGCAATCCCGTCAAGAGCGAGGTGAGATACAACCTGCTCGGCCAGTTGTCGCGGTGCCATGCCCAGTTTTTTTGCAACCGCCATCACGCCATTGGCCTGATAGTCACCAAACTGAACCCTGGCTGACTGACGTACCTGCGCTTCACAATCTGCGGGAGCGCCTGCGGCAATCATCGCCTGACTGACTTTTTCTGAGAGAAGAGCCTGAATATTCACCGGTATACCTTACATTTATGACGCCGCGCATAGCATGGCGCGGTGTCTGGGTGTTGATAATAAAAGCGGGAGTATACTGTAAATGCCTGTTGGCGTCAGTATCGGGAAATGCGCGCCTTGCCTGGCTTGGTTAGCGGCGCATAACAAGGTAAATTAGCCGTTTTCCCTTCGTGAGTGCAGCTATGGCCCACTGGCAAACTATCGAAACATTGCAGGATTTAGTGGCGGATTTGCCACGTTTTAGCGACGCGCTTTCGGCGCTGACGAACCGGCTGGGGCTGGATATCGCGCCGCTGCAGGCGGATCATATTTCGCTGCGTTGCCATCAGAACGCCACCGCCGAGCGCTGGCGGCAGGGCCTTGAGCAGTGCGGCGAATTACTCTCGGAAAACATTATCAACGGTCGGCCAATTTGCCTGTTTAAGCTGCGCGAGCCGGTGCGCGTGGCGCACTGGGCATTCACCGTGATTGAGCTGCCGTGGCCGGGAGAGAAACGTTACCCGCACGAAGGCTGGGAACATATTGAGATAGTCCTGCCCGGCGAGCCACAGACGCTGAACGCCCGCGCGCTGGCGCTGCTGGCTGACGAAGGCTTAAGCCAGCCGGGGATTAGCGTTAAAACCAGCTCGCCGAAAGGCGAGGGCGAGCGTTTACCCAACCCGACGCTTGCGGTGACGGATGGTGTCGTCACGGTAAAATTCCACCCGTGGACAATAGAAGCGATTGTGGCGAGCGAAGTAAAACGCAAGGTGTGAAGGCGCGCAGCGTTGCGCTGGCCAGAGCGTGCCATGATAGATGCGCAGAAGGAGGAGAGATGGCGCTACTGGAGATTTGCTGTTACAGCGTAGAGGATGCCGTTATCGCGCAGCAGCGCGGGGCGGATCGTATTGAATTTTGCGCCGCGCCCAACGAAGGGGGCCTGACGCCCTCCTTTGGCGCGTTAAAAGCGGCGCGCCAGGCGCTGAGTATCCCGGTGCATCCGATAGTGCGACCGCGCGGCGGAGATTTTTGCTATCGCTCTGATGAATTCGCTGCCATGCTTGAAGATATCCATCTTATCCGTGAGCTTGGTTTTCCGGGGCTGGTGACCGGTGTGCTGAATGAAGACGGGCTGGTTGATGTGCCGCGAATGCGCGAAATCATGCGCGCCGCGGGAGAGATGTCCGTCACTTTTCATCGCGCCTTTGATATGTGTGCTGACCCGAAGCAGGCCATTGATGTACTGGCAGATTTGGGCATTGCTCGCATTCTTACATCGGGGCAGCAGTCGTCGGCGGAAAAAGGTCTTTCATTAATTATTGAACTAAATGCACGTACTGGTGTTCCAATCATTATGGCTGGCGCAGGCGTTCGTGTGCAAAATCTCGGCAAATTTCTGGCCGCCGGCATAAAAGAGCTACACAGCTCGGCGGGGCGCTGGAGCGCTTCGCCTATGCGTTATCGCAACACAGGATTATCGATGTCATCAGACCCGGCAGCGGATGAATATGCCCGCTATGGTGTTGATGGCGACGCAGTGGCGCAGATGAAACAGATGATTGTGCAACATCGCCGCTGAACCGTTTTTTACCGCACATCATGTCGCCCAATATGATGTTTGCTCGTACCAGGCCCCTGCCATTAACAGGGGCCTTTTTTTATCTACGGTTTGCGGGCAATCAGCACGGCACGCAGCGGCGCCGGGTAGCCTTCCACGGTTTTTGACGGGTTGTTCGGCGCGAGGAAATCAGCCAGCGACTCGCTGGTCATCCAGGACGTGCGCCGCTGCTCATCGGTGCTGGTCACGCACATATCCACAATGCGCACATCCACAAAGCCGCACTTCTCCAGCCAGTTTTTCAGCGCCAGCGCCGAGGGAATAAAGTAGACGTTACGCATCTGCGCGTAGCGGTCGCCAGGCACCAGCACGGTGTGCTCATCACCTTCCACCACCAGAGTTTCCAGTACCAGTTCGCCCTCGTTGACCAACTGATCTTTTAACTGCCAGAGATGCTCCAGCGGCGAGCGACGATGGTAAAGCACGCCCATCGAAAAGACGGTATCAAACGCTTTGAGCGCCGGAAGCTGCTCAATGCCCAGCGGCAGCAGGTGCGCGCGGCGATCGTCGCCCAGCAGTTTGCGCACCGCTTCGAACTGACATAAAAACAACTGTGTCGGATCGATACCCACCGCGAGCGACGCCCCGGCGCCAATCATGCGCCACAGGTGATAACCGCTGCCGCAGCCAACGTCGAGAATGGTGCGCCCGGTTAAATCAGACAGGTGCGGCAACACGCGCTGCCATTTCCAGTCCGAGCGCCATTCGGTATCAATATCAATACCGTATAAAGAGAACGGCCCTTTGCGCCAGGGCATCAGATTGCGCAGCAGCGTCTCTATTCCTTTCTGTTGCCCTGGACTTAGCGGTTCAGCACTGCTGGCGCTGACGCTGTGCAGCAGATCGAGCTTTGCAGGTGTGATCGTGGGCAGAAATTCGACAGCATTATTCCACTGCTTAAACTGGCCGTGCAGGGCTTCGCGCTGCCAGGCGGCAATCTGCGCAGGCAATGTTTCCAGCCAGTGAGCCAACGGCCCAAGCGCGATTTGCTGATAAAAACGACCAAACTCTATCATGCCGCGCCCGCCTTCAGAGCCACCAGAGAGCCAAAGTTAAAGCACTGGAACCACAGCTCGCTGTGCTCAAAACCCGCCAGATGCAGGCGCGCTTTATGCGCTTCGACCGAATCCGTCAACATGACGTTTTCCAGCATGCTGCGCTTCTGGCTTATCTCCAGCTCGCTGTAGCCGTTGGCACGTTTAAAGTCGTGATGCATGTTGAACAAAAGCTCGCCCACGGTCTTATCTTCGAAGCTGAACTTTTCCGACAGCACCAGCGCGCCGCCAGGGTTCAGCCCCTGATAAATTTTCTTCAGCAGCGCCAGCCGGTCGTCCGGCTCAAGAAATTGCAGCGTAAAATTCAGCACCACCATCGAAGCATTTTCAATTGTGATATCGCGGATGTCGCCTTCAATGACCTCAACCGGCGTCGGCGCTTTATAGGCGTCGATATGGCGACGGCAGCGTTCAACCATTGCCGGAGAGTTATCAACAGCGATAATTTTGCAGCCGTCCTGGTGAATGTTACGGCGCACGGAAAGCGTGGCGGCACCCAGCGAGCAGCCGAGATCGTAAACCTGCGTGGCGGGCTGCACAAAGCGCTCCGCCAGCATACCGATCATAGAAATAATGTTGGAGTAACCCGGGACGGAGCGCTGGATCATGTCCGGGAAGACTTCAGCTACCCGTTCATCGAAAGTCCAGTCGCCCAGGCTGGCGATAGGCGCAGAAAAAAGCGTGTCGCGGTGAGACATAGTGTAAATATCCGGGAAAACAAAGGGGCGTATTGTGCGCTAATGCAGGGAGAAAACCAACTCCCAGGGCATATACCAGAGGTTAGCCAGCACCATCAGCAACAGCGAACACCAGGTGGCGCTGATAGCCGAACGCCGCCAACGATAGAGGCGATGGTATAACCCGTAGTAATGCATCAGGCGACCCACGATCAACAACAGCCCGCACACATGCACCATCCAGGTTTGCGCGCCGTTCATCTCCATAAACAGCAGCAGGACGATAGCAACAGGGATGTATTCTACCGCATTGCCATGAATGCGTATGGCGCTTTGCAGCTCGCTAAAACCACCGTCTCCGTAATTCACACGGTACTGCATGCGCAGACGGACCACATCGAATGAGAACTTCAGTAACAACAACGCACCCAGCACGGCATAAAGCGCGCTAACCATACAAACTCCCTTTAAGCCCTTATGGCTTTGACGATCGCACTACAATAATAGGTGGTTCGCTTAGAAAAGAGAAGATTGCGATGGAATCGAAGGCGCATTGCCAATCCCGGGCAAGGCGGCAGCAAGGTCCGGCCAGAGGGTGTCGACCAGCTCCGGCGCCTGGGCGATATCCGGCGTATGCAAAAACAGATATGGCGTAGTGGTTTGCGCCCACAGCGGCAGCTTTTCGAGCCAGACGGCAAACAGCTCGCGGTTCTGCGCCATATTATCGCTACCGATAAAACGCACCATCGGATGATGAGCCGTAACCAGCGCATGCACCGGGACTTTCGGTTTTTTACGTTGCGCTTCTTTCAGCGCGTAACTGTGTGCCACCGCGCTGTGCACCGGGCGGCTGTCAAGTATCACCCGGTTAACGCCCCGGCGATGTAAACCCTGATTCAGCGCTTTCTCCTCTTCGCCTTTGGTGAAAAAGAGCGGGTGGCGCACTTCAACGCCGTAGGTAAACGCCTGAGGCAGGCTATCAAGAAATGCCCACAGCGCGGGCAAATCCCGTGGGCCAAACGCGGCGGGAAGTTGCAGCCAGTACTGGCCGATGCGCGCGCTCAGTGGCGACATACGGCTGAAAAATTCCTGCGTTAATTCCCCGCAGTTGCGCAACGCGGCCTGATGGGAAATGGTTGCCGGGAATTTAAAACAAAAGCGAAAGTCGTCCGTGGTCTGCTCGCGCCAGCGCGCAACAATCTCGGCTTTGGGCAGCGCATAGAGCGTGGTGTTGCCCTCGACACAGTTAAAGTGGCGGGCATACTCTTCAAGACTGGTGATGCCAAGGCGCACCCATTTCGGGTGCGACCATTGCGGCAGGCCGATATAGATCATAGGGCACTTAGGATCTCGTCCGTGCTGCGAACGCGGCTGATGCGTGGGTAGATATGGGTGATGCTGGCGTTATGTTGCTCGGCGCTTGCCGCGCTGCAGGCATCTTCGGCAACCACCAGCGAAAAGCCAAGCTCCCACGCGTTACGTGCGGTGGATTCCACGCCG
This sequence comes from Vagococcus sp. WN89Y, assembly GCF_052220145.1. NCBI lineage: Bacteria > Bacillati > Bacillota > Bacilli > Lactobacillales > Enterococcaceae > Vagococcus > Vagococcus sp. WN89Y. Next base: position 11,184 of record NZ_JBQPOM010000062.1, on the reverse strand, counting down.
ATATTGGTGGAGATACCGCACAGCACGATGGTGTCGATGCCGCGACGGCGCAGCTGCAACTCCAGATCGGTGCCGTAAAAAGCGCCCCACTGGCGTTTGGTGACTTCAATGTCGCTCGCCTCTTTGCCCAGCGCCTGCGGGTATGTCCACCAGTTTTCCGGCAGGGAATGCCCACCGGCAGGCATATCGACCGGCTGCTTCAGCGCTTCGGCAAACCCTGCCGACCAGCCGACGCGCACCAGCACGACCGGCGCATTATGGGCGCGAAACGCCCCGGCGAGTTTCGCGGCGCGCGCGACGACATCCTGCGCACTATGAGGGCCGCCAGCGAAAGGCAGGATACCTTCCTGTAAATCGATAACCACCAGCGCGGTTTTCTCAGCATCAAGCTTGAGCATCAGAACTCCTGAAAATGAAATGATTTCACCCCTACCTTACGCGTTAACTCAGGGCGCACGGTTTACAATTTTTGTTAAATTTTGTGAGAATGCGCAATAAGCGCGCAGCAAACGCGCGTACAGTCGGTAGCGGGCTTATCGTCTGGCATTATTTCCAGTATAATAGCCCCCTTTTTTCATCCAGTTGTGACATACGAAACTAGCTGCCACCAAAGCGCCTGCACCGCAGGTGACAGGTCGCGCGCAGCTAATTAAGGGATATCTCATGCGTACAGTATATTGCGGGCAGCTCAATCAATCCCATGTGGGACAGCAAGTAACGCTTTGTGGGTGGGTCAACCGTCGCCGTGACCTCGGTAGCCTTATCTTTATTGATATGCGCGATCGCGAAGGCATCGTGCAGGTGTTTTTTGACCCGGACCATCAGGATGCGTTCCAGCTCGCTTCTGAACTGCGTAATGAGTTTTGCATTCAGATTACCGGTACCGTGCGTGCGCGTGACGCGAAAAACGTCAACAAAGATATGGCTACCGGTGAAGTTGAAGTGTTCGCCACCGCGCTGAACATTATCAACCGTGCCGAAGCGCTGCCGCTCGACTCAAACCATGTCAACACCGAAGAAGCGCGCCTGAAATACCGCTACCTCGATCTGCGCCGCCCTGAAATGGCGCAGCGTCTGAAAACCCGCGCGAAGATCACAAGCTTTGTGCGCCGCTTTATGGACGATCACGGTTTTCTGGATATCGAAACGCCGATGCTGACCAAAGCGACGCCGGAAGGCGCGCGCGACTACCTCGTGCCGTCACGCGTGCACAAAGGTAAATTCTACGCGCTGCCGCAATCACCGCAGCTTTTCAAACAGCTGCTGATGATGTCCGGCTTTGACCGCTACTATCAAATCGTCAAATGCTTCCGCGACGAAGATTTGCGTGCTGACCGCCAGCCGGAATTCACCCAGATCGATGTGGAAACCTCCTTTATGACCGCGCCGCAGGTGCGTGAAGTGATGGAAGCGCTGGTGCGCCAGCTGTGGCTGGAAATTAAAGGCGTGGATCTGGGCGAGTTCCCGGTGATGACCTTCGCCGAAGCCGAGCGTCGCTACGGGTCTGACAAACCGGACTTACGTAACCCGATGGAGCTGGTGGACGTTGCTGACCTGCTCAAAACGGTAGAGTTTAAAGTCTTCTCCGGCCCGGCTAACGATGCCAAAGGCCGCGTTGCCGCACTGCGTGTGCCGGGCGGCGCCGGGCTTAGCCGCAAACAGATTGACGACTACGGTAAATTTATTGAAATCTACGGGGCGAAAGGCCTGGCATACATTAAAGTTAATGAACGCGCGAAAGGTCTGGAAGGCATCACCAGCCCGGTGGCGAAGTTCCTGAATGCAGAAATCGTCGCCGCCATCCTTGAGCGCACCAACGCGCAGGACGGCGATATGATCTTCTTCGGCGCGGACAACAAAAAAGTGGTTGCCGATGCGCTGGGCGCGCTGCGCCTCAAGCTGGGTAAAGATCTGAACCTGACGGACGAGAGCAAGTGGGCGCCGCTGTGGGTGATTGACTTCCCGATGTTCGAAGAGGACGGCGAAGGCGGCCTGACGGCGATGCATCATCCGTTCACCGCACCGCGCGATATGACCGCCGCAGAGCTGAAAGCCGCGCCGGAAACGGCCATTGCAAACGCCTACGATATGGTTATCAACGGTTATGAAGTGGGCGGCGGTTCTGTGCGTATTCATAATGGCGACATGCAGCAAACCGTGTTTGGCATTCTGGGAATCAATGAGCAGGAGCAGCGCGAGAAATTTGGCTTCCTGCTGGATGCGCTGAAGTTCGGTACGCCGCCGCACGCAGGCCTGGCGTTTGGTCTGGATCGCCTGACGATGCTGCTGACCGGCACGGATAACATCCGCGACGTTATCGCGTTCCCGAAAACCACCGCCGCCGCCTGCCTGATGACCGAAGCGCCGAGCTTTGCGAATCCAACGGCCCTGGCTGAGCTGAATATTTCCGTGGTCAAAAAAGAGACGCCGGAGAATAAATAATATGCCTTTTAAGCACCCTGTTTCTGTTCTGGTGGTTATCTACGCGCAGGATTCGAAACGGGTGCTGATGTTGCAGCGACGCGACGATCCGGATTTCTGGCAGTCCGTTACCGGCAGCCTGGAAGCAGGGGAGACTGCGTTGCAAGCCGCCATGCGTGAAGTAAAGGAAGAGGTCGACATCGATATTGCCGCCGAGCAACTCCCGATAGCCGATTGTCAGCGCACGGTGGAGTTTGAAATTTTTAGTCATTTACGTCATCGCTACGCGCCGGGCATCACGCACAATACCGAGTCCTGGTTTTGTCTGATGTTGCCACACGAACGCCCGATCGTTTTTACCGAACATCTGGCGTACCGCTGGGTTGATGCCGTCGAGGCGGCGGCATTGACCAAGTCGTGGAGCAACCGGCAGGCGATTGAAGAATTTGTAATTAACGCCTGATAAATTTCCCCGGCATTTCAGCCTCATATCAGGGGCTGCAAGGCGAAGGGATAAGGCTTTTCTGGAGAATTTTTATGGCAGGTCACAGTAAATGGGCCAATACCAAGCACCGCAAAGCAGCACAGGATGCCAAACGCGGTAAGATTTTCACCAAAATCATTCGCGAGCTGGTTACCGCAGCGCGTCTGGGCGGTGGCGATGTCGCTTCTAACCCGCGCCTGCGTGCGGCGGTTGATAAAGCGCTAGCCAACAACATGACCCGCGACACCTTAAACCGTGCCATCGCGCGCGGCGTAGGCGGTGATGAAGACGCGAACATGGAAACCATCATCTACGAAGGCTACGGCCCTGGCGGTACCGCCGTGATGGTTGAATGCCTGAGTGATAACCGTAACCGTACCGTTGCCGAAGTGCGTCACGCCTTCAGCAAATGCGGCGGCAATCTCGGCACGGACGGCTCCGTGGCCTATCTCTTTAGCAAGAAAGGGGTTATCTCTTTCGAGCAGGGCGACGAAGACACCATTATGGAAGCGGCACTGGAAGCAGGCGCTGAAGATGTGGTGACCTATGATGATGGTGCTATTGATGTCTACACCGCATGGGAAGAGATGGGCGCGGTGCGCGATGCGCTCGAAGCGGCCGGTCTGAAAGCAGACAACGCAGAAGTCGCCATGATCCCGTCGACCAAAGCAGATATGGACGCAGAAACGGCACCGAAACTGCTGCGCCTTATCGATATGCTGGAAGACTGCGACGATGTGCAGGAAGTTTATCACAATGGTGAGATTTCCGACGAAGTCGCGGCCACGCTCTGAAGCCGTTCACTGAGGCTTGTTTGCGAAGCCTCAGTCGTTGTTTTACCCGGCGCAGGTTTTTTGCGGTTGCCTGAGGAGTGCTAAGATGGCGGTCATTCTGGGAATCGATCCCGGTTCACGCATTACGGGTTATGGTGTGATTCGCCAGACAGGAAGGCAACTGACTTATCTGGGTAGCGGATGCATCCGCACAAAAGTGGATGATTTACCCTCGCGCCTGCGCCTGATTTACGCAGGCGTGACGGAAATTATTACCCAGTTTCAGCCTGATTTTTTCGCCATTGAGCAAGTCTTTATGGCGAAGAACGCAGACTCAGCATTAAAGCTCGGCCAGGCGCGCGGCGTGGCGATTGTGGCGGCCGTAAACCAGGATTTGCCGGTGTTTGAGTACGCGGCCCGGCAGGTTAAACAGACGGTGGTCGGAATGGGGAGCGCGGAAAAAAGCCAGGTGCAGCACATGGTGCGTAACCTGCTTAAACTGCCCGCGAACCCGCAGGCGGATGCCGCCGATGCGCTGGCCATTGCCATCACCCATTGCCACATCAGCCAGAACGCATTACAGGTGAGCAGTTCACGCCTCAACCTGGCACGCGGTCGGTTACGCTAAGCACTTTCTGCAGAATCGGCTGGATATTCATCCAGCCTTTTTTTATGATACAACATTATTTCTTCAGCACTTAACGCAGGAGCGTCATGTGATAGGCAGACTCAGAGGCATAATTGTCGAAAAACAACCCCCGTTAGTGGTGCTGGAAGCCGGGGGCGTGGGCTATGAAGTGCATATGCCGATGACCTGTTTTTACGAATTACCGGACGCCGGTAATGAGGCCACTGTTTTTACCCATTTTGTGGTGCGCGAAGATGCGCAGCTGCTGTTTGGCTTTAATAATAAGCAGGAGCGCACGCTGTTTCGTGAGCTTATCAAAACCAACGGCGTTGGCCCGAAACTGGCGCTGGCTATCCTCTCCGGCATGTCTGCCCAGCAGTTCGTCAATGCCGTGGAGCGCGAAGACCCGGCGGCGCTGATTAAACTGCCGGGCATCGGCAAGAAAACCGCCGAACGGTTGATTGTCGAAATGAAAGATCGCTTTAAAGGCCTGCACGGCGATCTCTTTACGCCTGCGACCGATCTGGTGCTGACTTCTCCGGCCAGCCCGCCGGCGGACGACGCCGAGCAGGAAGCGGTTGCCGCGCTGGTGGCGCTGGGCTATAAGCCTCAGGAAGCCAGCCGGATGGTGAGCAAAATCGCTCGCCCGGAAGCCAACAGCGAAACCCTGATCCGTGAAGCGCTACGCGCGGCATTGTGAGGTAGAGGATGATTGAAGCAGACCGTCTGGTAGCACCCGTCAGCAGTAATACTGAAGATGTGGTGGATCGCGCAATTCGCCCAAAAATGCTCGAAGAGTATATCGGTCAGCCGCAGGTGCGCTCGCAAATGGAGATCTTCATCCAGGCGGCAAGGCTTCGCGGCGATGCGCTTGACCATCTGCTGATTTTCGGCCCGCCGGGGCTGGGCAAAACCACGCTTGCCAACATTGTTGCCAACGAGATGGGCGTCAACCTGCGCACCACCTCCGGGCCGGTGCTGGAAAAGGCCGGTGACCTGGCTGCCATGCTGACCAACCTTGAACCGCATGATGTTCTGTTTATCGATGAAATCCACCGCCTTTCCCCGGTCGTGGAAGAAGTGCTCTATCCGGCGATGGAAGATTACCAGCTGGACATCATGATCGGCGAAGGCCCGGCGGCGCGCTCGATAAAAATCGACCTGCCGCCCTTTACCTTGATAGGCGCAACCACGCGCGCCGGGTCGCTGACCTCGCCGCTGCGCGATCGCTTTGGTATCGTGCAGCGCCTGGAGTTTTACCAGGTCGCGGATTTGCAGCATATCGTCGGGCGCAGCGCCCGCTTTATGGGGCTGGAGATGAGTGAGGAAGGGGCGCTGGAAGTGGCGCGCCGTTCGCGAGGAACGCCGCGTATCGCAAATCGTCTGCTGCGCCGCGTGCGTGATTTTGCCGAAGTGAAACATAACGGTGATATCACGGCAGAAATCGCTGCGCAGGCGCTGGATATGCTCAACGTGGACGCCCAGGGCTTTGACTATATGGATCGCAAGCTGCTGCTGGCGGTGATTGATAAGTTTTTCGGTGGCCCGGTCGGGCTGGATAACCTGGCGGCGGCGATTGGCGAGGAGCGCGAAACCATCGAAGATGTGCTGGAGCCTTATCTTATCCAGCAGGGTTTTTTGCAGCGTACGCCGCGCGGAAGGATGGCGACGGCCAGAGCCTGGACCCATTTTGGCATCACCCCGCCGCAAACGCCTTAAGCACAAGAGTCCGGAGGCAAAACGCCTCCGGAGCAGGGTTCAGCCAGCCGGTTTTTTCAGCATACTCAGAATAAACAGCACCGCCGCGCAGAGCACTACGGAGGGGCCTGCCGGGGTATCGTAAAACGCGGAAAAGCTCAGCCCGCCGGTAACGGCAATCATACCGATGCCCACGGCGACACCCGCCATCTGTTCAGGGGTGCGCGCAAAGCGTCGCGCTGTCGCAGCAGGGATAATCAGCAGCGAAGTGATAATCAGCGCGCCGACAAACTTCATCGCAACACCGATAGTCAGCGCGGTCACCAGCATCAGCAACAGCTTCACGCGTTGCAGCTTTACGCCATCAACAAATGCCAGCTCAGGGCTGATGGTCATCGACAGCAAATTGCGCCATTGCCAGAGCAGAATGCCGACCACTATCACCACGCCAAGGGCAATAAAGACCAGATCTTCCGGCGTCACTGCCAGCAGATCCCCGAACAGGTAAGCCATCAGATCAACGCGGATGTTGGACATCAGACTGACGACCACCAGGCCCAGCGACAGGGCACTGTGCGCCATGATACCCAGCAGCGTATCAACCGCGAGGTGAGGGCGCTTTTCAAGCCACACCAGCCCGGCGGCCAGCACTAACGTCACGGCAACGACCGCATAGAACGGGTTCACATCCAGCAGAAAACCAAACGCCACGCCGAGCAGCGACGCGTGTGCCAGCGTGTCGCCGAAATAGGACATCCGGCGCCAGACCACAAACGAACCGAGCGGCCCGGCGGCGCAGGCGAGCAATACCCCGGCAAGCCAGCCAGGAAAAAGTAATTCAATCATCAGTGTCCATTACCCTGGCGCAATACGATGCGACCTTGCAAATCATGGCGGTGATTATGTTTGTGGCGATAAATCCCCAGCTGTTGCGCGCCGCGCGGGCCAAACATAGAGATAAATTCCGGATGCAATGACACCACTTCAGGCGTACCGGAACAGCAAATATGATGATTCAGACACAGCACTTCGTCAGTTTTCGCCATCACCAGGTGCAGGTCATGCGAAACCATCAGCACCGCGCAGTCCAGCTCTTTACGTAACTGGTCAATCAGATCGTATAGCGCCACCTGGCCGTTGACGTCCACACCCTGCGTGGGTTCATCCAGCACCAGCAACTGCGGGCGATTAAGCAATGCCCGCGCCAGCAGCACGCGCTGCGTCTCGCCGCCAGAAAGTTTTTGCATTGGTGCGTCAATCAGATGCGCAGCCTGAACGCGTTTCAGCGCCGGGATCAGCTCCTCTTTACGTGCGCCGGGACGCAGGCGTAAAAACCGCCCGACGGTGAGCGGCAGGGTAGCATCGAGGTGTAATTTCTGCGGCACATAGCCGATACGCAGGGCTTTTTCACGCTTGATATTCCCGGAATCGGGTGCTACCAGGCCCAGCACAACGCGCACCAACGTGGATTTACCCGCGCCGTTTGGCCCAAGCAGCGTCAAAATTTTACCGGGCGATAAACTTAGCGAAATGTCTGAAAGCACGCGGCGTTGACCGAAGGCGACATTCACATTTTCCAGCGTTACAAGATTCGTCATAGCATTTAAGGGGTTGCACAAGTTGTAGAATGTTATAATATCACATTTCTTACAGTCGTTACGATGGGTAGACGCATTATGTTACATAAAAATACGCTTCTTTGCGCAGCGGTTTCCGCTGCTTTATTCGGCGGCGCAGCACAAACTGCTAACGCTGCCGTCGTCGCCTCGTTAAAGCCGCTGGGCTTTATCGCATCAGCCATTGCGGATGGGGTGACAGAAACAGAAATTTTATTGCCTGACGGGGCGTCAGAACACGACTATTCACTGCGTCCATCTGATGTAAAACGCTTACAAAACGCGGACTTAGTTTTTTGGGTCGGGCCAGATATGGAAGCCTTTATGGCCAAGTCCGCGCAGCAAATCCCGGAAAAAAAACGGGTGACAATGGCGGAACTGGAAGGGGTAAAACCGCTACTCATAAAAGGCGATGAGGAGGATGAGCATGCTCATGAAGAGGCTCATCAGCATGGCGAAAAAGGTGAGGCACATCACCATCACGGCGATTACAACATGCATCTGTGGCTATCCCCGGAAATCGCGCAGCTTTCGGCGGTTGCAATCCACGATAAATTAGTGGAACTTATGCCGCAAAGTCGAGCCAAACTAGACGCCAACCTGCAGGCTTTTGAGGCATCATTAGCCAAAGCCGACAAGCAGGTCGGTACCGAGCTGGCACCTCTGAAAGGAAAAGGGTATTTCGTTTTTCATGACGCCTATGGCTATTTTGAAAAACACTACGGGCTGACTCCGCTGGGTCATTTTACCGTAAACCCTGAAATTCAGCCGGGTGCGCAGCGTTTACATGAAATCAGAACACAGTTGGTTGAGCAAAAAGCAGCCTGCGTTTTTGCTGAGCCACAGTTCAGGCCAGCGGTCGTTGAATCTGTCGCACGAGGGACATCCGTTCGAATGGGAACGCTGGATCCCCTTGGCACCAGTATCAAGCCAGGTAAAGAGAGTTATGCCCAGTTCCTTAGCACACTGTCTAACCAATATGCGAGCTGCCTGAAGGGAGAATAATGAGGAAGTGAATACGTGCAACAGATAGCCCGCTCTGTCGCCCTGGCATTTAATAATCTGCCTCGACCCCACCGCGTTATGCTGGGGTCACTTACAGTTCTTACTCTTACGGTCGCCGTCTGGCGGCCTTACGTTTATCACCCCGAATCAGCGCCGATTATCAAAACTATCGAGCTGCCAAAAAGCGAAATTCGCTCTCTGCTTCCTGAGGCGAGCGAGCCTATCGATCAAACGCTGCCGGATGAAGTCGAAGCGCCGCCGCAGGACGAACTCGACGAGAAAACCGCCAATGAAGCGGGCATTCATGAATATGTGGTTTCCACAGGCGATACGTTAAGCAGCATCCTCAATCAGTACGGCATCGATATGAGCGATATCAGCCAGCTTGCTAGCGCTGATAAAGAGCTGCGAAACCTGAAAATTGGTCAGCAGCTCTCCTGGACACTGACAGCTGACGGCGATTTACAGCGTTTGACCTGGGAGATGTCCCGTCGCGAAACCCGTACCTACGACCGGACGGGCAACGGTTTCAAAATGAGCAGCGAGCTGCAACAGGGCGACTGGACCAACTCTGTGATGAAAGGCACCGTCGGCGGAAGTTTTGTGGCCAGCGCGAAAGCAGCAGGGCTTACCAGCGGAGAAGTCAGCTCCGTGATTAAAGCCATGCAGTGGCAGATGGATTTTCGCAAGCTGAAGAAAGGCGATGAGTTCTCGGTGTTGATGTCCCGCGAAATGCTCGGCGGTAAGCAGGAACAGAGCCAGTTGCTTGGCGTGCGCCTGCGCTCCGATGGCAAAGATTACTATGCGATCCGCGCCGAAGATGGCAAGTTCTACGATCGTAACGGTACGGGGCTGGCGAAGGGTTTTATGCGCTTCCCGACGTCTAAACAGTTCCGCGTCTCCTCAAACTTTAACCCGCGTCGCCTCAACCCGGTGACGGGCCGCGTGGCGCCGCATAAAGGCGTCGACTTCGCCATGCCGCAGGGCACGCCGGTGCTCTCTGTCGGTGACGGTGAAGTGGTGGTGGCGAAGCGTAGCGGCGCGGCCGGTTATTATGTTGCTATCCGTCATGGCCGCACGTATACCACGCGCTATATGCACCTGCGTAAAATTCTGGTGAAACCGGGCCAAAAAGTGAAGCGCGGCGATCGCATCGCGCTCTCCGGTAACACCGGTCGTTCAACCGGCCCGCACCTGCATTATGAAGTCTGGATCAACCAGCAGGTAGTTAACCCGCTGACGGCGAAGCTGCCGAGAACAGAAGGGCTGACCGGTTCAGAGCGTAAAGATTTTCTGGCGCAGGTCAGGGAAGTTCTCCCGCAGTTGCGTTTCGACTAATCTGCCCATAACCTGTACGTTTAAAGCCGTTGCATAACCTGCATCGGCTTTTTCTTTTGTGCGAAGCGTGTGGCCTCGCTAAACTATCCCCCTCTATTAGTCATTAGATTTCTGGCCTGCGGACGGTGCATGGAAACGAAAAAAAATAACAACGAGTATATTCCCCGGTTTGAAAGTGAGTTTCGCCATCCGCGCAACTGGGGCGCATGGCTGGGCGTGCTCGCTTTTGCCGGCATGGCGCTGATCCCACCGGCGGTGCGCGATCCGCTTTTAGGGCGACTGGGGCGGCTGGCCGGGAAGTTGGGTAAAAATGCCCGGCGACGTGCGCAGATCAATCTCCTTTATTGCTTCCCACAAAAGAGCGAAGCCGAGCGGGAAGCAATTATCGATGAGATGTTTGCCACCGCGCCGCAAGCGATGGTGCTGATGGCGGAGCTGGCTATCCGTGGGCCGCAAAAAATCCTGCCGCGCATTGAGTGGCAGGGAAAAGAGATAATCGATGAGATGCACAATAATAACGAGAAAGTGATTTTTCTCGTGCCGCACGGCTGGGCGGTGGATATCCCGGCCATGCTGATGGCCTCGCAAGGGCAGAAGATGGCGGCGATGTTCCACAATCAGGGCAATAAAGTCTATGACTATGTATGGAACAGCGTGCGTCGCCGCTTTGGCGGGCGTCTGCATGCGCGCAACGACGGCATCAAACCGTTTATCCAGTCGATACGCCAGGGGTACTGGGGCTATTATCTGCCCGACCAGGATCACGGTGCGGAGCACAGCGAATTTGTGGATTTCTTCGCCACGTACAAAGCAACATTGCCCGCCATTGGCCGCCTGATGAAGGTATGCCGCGCGCGCGTGGTTCCGCTGTTTCCGGTTTATGATGCCAGAACGCACCGTTTGCAAATCCTGGTGCGCCCGCCGATGGATGATTTACTCACGGCGGATGACAACACTATCGCGCAGCGGATGAATGAAGAGGTCGAGGTGTTTGTCGGCCCGCATCCTGAGCAATATACCTGGATTCTGAAATTACTGAAAACCCGCAAAGAGGGCGAAATTCAGCCCTACAAGCGTGACGATCTTTACCGTAAGATGACTAGTCCTGATATAGGTTGACACTCTTCCGCCTGTAAAACGCCTGATGAACATCATCAGGCGTTTTGTATTTCAGGGCCAGATGTGGCCGTTCATGGTTATAAATTGCCACAGATTCTTTTA